>JAVFAR010000154.1:0-5855 GCA_034002365.1 Trichloromonas sp.
CGCGCAGTAGAAATCTACGATATATCCACCGATTGGTTTCTGACGCAGGAATTTAAACCGAGCGAATTGCCTTTTGCGGAGGATTTCACGCCAGATCGTCAGTTCAGCCTTAGTAGGGTTTCTGCGATTTTGGCGGGCAAGCTCAGTCAGTTTTTTATCGTAGGGAAGAAAGGGAGGCGAACCCTCCCCCCCGCCCTCCCTTATCAGGGAGGGAGCTAGAACCTCCCCCCTGACAAGGGGGGATTGAGGGGGGTTGGGTTTGATTTTGAACCTGTTGCTCGCTCATGCCGCCCTCACAGGTATTTTTTCATCACCGCCTCTTCGCGGGCGGCGATTCGTTCCTCGATTTCGCGCAGAAAGAGGCGGCTGGCGGCCAGCAACTCCCGCTCCGGTGCCAGCGGCGAAAGCCCGGCGGCGATGAGATCGGCGTTGATGAAATGGATGCAGCCCGCCGCCTGCGGCAGGTACTCCAGGGCGAAGGTGGTTTTGCCCGCGCCGTTGGGACCGGCGATGATCCAGCAGGTAGGCATCAGACGACCTCCATCCTGTAGGGGACGGACACCGCCGCCAAATCGCGCAGGTCGGCAAAGCCACGGATGATGCGGAAGATGCCCAACACGCTTTCCAAAAACAGCCCCTCGAATTCGATGTATTGGCGGCCTCTCGACATATCAGTGCGCTTCCACCGGGCGAATGCCGAGAATCATTTTTTCTATATCTTTTTTTCGTTGGGCCAGCTTTGCATTGGCCGCCGTGATATTCGCCAGAATCTTCTGCCGCCGGTGGGCAAAGTTTTTTTGCACCTTCGTCGGAATTTCTGGAAGCCTGATTTCGGCCAGGTTCGCGTAGCACATCCGCTGTTTCACGCCGCCGACACGGTTGAAAGCGACCAGCGCAAGGAAGAAATCCGTCCTTAACATGAGCGCCATGAAGTCAGGCAGAAAACCGCCTTTCAGCCGCCACACCTGATATTCGGGGCTGGTGTGATCCGTTTCTCCGGAAATCAACCCAAACACCCTCCATTTTCATCAGAATATTCAAGGGCTTTAAAATAACCGGCGCAATCGGCGGGGGCAAGAAGAAAAACCGGGGCACGGTCCATCAGGGGGAAGTCCTGTCTTCGCCACTCTGAAAAAGAACGGGGCGCCTGAAGCGCCCCGCGTGAATCCTCAAGAATTTGTTCTCCCCGCTCATTCCTTCTCCTCGCCGAACCACTTGTCGAACCAGGTGCGGTGATCCTTTTCCGCGAGGATCTTCAGATCCTTGGGGCCGAGCCAGATGCCGCCGCAGCCGGGGCATTTGTCGAGGGGGACGTCACGGAAGGTCATGGGCTGGATTTCGTCGCCGCATTTGGGGCAGCGATTATGGCAATGGGAGCGGATGAGCTGTTCGCGGGTTTCCTGCCTGAGCTTCTCGATCTTCTCTTTTTCTTCGTTGTAGAAATACTGATTTTCGAGGGCCTTCTTGCGCTCGTCCCAGAGATCGGTCATGGTCGCCTCCGCAGGTTGCCGGTTTTCTTAATCATACCAGGCAACCGCCGGCCAACAAGGGCGAGACTCAGAGAACCTCTCCGACGGTTAAATAGCCCGCGCCATAGGATGCGCCCTTCCCCAGGTTGAGCAAGGAGGCGAGCCGCAGCAGCCAGAGCAGCTCCGCCAGCCCTTCTCCGCCGAGATCGAGCCGCCCCGCGACACCGCCGAGCTCCCGGGATTCCTCCCCCTCTTCATCCTCCAGCACCCGCCAGTCGCGCCAGCGCAGGCGCGAACCCAGCACCTCGACCCGGCGCGCGGCGTCGAACAGGGGGGCGGGATCGTCGAAGAGTTCCACCTCGCAATGGGCGTGAACCATGGAACCGACACGCCGCAGAAGAAAGGGGAAGAGGTTCTCCCAGCCGGGGCGAAAGAGCGGGCGGCCATTGGCGAGCAGACGCGCCGGGGTATGCAGGGTCAGACGCACCCGTTCCGGCGACGGCAGGCCGTCGAGCCACCAGTCGGCGCGGGTCACCACCAGCGGCAGAGGGGCTGCGGAAGCCAGGGACCAGATCGGGAAGCGGTTGCCGGAAAGATCCTCGGCCAACACCGCGTTCAGGGTGAAACGCCCCTGCCCCCGCTCAAGCCCCAGTTCGCCGAGCGCCAGCCACACCCGGCAGAGGGCAGCAAGCTGCCGCGCCCCCCGGCCAAGGAGCAGCAGCGGCAATTCGAGGGATTCGCCAGCGGCCAGTTCGCGCGGCAACCCGGCGGGCGGGTGCAGAACGAAGGCGGGGCCGGGACGCTGATAGCGGCGCTGGGCATAAGGATCGGAAGAAACGGGGGGATCGAAGAGCGCCGCGAATGTTTCCGGCGCCAGACCGGCGCGCCGCGCCGCCCGCCGCAGTTGGCCGCGCAGGCCGGGCAGAACCGCTTCGGTAAAGGTGAAGGGCTCGCGAAATTCGAGTACCAGCGCGGCGCGGACGAATTCGATGCGCTCTCCCTGGGGGATGGAAAAAGGAGCTTTCATGACCGTCGTCCTTGACCGCGCCGGCCGAATTCCTCTTCCACCAGCCGTTTCTGGCCGGGGGCCAGGCGCTTGGAAGCGAGCAGCCCGCGCAGATCGGCGCTGGTGACTCGGGGCAGATGGACGGTGAACCAGACCGCCGGGGTGCGGGGATTTTTCAGCAGGGCCAGGCGGACGTTGGGGCGCTGTTGCCAGCGGGGATGCCGGGCGATACAGGAGATCGTTTCGGGAGCGGCGGCGGGACCGTGGAGAAACTGCAAAATGGAGACCTCGCGCAAGCGGTGGTTTTGCAGACAGGCCTCCATCAGGCGGATATCCCCTTCCTTGAGCAGAGCATCGACCAGGGTCGCCGTCCCCCGCCGGGCCAGGGTCAGCTTGTTGCCGAGGGGGACGGTCGGCAGCCGTTGCAGGATGATGCGTTCGGCGGCCACCTTCTGATCCGGGGTCACGCCGGGGAGATAGCAGATTTCCAGCAGTTCGAAAAGATAGAGCTGGCCGAGCAGCCCTTGCAGCACCACTCCCGGGGTGCCGGGATGGCGGCTCAGGGCGGCCTTGAGACGATGACTCGTCTCGGTCGCGCCGAGCCGGGAAATCTCCTTGAGCAGATCCTCGGGCAGATCCCGGCGCTTGAGCAGCGCCAGCAGGTGCTCCTCGCTCAGCCGGGGATTTTTCAGCAACGTTCGCACCACCTCGCCCGAAGGGTCTTGCAGCAGCGAGAAGAGTTCCGTGGCGTCGGCGGTCAGCGCCCGATGCAGACGCCGGGCGAGATCGACGTTGAAAGCCTGCTCCCCCCTCTGCTCGGACATGACGCCCCCCCTTACTCGTCGTCGCCGCCGGAAAAACCGTAGCGCCCGAGGAATTCAGCCTTGAGGGCCTTGAATTCGTTACGCTCGATGGCGGCCCGGGTCTGCGCCATCATGTCCAGATAAAAATGGACATTGTGAATCGCCGAAAGAATCGCCGAAAGGATCTCGTTGGCGTTGAACAGATGATGGAGATAGGCGCGGGTGAAATTGCGACAGCAATAGCACGAGCACGAAGCATCCACCGGATAGAAGTCGCGCCGGTAGCGGCGATGGGTCAGTCTGAGTTTGCCGCGGCTGGTGAAGAGCGTGGCGCTGCGGGCGTAGCGGGTGGGAATGACGCAGTCGAACATGTCCATCCCCCGCTCGACGCTTTCGAGGATGTCCTCGGGCAGCCCGACCCCCATCAGGTAGCGGGGCTTGTTTTGCGGCAGGAAGGGGGCGGTGTAATCGACGACCTTTTTCAGCAGTTCCAGCCCTTCGCCGACGCTGACCCCGCCGATGGCGTAACCGGGAAAATCCAGGGCGGTCAGGGCCTTGGCGCAGTCGCGGCGGAGATCGTCGTAGACGCTCCCCTGAACAATGCCGAACAGGGCCTGATCCTTGCGTTTGTGCGCCTTCAGGCAGTTTTCCGCCCAGCGCAGGGTTTTATTGATCGACTTGGCGGCGTAGTCGTGGGTCGCCGGATAGGGAATGCACTCGTCGAAGGCCATGATGATGTCGGCACCCAAGGCGTTCTGGATGGCCATGGCCTCGGCCGGACCGAGAAAGATCTCATTGCCGCTGACCTCGTGCTTGAAAAAGACTCCCTCTTCGGTGATCTTCTTTTTCGGCAGGGAAAAGACCTGAAAGCCGCCGCTGTCGGTGAGGATCGGCTTCTTCCAGTTCATGAAGGCGTGCAGGCCGCCGGCCTTTTCCACCAGCCCCTCGCCGGGGCGCAGATGCAGATGGTAGGTGTTCGAAAGGATGATCTGGGCGCCGGTCTCCTCGACCTGGGCCGGGGTCATCGCCTTCATCGCCGCGTGGGTGCCGACGGGCATGAAGATCGGCGTTTCGATGACGCCGTGAGGGGTTTGCAGGCGGCCGCGCCGGGCGGCGCTTTCCGAATCGGTGTTGAGCAGGGTGAACTGGAACATGCGAAAAAACTGCTTTCTTTTGCGGTAAAGGCGCCGGGCTACTCGAAAGCCACGATGAAGGCGCCGGGATAATTCATCTGTTCGAAACGGATACGGGCCGTTTCGGCTTCTTCGATAGTGCGGTAACGGCCGGCGCGCACCCGGTAAAAACGCTTGCCGTCGATGAGCTCTTCGCGCACATCGGCCGCGCCGACCTTCCTTTTCATTTCGGCGGCGAGACGCTGGGCGTTCTCCGGCAGGCTGAAGGCGGCGAGCTGCACCGCGTAGCTGCCGATGTCGTAACTCGGCAGAGGCTGATAACTGACCTGCCCCCGGGCATCGCGCACCTGGGTTCCCAGCGCCTCGACCCGCACCGGCGCGGTGCCGGGGCCGGCGACGCCGAGGGCATGGGCGGCGGCATAGGACAGATCGATCAGCCGCCCCTTGACGAAGGGCCCGCGATCGTTGACCCGCACCACCGCCTCGCGGTTGTTGCTCAGGTTGCGCACCCTGACAAAGACCCCCAGAGGCAACGTCTTGTGGGCGGCGGTCATGGCGTGCATATCGTAAATCTCACCGTTGCTGGTCTTGAGGCCGTGGAAATCGGCGCCGTACCAGCTGGCGATGCCCTCCTCCACATAGCCGCGATGATCGAGCAGCGGATCGTAACGCACGCCGTTGACCGTGTAGGGGCGCTGATAGGGTTTGAGTTCCCGCGCCGGAACACTCTTGCCGGTCTCGACCCGCACCGGCTCGTCATGCAGCACCCGCACATCGTAGCGCGGTCCGCCGCAGGCGGCCAGCGCCATAAAAACTCCGCCCGACAGCAGGCAAAAAATAATCCGATTCATCATATTGTCTTAACCTGGTTAGGGCCAGGGATCGATTCCCAAATGGGCGGCCAAGGACTCTCCCGGCGGCGGTTCGTCATCGACCCCGGCCGCCTTGAGCCGCCCGACGATATGGCCGGGAATGGCGACGGCCGCCATCACTCCCAGCTGCACGGGATAAGCGACCGGGCCGAACCGGGAGGCGGCACTCAGCCCCTCGCCGGCGATGTAGGATAAGGAACCACCATGCAGCCGGAAAGCAAAGTCAGGGCCAAGAGCAGCAGCGGCAAGCGCTTCATTTCATCCTCCCCCCTTCCCCCGCATAGCTTGCGCCCCGGGCCGGACTAAACGCCGCCAGCGCGCAAGACAGCCAGGGCGGCAGCCAACGGCCTGCCGCCCTGATAAATACAACCGTCCCCTTGACATTCCCGCGACCGGTCAAGGCAAGTCCAGAGGCGCCTGAGAAAAGAGCCTCGGCCGGCGAACGCCGGTGCCTACTCCTTGACCCGGGACATGGCCCGGAATTTCTGGTAGCGCTGCTCGACCAGTTCCTCGCGAGTCAGACTCTTGAGTTCGTTGAGGTGTTTTTTCAGATATTTTTTGATATTGGCGGC
>JAVFAR010000155.1:0-5789 GCA_034002365.1 Trichloromonas sp.
GCGAGATCCGGCGCATGGTGCGCTTCCGCCGCCAGGATCTGCTCGCGGCGGGGGACTATCCCCGCGCCGACCTGATTCTTTGCCGGAATGTACTCATCTATTTTTCCCGTCCCGAGCAGGAACGGATCGCCGACCGTTTTGCCCAGGCGCTGCCGCCCGGGGGCTTTCTCGTTATCGGGCGGGCGGAAAATCTTTTTGGTGCCGCGCGCGAACGCTTTCATGGGGAGGTTCCCCGGGAACGGATCTATCGGCGGCTGGAGGATCATTCGGCATCATTGCCGCAAGGAGTGGAGCGATGCGTGTAGAGATCAGTTACAAGTTCATCGTCGGGTTCATCGTGGTGGTCGCTTCCATCGTCGGGCTTAACCTGCTCGTCCCCCAGTTGGGGATTCCCGAGGAGTGGCGCCAGCTCTTCTCCGTCGCCTGCGCCATCCTCGTCGGGCTGCTCTTCGGCTGGTTCTTCTCGCGCCGCTTCTCCGCCAATATCCGGGTCATCAACGCCGGCGCCGAAGCCCTGGTCAACGGCGATCTGAGCACGCCGGTCAAGCTGCCGGAGACCGCCTTCCCCGACGAAACGGGCGATCTCGCCGCCTCCCTCAACCGGGTCATCGACAGCCTGCGCGCCCTGGTCGGCGCCATCCGCGCCTCGTCGGTCAAAGTCGCCGACTCGGCCCAGGGGCTCTCGGCGACCTCCGAGCAGATGAGCGCCTCGTCCCACGAAATCTCCAAGGCCATCGAGCAGATCAGCCAGGGGGCGGAAACCCAGGCGGAGATGGTGGAGAGAAGTTCCACCCTGATCAAGGAAATGGCCGCTTCCGTCGAGGTGATCGCCGCTTCGGCGGGCAAGGCTTCCCAGTCGGCCAGCGAAACCGCCGCCACCGCCCAGCGCGGGGGCCAGCTCTCCCAGGCGACCATCGGCCGGATGAAGCAGGTGCTGGAGAATGTCGAGAGCAACGGCGAGCAGGTGGCGGCCTTCGGCGCCCAGGTGCAGAAGATCGGCAAGATCGTCGAAGTCATCACCGGTATCGCCGGCAAGACCAACCTGCTGGCCCTGAACGCCACCATCGAGGCGGCCCGCGCCGGGGAGTACGGGCGCGGCTTCGCGGTGGTCGCCGAGGAGATCCGCAAGCTGGCCGATTCGACCGAGGCTTCCGCGGCCGAGATCACCCTGCTCATCGAAACCATCCGCGATGAAGCGGGCAAGGTGCAGGCATCGATGAAAGCCAGCGTCCAGGATCTCGATGCCGGGCGGGCGGCGATCGACGATACCGGCCGGGCCTTCGAGGCGATCATCGGCGCCGCTCTGAACACCCAGTCCAAAACCATGGGCATCAGCGAAATGGCGCAGAGGCAGACCGACGGCGCCTCCGGCATGGTCGCCGCCATCGAGGAAATCGCCCGCATCGCCGAGGATAACGCGGCGGCGACGGAAGAGGTGTCGGCGGCGACCGAGGAGCAGACCGCATCCATGGAAGAGATGGCCGATGCCGCCCAGGGACTGTCGCAACTGGCGGAAGAGTTGCTGGAGGCGGTGGAACGCTTCCGCCTGGACGGCGCGAAGGGCTGAGACAATGATGGAGCAGTTGCTTGCTTTTCGCCTCGGCGGCGAACTCTACGGCCTGGAGATCGCCCATATCCAGGAAGTTGTCGAGGCGCCCCCACTGTACTATATCCCCCGGGCCCCGGCGGCGATGCCCGGCGCCCTCAACTTTCACGGCAGTATCCTGCCGGTTCTCGACCTTGCCGCTTTTCTCGATTTCGCCACCGGCAAGCGGGACGCCCGTGTCCTCGTCCTCTCCCCGGCGGTCGCGCATCTGGCCCTGGCGGTGACGGCCCTGCGCGGGGTGGTTTCCTTCGCTCCGGAAGCGCTGCTGCCGACGCGCGAGGAACAGACCCGGGACACCTGCATCCGCGCGGTGCTCACCCAGGGGCGGGAAATGATTAATCTGCTCGATCTCAAAACATTGCTGGGGCGGTTGGAAAGCCTGTGAAGCGGAAAGGAACATCGGAGTGGGATTGAGGGTACTGATAGTCGATGACGCCCTGTTCATGCGCGGCATGCTCAAGGATCTTTTCATCAAGGGGGGGCACGAGGTCGTCGGCGAGGCCGCCGACGGCCGCGAGGCGGTGGAGCAGTACCGGCGCCTGCGCCCCGACCTGGTGACCATGGATATCGTCATGCCCCTGGTCAGCGGCATCGAGGCGCTGACGGCGATCCGCCGCGAGGATCCCGAGGCCCGCGTCGTCATGTGCAGCGCCATGGGTCAGGAGGCGCTGATTCTCGAAGCGGTGCGGGCCGGAGCCCGCGATTTTATCGTCAAGCCCTTCAGCGAAGAGAAGGTGCTCGAAACGGCGCGGCGCGTCGCCAAACGCGCCTAGGCGGCAGGCAAGGAGAGCGGGGCGGCGATGGCCATCGACATGTCCAAGTACCGCGATATGTTTCTCTCCGAAAGCCGGGAGCATCTCCAGACCATGGGGCGGCTGCTGGTCGAGCTGGAGAAGTGCCCCGACGACCGGGAGGGGCTCGACGCGCTCTTTCGCGAAGCCCATTCCATCAAGGGGATGGCCGCGTCCATGGGCTACCGGGCTACCGCCGAACTGGGGCATCATCTGGAGGATTTCCTCTCCGGATTCCGTGCCGGCGGGGCGGTTCCCCCGGCCGCCATCGACCGGGTGCTGGCCGGAGTCGATCTGCTCGAAGGGCTGATCGACGATCTCACCGCCGAGCGCCCGGAGCGGGACGTGCGCCCCTTCATCGCCGGTTCCGCCGCCGCGCCACCCTCCGCCCAGCAGCCGGCGGCACCGGTACCGACGGCAGAGGGGAGCGAGGCGGTCGCTCCCGGCAACGGGGCGGTTACGGCTCCGGTGGCGAGCGGCGAGGAAGTCCTGAAAATCGCCGTCGAGCTGGTGTCGGGAGCGGTGGCCCCCGCTGCTCGCGCCCTGCTCATGCTGCGGGAGCTGGCCGCCCAGGGGGAGGTGCTCGACGCCGACCCGGACGAGCGGCAACTGCTGCAAGGGGGGGCGGTGCCGCGTCTGGAGCTGCGGCTGAAAAGCTGGCGGGCGCCCCAGGAGATCAAGGATCTCCTTCTGGCCATGCCCGACGTGGCCCGGGTTTCCTGCGTCGTCGAGCGCCTTCGGCCGGCGGCGCGGCAGAGCCGGGAACGGACGGTGCGGGTGCGCACCGGCCTGCTCGATCAGTTCATCAACCTCACCGGGGAACTCGTCACCAACCGTTACATGTTGCAGGCCGCCTACAACGAAGGGCGCGACCGGGACATGCGCGACGGCCTGGAGCGGCTGACCCGGCTGATCACCGACCTCCATCACCATGTGCTGCAAGTGCGGATGATGCCCCTGGCGAGCATCACCGGGCGGCTGCCGCGCATGGTCCGCGAGCTGGAACAGCAAACCGGCAAGGAGGTCGCCCTGCGCATCGCCGGGGAGGAGGTCGAACTCGACCGCTCGATCCTCGAGGCTCTGGCCGATCCGCTGATGCACCTGGTGCGCAATGCCGTCGATCACGGTATCGAGGAGCGCGGCGAGGTTCTGGTCAGCGCCAGCCGGGAAAAGGATCTGGTTCTGGTCGAGGTGCGCGACAACGGGCGCGGCCTTGACGCCGAGGAGATCCGCCGCAAGGCGGTGGGCGCCGGACTCCTCTCGCCGGGACAGGCACTGCGGATGGCTGAGCGTGATCTCTTTCCGCTGATCTGTTTGCCCGGCTTCTCGACCCGCACCGAAGTGAGCGAAACCTCCGGGCGCGGGGTCGGCATGGATGTGGTCAAGGCGGTGACCGAGCAATTCGGCGGTACCTTGCAGATCGCTTCCGAACGCGGGCGGGGAACGAGCATCCAGCTGCGCTTGCCGTTGTCGGTGGCGATCATCCGCCTGCTGCTGGTGGAGTGCGGCGGCGAACTGGTCGCGCTGCCCATTACCCGGGTGCTGCGCACCCTGGAACTGGAGCGGGCGGAAATCCGTTCCTCGGGGCGGCAGATGGTGGTGCCGCTGGGGAACGAGCTGGTGCCGCTGCTCTCCCTGCGGCGGATGCTGCGGCAACCGGCGAAGCCCGTCGCCGGGACGATCCCGGTGGTGGTCAGCGAGGCGCGCGGGCGCAAGATCGCCCTGGTGGTCGACCGCCTGGTCGGCCAGCGCGAGGCCTTTGTCAAAACCCTGGCCTTTCCCCTCGACCGCATCGCCGGGGTCAGCGGCGCCACCATCCTCGGCGACGGCCGCATCGTCTTTATCATCGATCCCCAGGGCCTGCTCGACGAGAGCGCGGCGTCCGGCGGGCGAAGCGGAGTCTCCCCATGAATCTTTCGACCCTGAGCCCGGCGCAACTCGATACCTTGAAGGAAGTGAGCAATATCGGCATGGGTCACGCGGCCACCGCCCTCTCGCGGATGCTGAACACCCGCATCGACTTGCGGGTGCCGCGCATCGCCATGATCGCCATCGGCGACATCCCCGAACGGGTCGGCGGCGCCGAGGCGGAGGTGGCGGGCATCCGGCTGGCCATGAACGGCCCGGCCCGGGGCACGTTGCTGCTGGTCTTCCCCGGCGACAGCGCCCGCGCTCTGCTGGCGCGGCTGCTGGGCAGACCTGTGGCGGACCCATTGGACGAGATGGCGGTCTCGGCCCTCAAGGAGGTCGGCAACATTCTCGGTTCGGCCTATCTCGTCGCCCTTGGCGGCATGCTCGGCATGCCGCTGCTCCCCTCCGTCCCCCGGTTGGCCTGGGACATGGCCGGAGCGGTCCTCGACCGGATTCTCGGCGAGCTGGGGGAGATGGGGGAACGGGCGCTGCTGGTGGAGACCGAATTCCATGGCGAGGTGTCCCTGCCCGAGGTGATTCGCGGCCACTTTCTGATCCTCCCCGATCCCGCCGCCCTGGAAGCGATCCTTTCAGGGGCCGCCGGCGGCCGTATGGCCTGAGTCGGCCGGCTCCGAAATTCCCGTAGCCCCAGTCCCTTCTCTTCTGCTATCCTGCGTATTTGAATGCGCCCCAAGGCGGACAATCCGTTAAACATCGACTTATCCGGAGGATAAAGATGAAACACCTACTGCTTACGGCTTTACTTTGCTGGATGGCGCTTGCGGGAGCGGCCTGGGCCGAGGAGACGCGGGTCGGCATGAGCGACGTGATCCGCGCCGTCGAGGAACCTTTCCAGGCCAATGCCCCCAAGGACCTCGCCATTCGCGACTTCGAGGCCGACTTTTTCCAGGAATCCCGTATCGTTTCCCTCGACCGGGTGCAGAACGGGAGCGGCCGGGTGCTGGTGAAGTTCGACCACAACCGCGGGGACCGGGCGCCGAAGGCCCTCTTCCGCTGGGACTACGACCAGCCCACCACCCAGGAGATCGTCTCCGACGGCGAAACCGTCTGGGTCTATCTGCCCGACAACAATCAGGTGATCCAGTCGGAGATCGAGCTGGCCGCCCAGTCCCGCCCCGAGGATCCGGTGACCTTTCTCACCGGCCTCGGCAACCTCTCAAGGGATTTTCAGATCGGCTGGGCCGAGCCGAACCGCGACCTCGACGGCAACTTCATTCTTGAGCTGATCCCCCGGCGCGCCTCGCCGATGATCCAGCGCCTGCTGCTGGTGGTCAACCGCGAGGCGGTGGTTCCGTCCGGGCGTCCGGCGCGCTTCGGCGACATCTTTCCGCTCCTGTCGAGCACCGTTTTCGACCCCAGCGGCAATTCGACCATCATCGAATTCAGCGCCCCCCGGGTCAACCGGGGCATTCCCGACAGCACCTTCCGCTTCATCCTCCCCGCCGGGGTGGAGGTGATCA
>JAVFAR010000156.1:0-5701 GCA_034002365.1 Trichloromonas sp.
ACGATCAGGCCGCAGAAGCCGAGGAAGATCCAGACGATGATACCGCTGTGGTCGCTGCGGGTCGAAGCGGCGAAAGCGGGAGCGGCGAAAGCGGAAAGAGCCAGGGTGGCGGCGGCGATGCGGGTCGAGAGTTTCATGATGTGCTCCTGTCGAAAGAAGATGGGTGTTGCTGTTTGTGCAAACGGATTAACGATGGGTGACGCGCTTGCGAAAGAGCTCTTTGGTCCCGCTGAGGAAGAGAATCAGGCCGGGAACCAGCTGCGCGGCGATAATCATGGCGAAGAAGCCGAAGAAGATCAGGGACAAAAGGCCAAAGCCGGATTTTTCCGGAAGATCGGCGGCCCAGGCCGCGGTCGTCGAAGTCAGGGTGATCAGGATGGTAAGAATGGTGGAAGCCGGGGTTTTCATCTATTGCTCCTTGCAGCGGAAAAGTTTCGAACTGTTGCCAGACTATAAAGCGAGGAGTGTGCCAAAGTTGGATCATTCTCATGTTTTTTGCATAACCTAACGAAATTTAAAGATAAAAACTTCTATTCAGGCTTTTTCAGGGGGGCTCTTGGAAGGGGCGTTGTATAGTGAAAATATACGAAAAGCGCTTTCGCCGGCGGTGGAAAGGGCCGGTTTTGTTCACGAAACTACTCGAATACAAAGGGATTTTTCTTCAGAGAAAAAGGTATGGACAATTTATACAGGAGCTGTATGAGGCGAATTGCCAAAGCGGCAGGGGAGGGCAAGCAGGGCAACCTGGGTTGCGGGGGTCGGCGGAGGGAAAAAACCGGCACACCATGACCCACCGCCTGGCTGGTGGATAATCGCTGGCCCCCTCCCCGCGATTATCAGGCCTCCGGATGTGGCAGAAACCGGAGGGCAGACGGGCCGGTCTTTGACCATGCGGTGGGTCTGGTGTGCCTCGTTCTAATCTTTATGTTAGCCAGAATCGGGCCAATAAGTCGCCTCGGTACAGGCAGGCTCTCTGATTCCAAGACTTTTAGCAAGTGCACGATTTTATTTGAATTATTTTTTTGAGATAAGTTGCGTAAAGAAGCCGAGGTCCGGCATTTGGCGGAAAGGGTACGGCGAATGGCGATTAGAAAAAACACATAATCGTCATTCGCCGTTTCGGGAAGGGGTTTACCGTCGGACGATTTTTTCCATCAGGGCTGCGACGATGTCGGGGATGCAGTCGGCGAAGATATCCCGCGAGCTCACTTCAAGTGTCGTTGATTGCCGGGTTTTCGGATCATAGAATTCAAGCCGGTAGCTGACCGTCATAACCACGCCCCGTCCGGGAGCCACGCTCATTTCCCGGGAGAGGATGGTGCCGAAAAGGATCAGATCGGGATTCCGGTCGAGGCTAAGACGCTCGGCCAATTGCTCCTGCGCCATCCCCTTGATCTCCTTCACCGCCAGTTGCGGGTCGTCAAAGCCGGGCCGAACATGCAGATCCGAGTGGAAAAGCCCTTTCTCCTTGAACTGCTGGGCAAAGTAGGCCGCTTCTTCCCCCCGGCAGATGTAGAAGGCGTCGCGGGTTTTGGCGAAGGGGCCGACCACCAGCACCCGGCTGCCGGGACGCAGGCTGCCGATGTCGCCGGAGATGACCCGGATTTCTCCAGCCCCTTCGGCGGAGCGCATGATCTGACCGTAAATCAGACCACAGCCCGAGAGGACGGTCACCAGCAAGAGCGGGAGAAGATAACGCAGCGGTTTCATTGAATCCCTCCGAATGAGAGTTTGTGACATTCGAGACAGTTATCCGTGGGGCGATGAGAACGCAGTCCGGTGACGTCATGACATTCCCGGCAGGACGGATTGTCGGTGGCCTGGCGATGGGCCTCGGTGTTGGTGCGGCGAGGAGAGAGAGGGGGGATGCGATCGACGCAGGCGGTAGAGGCCAGGATCAGCAGCAGGAACAAGACAATGGTTTTCATGGCGAGAGATCCCTGATGGCGGAAGGGCAAAGGGGGCACCGGCGTCGAAAACAACCATCGGCTGTCGCGGTCTGGAAAAACTCTAGCAGAGCACTCGAAAAGGCACAAGGACCGGCATGAAGCAAAATGATGAGGTTTGCTTGATAAAGTTTGTCGGTGGCCCCTTGCTGTTCGTCCTCTTGGGGGGATGGCTGCTGGTCTGCGCCTGTAGTCCGGCACGGGAGAGCGCTCCCCTGGCCTTGGCCGGGGAGGGGCGGTTGACCGTTGACATGGCGGGGTTTCGCAACTCCCAAGGGGTGGCGCGGGTGTGGCTTTTTGCTTCGGCGGAAGGTTTTCCCGATGAAGAGAAGGGCGCCCGGGCGAGCGCTCAGGGGGAAATTCGCGACGGACGCTGCGAGGTGACATTTTCCGATCTGCCTTTCGGCGCTTATGCGGTCAGCGTATTGCACGACGAAGACGGCGACAACCGCATGGCCGTCAATCTTTTCGGGATGCCCCGGGAAGGTTTCGGCCTCTCCAACGGTCTCGGCACGCGCCGCTTTGGACCGCCCGACTTCGGGGAGGCCCGTTTCCTCTTCATGATGGACGGGCTGCGGGTGCCGGTCAAGTTGGAGTATCTCGACCGGCGTCGCGATGAACAGCGCAGGCGGCGGCAATCCCCCTAGCCAACCGGTTTCCAATGCCCCGTTTATGGTTGCCGCTCTCGTTCGATCGTGCAATACTTTCGCGGATTTGGAAGAATAAGCGGAAATGGATGGAGGATGTCATGGGCTACAGAAATCTCGCTTCCTGTGTCGCCGATCTGGAACGGACCGGTCAACTGCGGCGCATCGACGCCGAGGTCGACGCCAATCTCGAAATCGGCGCCATCCAGCGCCGGGTCTACCGCGCCGGCGGGCCGGCGCTGCTCTTCACCAACGTCAGGGGTTGCCCCTTTCCCATGCTCGGCAACCTTTTCGGCACCCTGGAGCGGACCCGCTACATCTTTCGCGACACCCTCAAAACCATCGAAGCGCTGGTCGCCCTCAAGGTCAACCCGGCCCACGCCCTGAAGCATCCTCTCGCCGCCCTGCGCGCCCCCCTCGGCGCCTGGCATCTGCTGCCGCGCCGAGTTTCCAGTGGTCCGATCCTCGCCCATACCACCAGCATCGACCAGTTGCCCCAGCTCAAATCCTGGCCCGACGACGGCGGCGCTTTCATCACCTTGCCCCAGGTCTATTCGGAAGATCCGCTGCGCCCCGGCCTCCGTCATTCCAATCTGGGCATGTACCGGGTGCAGATTTCCGGCGGCGAGTACGAGCCGAACCGGGAGATCGGCCTGCACTACCAGATCCACCGGGGGATCGGCGTCCATCATGCCGCCGCCATCGAACGGGGCGTGCCGCTGAAGGTCAACATCTTCGTCGGCGGCCCCCCCAGCCTGACGGTGGCGGCGGTCATGCCCCTGCCCGAGGGGATGCCCGAGCTGGCCTTCGCCGGGCTCCTCGGCGGACATCGACTGACCATGGTCACGCCGGAAGGCGGCCTGCCGATGCCGGCGGAAGCCGATTTCGTCATCACCGGCACCATCGACCCGCACAAGACCCTGCCCGAAGGCCCCTTCGGCGACCATCTCGGCTATTACAGCCTGGCCCACGACTTTCCCGTCGTGCGCGTGGAGCGGGTCTACCATCGCGAGGGGGCGATCTGGCCCTTCACCTCCGTCGGCCGCCCGCCCCAGGAGGACACCACTTTCGGCGCCTTCATCCACGAACTGACCGGGCCGCTGATTCCGACGGTGCTGCCCGGGATCCGCGCCGTCCACGCCGTCGACGCCGCCGGGGTCCATCCCCTGCTGCTCGCCGTCGGCAGCGAACGCTACGTTCCCTATGCAGCGGAAAAGCGGCCGCAGGAGCTGCTTACCCTCGGCAACGCCGTCCTCGGCCAGGGGCAGCTGTCGCTGGCCAAATACCTCTTTATCTGCGCCGGCGAGGACAACCCCGCCCTCGACATCCACGATATTCCGGCCTTCTTCCGCCATGTGCTGGAGCGGGTCGACTGGCGGCGGGACGTGCACTTTCAGACCTGCACCACCATCGACACCCTCGACTACTCGGGGAGCGGCTTCAATGAAGGCTCCAAGGTGGTGATCGCCGCTTGCGGCGACAAGCGCCGGGAACTGCCGACGGAAATTCCGGCCGATTTGCGCCTGCCCGAAGGCTTTACCGCCCCCCGCATCGTCCTTCCCGGCGTGCTGGTGGTGCAAGGGCCGGAATGCCGCTCACCGCGGGGGCGGGAAGATGCCGCCATCGAGGCCTTCTGCCGCTTTTTCGGCGACGACCATCCCATCAACCGTTTTCCGCTGGTGGTCATCGGCGACGACAGCGAATTCGCTGCCCGTACCCTCGACAACTGGCTGTGGACGACCTTCACCCGCTCCAATCCCGCCGGCGACATCTACGGCGTCGGCGGCGAAACCCTGGCCCGACACTGGGGCTGCCGGGGCGCGCTGGTCATCGACGCCCGCCGAAAGCCCCACCACGCCCCGCCGCTGCTCGAAGATCCCGCCGTCGAAGAGCGGGTCGACGCCCTCGGCGCCCCCGGCGGGCCGCTGCACGGCATCATCTGAACAAAGGAGTCCTGGCTTATGTGGTCTGTTCTCGGCAGATATCGCGATTTCGGCCTGCTGGTGCTGCGCCTTGGCGTCGGCGCCATGTTCCTTTTCCACGGCTGGCCCAAGCTGATGGGCGGCCCGGTCAAGTGGGAGTCCCTGGGGACGGCCATGGGCTATCTCGGCGTTCACGTCATCCCCGTCTTATGGGGGATGATGGCGGCGCTCAGCGAGTTTTTCGGCGGTGCCTGCCTGATCCTCGGCGTGGTTTTCCGCCCCGCCTGCCTGCTCCTCCTCGGCACCATGGCGGTGGCGGCGACCATGCATCTGCAGCGCGGCGACGGTTTGCAGGTCGCCTCCCATGCCATCGAACTCGGTTTCGTTTTCTTCGGTTTGCTCTTCATCGGGCCGGGGCGCTTCGGTTTCGGCCGGGGCTAGGTGCCGCATTCGCCGGTTGACGGAGCGGGGGAAGGGTGGTACAAATCCCCTCTCGTTTTCGCACAACATTCTGTTCTGATAGCCGAGGGACGACCATGCTCGATCCGAAATATCTGCGGGACAATCTCGAAGAGGCCCAGCGCCGCCTGGCGACCCGGGGCGAGGAAGCCAACCTGGCGGCTTTCACCGATCTCGACCGGCGCCGGCGCGAGCTGCTCGGCGAATCGGAAGCGCTCAAAGCCGAGAAGAACCGGGTTTCCGCCGTCATCGGCCAGACCAAGGACAAGGGGCAGGTCCAAGGCGAGATCGGCCGCATGAAAGAGGTCTCGGCGCAAATCAAGACCCTCGACGACGAACTCAAGTCGGTGGAGGAAAACCTCCAGGGGCTGCTGCTGCGGATTCCCAACGTTCCTCACGAAGAGACGCCGGTGGGCGCCTCCGAAACGGACAACCGCGAAGTCAAGCGCTGGGGGGATTTGCCGACCTTCGATTTCGAGCCGAAAGCCCATTGGGATATCGGCGAGGGGCTGGGCATCCTCGACTTCGAACGAGGGACTAAGATCACCGGCACCCGCTTTACCCTCTACCGGGGGGCGGCCGCCAAGCTGGAACGGGCACTGATTAATTTCATGCTCGACCTGCATACGGGCGAGCACAAATATGTTGAAATTTTGCCGCCCCTTATGGTAAACAGGGACTCCATGACGGGGACCGGACAGCTCCCCAAGTTTGAAGACGATCTTTT
>JAVFAR010000157.1:0-5694 GCA_034002365.1 Trichloromonas sp.
CCGCGATGATTAGTTAGAGCAAAACAACCTTCTCCACCTGGCCAGCGATGTTTTGAAACTTTTGATGTCCAATGAATCATATCTTCAGAATATGCAATCAAAAAATTATTGAGATACATCACAAATTTCCCATTTATCTTAACCGCTTCATTATCAGGCGATTGTACCACACAAGCATTGCGATGCATATTTTCATTATTTTCGAATACCAGTATTGGCTTAGTCCAGTTGATGAGATCCTTACTCATAGACAGAACAACACCTGACTCTTTTGTATTCAGTGGTTCATTAAAATTCCATCGATTACAAAAGAGGTAAAATGCATCTTGATACTTTACACAATTAACATCTTCAAAACTGTATTTTTCATCGCCATTTTTCCTAAACAGTGGACCAGAAAAACGTTCAAAATGAATACCATCTTTCGATCTTGCAATGCCAATATCACATATGTAGTCTGTGATAACTTCAATCGGGCTCGAGTTTTCCATATGTGCGATTAATTCATGTGGCATCTCACCGCGATAGATATAGTACATATAATCGTCATGCTTAATAATTGTTCCATTATGAACTCCACCACTGATGTGACCTATATCCCACGATGCTTGATCAGGTTCGAAAACAGGTTGATTGTGTTTGCTAAATGGCCCAATAGCCCAATCGGGTAAAATTGTTTCATCGACAAATTCACGTGTAAAATCACCCCAATATAGTTTCTCATTATATTGCTGTTTCTCTCTTATTTCTTTTCTCTTCGTTGATTGCCAATCGAAAAATCCATCTTTAAAGAAATCATTAGTTTTCTTCATAATCATCCTCCTTGTAGCGTATTGACTCTGCGTATTTTGGGTAGTTTTGGTTATTAGTTAAACGAATTTCATGTACTCTCATTTTGCTTGAATGAGATTCAACAGCTAAAAGAACATGTTCTTTTCTATTGCTTCTAAAACGATAAACTCCATTCATGTTGCGATACTTCTTTTCTGGAAATTTTTGTTCGATCTCCATTTCAATTTCATTTTCATCAAGGAGAACCTTGAGATCAGAGCCTTTGGTTAGTCCTTCTACATGAATATCTATATATTCATAATCTAATAAATCTCTTAATTCTTTTTGGATCCTAAAGACATGATTATGAACAATTGGTTTTTGATCTTTAAGTTGATATAAATTGATTTGTGATAGTTCACTAAATGAACAAATATCAAATCGTTTCATTGAAAATCCTAATCCTTTCATCCCTTGAACTATGAAATACATTGATTCAATGTTTTCATCTTCTAGATCAGCTATTCGATGTTCTATCAGTTGTGCATTAGAACTGCTATGTATTTTTGTTTTCCGATTATTGGGGTGATTAACAACTAATTCGTATGTACAATCCTCATTTAATGAAGACACTTCAAACTGAATAACATCTTCCTTAGAAAAAGTTCTTTGAACATTGATTAATACATCCATTTGATGTTTATCTTTTTGTCCATAAAACATCCACATGTGCTCATCATAGATCAAATCTGCATGGTTGTACGTTAATACATTTTGATTAACACCACGCAACCTGAAACTAAAACTATGTTTTAACGCTGGTATGTTATATGGCTTTGACATATATAGTTGTTGGGGACTAACTGAAATAATCTCAATCTGATGCTCCAGTTCTCTATCCAGAGTAACCGAGATAAATGAATCTTGCACATCATAATTTCTTATATTAAGTTGATTTTTTACGATAACACGATAATGTGTGTGCTGGTCACGATGGATTTTCCCCCATGTTAGTTTGACATTTTCAAAACCAGTGTATTCCATATTAAAGTCGAAAACTTGATACTCAAAATCCACTGGAATAGTGTTATATGGTTTTAGTACCACATTGATATATTGCTCACCTAAGAGTTCGAATGGAATCCCCATATTTAGGTATGAAGACTGATATACACCCAAAGACACGCTGTCGCGATACAACACATAAGCATTAGATTTCAAATGGGTAAACGTTACAATACATGTGCCTTTTTCTTCTTGCGTATTATATATAATAAATTGAAGTGTTGGATTTAACAAATCATTGACTAAATCTGATTTGACAATCAAAAATTTCCTATCTGTTATATGAGCGTTCATTTCAAACATCATGTAGGCTAAATATACTTCTCCAGAGCCGTAAATTTCCTTGATTTGTCGCATTGATGATTGGCTACCGCCCTCTATACCTGTATTATCACCTAAACTACCCGTTGAAAACTCGTAAGGAATGTATTCACCGCCTATAGAATCATAAGGTCTTCCCAAATTCCCGTACGGATTACCATTTAAAGGCAATGCCCATAGCCAATTTTCTCGTGCAAACCAAAATAGTTTTAACAAATTACGATCGTCGTTGTATTTTAGTAAAAAAGAGATTCCATACAGACTTTCAACCATTTCTAAAAAGGCTTCCCATCGTTCTCGTGAACAGGCATAGCCAAAACCTAGGGTCGAAAAATAAGTGTAAGGATGTGGTGATATATAATAGAAAAAATAAATGGAGTGAGCTGTTTCACGTGCATACTCAATGTATTTTATATTTTTCGTTAACTCATAAGCATAGACATTTGCCTTAGTGAGCCAACCCACTGTTGTTGGCTTTGGGGCAACTCTCATCGAGTAGAATTGATTAAAGTCAAGTGAATTTGCGTGTTTCATACCGTTTAGAGCTTCTTGTAAATAGATCTCGTTTTTGGTTAAATCGTAAGCAGTAAAGTGGATAATACTCCAGAATGCTGCTCCACCGGCACTTCCACCTTCTTTTTTCCCTGTTGCGGGTAAATGTGTATCAAGATCATAAGTTACAGGTTGAGCATAATGTTCCATCTTGAGTTTACTTATAAAAGGTAACGTTTTTAAAAAACCTTTTATTATTTTTTCTTCACGTGTCAATAAAGCCATTTCACCTAGTATCTCGACACGATAAAAATACTTCCAAGTCGATAGCAAATTGGGTCCTTCTTCGTGACCATCCACATCTGAAAATAATCCTATTGATTGTTTTTTGATATATTCTTTGGTCACTCCAACTGGTAAGCTACCCCATGCTAAATGGAAAAAACCATCTGTGTGATGATCATGCTCAATCCAAGGATAATCGAGATTTTCATCTGTTATTTTAAGTAGCTCATCGTACATCAATTGAATTAAATGCTTTTTGTTGTTCCATAAGGCGTATGGAAGCATACCTTTAGCAACATCCATTAAAGCGAATGATTCACTATAAGGATTTTTTTCAAGATAGCCATAAGGGATGAAAGTCCCCGTTCCATCTTGGATGCGTGCTCTATCATCAGTTAAATTATTCGATAATCCATGTACCGCATCTGAATAATTGTGGATATTTGTGGTTAAAGACAACTCTTGTTTTGGTTTGATTTTTGACTGTTTTAGTATATGATTTGCACACAGCTTAATCATTGAAGTTAGACGCGGTGCTTTATTTTGATAAACATGATATATAACTGATATATTGATAACTTGATGGGCATCTACTTCAAATGATTCATTAGTTAGTCCAAAAGAAATCAGTTTACTTTGGGATTCTTTTTTATACGTTCTAAAATGAAAATGAAGATTATAATAATCTAATGTCATCCAAGCACCATTCATATTTTCATCACCAAAAACGCCCATAAAAGCAGGAAATGCAAACGGAATTTGGTATCTTTCAACACTATCTTCATGTGTCATCAAAAATGTACGAGCTTTATTGTGTGCAC
Source organism: Trichloromonas sp. (assembly GCA_034002365.1). Taxonomy (GTDB): domain Bacteria; phylum Desulfobacterota; class Desulfuromonadia; order Desulfuromonadales; family Trichloromonadaceae; genus Trichloromonas. The sequence goes on from JAVFAR010000157.1 coordinate 3,756, forward strand.
TTGTTACAAATCCGACAAATAAAGTATCCTTTTCCACCGTCATTTTTTTATTAAAAACGAAATCTATGGATAGCTTCTGATCATTTTCATATGGAGCAATCTTCTTTTTTATTTGACAATCATGTGGTGCTTTAATACTTAAATCTATCATATTTTATCCTCAATTTGAACTTCTCTTTTTATCCGATCATCGGTAAAAATATCATATTCATCAGTGCTCCGTGTTGAAAATTCAGTTATAATTGCACCTGACTCCCCTGCTTGAAACCAATGTTTCGTTCCAGGCATGATCGTGTACTGCATACCTGGTTTGAGTATTACTTCATGAAACACAGTGATTTTAGTATTGGGAGTTTTTGCTAAAAGAACAGCGTTTGCAGTTCCTTCAACATAAAGATATACGATACCTTGTCTACATCTAAACGTTTCTTCTTTGCCTTTTCCATAAGGTGTATCAGGATGTAAATGCTCTGGGCAAGTTTGATATGGCAGCAAGACCAGTTCTTTAGCACACACACGCTCAGTATTAACATAAGTATGTATTTGAAGTCCGATATGTTTAATCTGACCAAGACCAAAATCAACGACTTCAATACGTTTTTTTTCTTCCTGTGTTAAGACTATATTTGCTCGATCAAGAATTTCATTCGTTATACCTTGATATATTTCATAATCTTTTTTCCTCATAATATCTCCTAGATACCCATACTTTTTATTAGTTCAGTAAGTGAAAATGTTGCTAAGCATATATTTTCGTCACAGTTGCCATAATAAAGTTTTATTGTATCATCATCTACAATAAACCCACATGGAAAGATGACATTAGGCATAAAGCCTTCTTTTTCATAGGGCATCTCGGGTTCAATCAATGGTAGTTCACTGCGATATAAAATTTTAGTTGGGTCATTTTTATCAAGCAATAAAATACCTACTTTATAGTGATTATCTTTCGAAGCTCCATGGTAAATCTCAATCCATCCTTTCTCAGTTAAGATAGGTACACATGATGCACCAATTCGTGTATCATCAAAGTATCCTGCTCTAAGTGAACAAAGAAGTTTATGGTTGCCGTAAAACAATAAGTCTTTTGATGTCGATATCCACATTTCAGGACGTTGAAAATACGCACTCACAGGGCGGTTAATCGCATAATATAATCCATTGATTTTCTTTGGAAAAATGACGACATCTTTGTTATCTGCTAAAAATATGATGCCCTTCTTTTCAATCTTTACAAAATCTTTAGTTGTTGCCAAACAAGTGACAACACCAGAACTTGAGATTGCACTATAATTGATATAATATACATCATCGATGAGTGTTATTCTTGGATCTTCGATTCCAAAGGCTTCATAGGTTGCGCTTGGTTCCATCAACGGTTTTGCATCAATATCAAAATGAATACCATCTTTACTACGTGCTAGTCGTAAATGAGACATACTTGTGAGATAAAGTAAATCTTTTGTTTTGACAAATCTTGGATCGTGGAAATCAATGGTTTCATCATTTCGATCAAATAACTTGATGATAATTGATTTTTCATGATCATCATAGACAGGCACTCCGACGATTTCTTCTGAAGGTGATTGATATTTTTCTGCGACGCGAATCAATAATAAAGTTTCGTTTTGATATGTTGCAACACCACAATTGAAAGCTCCAATCACCTTCATATCACTGCGTGAAGGGATAATATCATTGGGTGTTATTAATGGGTTTTTTATATGTCTGTTTATTTTCATTTAGCTTTCCTTCGATCCTGTTAGTTTTACACCTTCCATGAAGTGTTTTTGTGCAAAGAAATAGAGAATTATAATAGGTATACTCACGAGCACATTAGCTGCAGAAAGTATATTCCAAGGTAGGATAGTACCACCAGTTGCTCCCAGCTCACCAATAGCATTTTGATAAATCATATATGTACCTTTAGCCAATGTCC
>JAVFAR010000158.1:0-5400 GCA_034002365.1 Trichloromonas sp.
CACTCATATGTCACCTCCCCTGGAAAGATCGCCATGGCCACCAAAGCATGGCTAGCTTGTTAAAGACTAACTATAGCAGCGGACTTTCGCCTGGATGTTAGGATTGTGTAAGTTTTGCGTAAAAAATGCGGCGGCGTTTGTTTTTCGCCGGTTCATAAACAATCCGCTAACAATTCCATGGCAAAATTAATGGGGATTTCGCGGAAAAAATCGGCGGCGGCCTTTTCCCGGAAAGACCCTTGTCGACGGCCGCGATTCTCACCGACTCAAGTCCCAAGGATGCGGCATGGAATATCTGCTTCCGGAAAAACTGTCGCTGTTGTCCCTGCGTGACTCGTTGCGCGGCTTCGCCCCCTTCGCGGAGGACCCGCCCCGGGAAGGATGCCTGCGCTATTTCGACAGCTTCGACTGGCGTCTCTTCCGGCAAGGGCTGACCCTGGAGGAAGAGACAACGGACGGGAGTTCGTTCCTACAACTGCGCCGTCTCGGCAACGGTTCGGTCCCCGGTTCGGTCGGTGGCCAGGCTCCGGATTTCGCCGAAGATCTCCCGTCGGGAGCGTTCCGCGACACCCTCAAGACGATTCTGGAAAATCGCCGACTTTTCCCTCTCGTCGAAGTGCGAGGTCTCTTCCGGCACTGTTCCCTGCTGGATGACCAGGAGAAGACGGTGGCACGACTGACCATCCTGGAGCAACTTGTCGCAGCGGCTGAACAAAGTGAGGGATGGCGCCTGCCTTCCCGGCTGCGTAGCGCGCCGGTCCGCGGCTATGACCGGGAACTGCGAAAACTCGACCGTTTTCTGCAAACCGGGCTCGGTCTGGAACCTGCGCCCGAGGACCTCTGGCACAGCATTATGCTCAGCGTCGGGCGCTCCCCCGGCGATTACTCTGCAAAGCCGGACTTCCGTTTTGACCCCGCGCAACCAGCCGGAGAAGCCGTCCGCGCAATCCTCGCGCAGCTGCTCGCCACCCTGGAGCGCAATCTGGACGGAACCCGCCGGGATCTCGACAGCGAATTCCTGCACGATTTCCGGGTCGCGATCCGGCGTACCCGTGCCGCTCTCGGCCAGCTCAAAGACCTGCTGCCGGCGATGGTGGTGGAACGTTTCCGTCCCGAATTCGCCTGGCTCGGCACGATTACCTCTCCGGTGCGCGATCTCGACGTTCACCTGCTCGGCTTTGACGGCTACCGCAACCTTCTGCCCCCGGAACCGGCTGACGATCTCGCACCCCTGCACGAACGGCTCCTTGCCCATCAGAGAACGGCCCAGCGGCAACTGGCCGAGGAACTGGCCTCGCCGCGCTTCCGGAAGGTGCTCGCCGACTGGCGTGCCTGGCTTGCCAAGCCGCCTTTTGCCGATGGGTCCTGGCCGCAATCGGCCGCGCTCCCCCTGGCGAAGGCGGCGAATGCCCATATTCGCCGGAGTTTCCGCCGCGTCCTGCGCGAAGGGGCCGTCATCACCGACGGTTCTCCCCCGGAAGAGTTTCACGAACTGCGCAAATCCTGCAAGAAACTGCGCTATCTTCTGGAGTTTTTCCAAAGTCTGTATCCCCGTGATAAAATTTCGCCGCTGATCAGGTCGCTGAAAGAGCTTCAGGAAAATCTCGGCGAATTTCAGGATCTCGAAGTCCATGCCCAAGCTTTGCGCGCCTTGGCAATGATGCCGGAAGCGCCGCCGTCCCTGCCCCCGGAAACCCTGCTCGCCATCGGGCAACTCAGCGAACGGCTGCGAGAGCGCCAGCGGCAGGTGCGCGCGGAATTCGCCGCGCGTTTCGGCGCCTTTGCCGCGCCGGGGAACCTGCGCCCGGTTCGAAAACTCTTCAGGAAAGAGCCTTGAACTCATGAAAATTCTCGCGACCTACAATATCAAAGGGGGGGTGGGCAAGACCGCCGCCGCCGTCAATCTCGCCTACCTGGCAGCGCGGGACGGCGCCCGGACCCTGGTCTGGGATCTCGATCCCCAGGGGGCGGCGACCTTTTACTTCCGGATCAAGCCCAAGGTCAAGGGCGGCGGCGAAAAGCTGCTCGGCGGCAAGAACGGCCTGGAATCCGCGATCAAAGGGACGGACTATCCGCGGCTCGACCTGTTGCCGGCCGACTTTTCCTACCGCCATCTCGACATCCTCCTCGGCGGCGAAAAGAAGCCGGCCAAACGCTTCAAGAAACTCCTCGCGCCCCTGGCCGCTTCCTACGATTACCTCTTTCTCGACTGTCCCCCCAGTATTTCCCTGGTTTCCGAGGCGGTCTTCGGCGCCGCTGAAATCCTGCTGGTGCCGATCATCCCCACGCCCCTGTCCCTGCGCACCCTCGAACAGATCTACGCTTTCGAACAGGATGAGGGATTGAACGATCTGAAAACCCTCCCCTTTTTCTCCATGGTCGACCGCCGTAAAAATCTGCACCGGGAGATTGTCGAGAGCCTGCCCCGGCAACGCTCCGAACTGCTGGAAACGGAAATCCCCTACGCCAGCGAGGTGGAACAGATGGGCATTCGCCGCCTGCCCCTGGCCGCCTACTCCCCCCACAGCCGCGCCGCCCTGGCCTTCGCCGGACTCTGGCGGGAAATCCGGGACCATCTGGGCGATTGACCTTCCGCTCGTTCGATTCCCCTACGCGCCATAAAAAAGGCCGGTCACGGGGGAGGCATCCCGTAACCGGCCAAGGGGTGGAACAAGAGGGAGGTATGAAGAGGGAGTCTTCATGGGTATCGCCGGGCCGCCTGCCACAACAGCCCGTCGATGGTTGAATCATAGCGAAAGGGGCCGGCAGCCGCCACGGTGCAACCCGTAAAATTGTCGGCGAACAGAAGCATCCCCGGTCTGTGCGAATGCGCGGATGAAGGAAAGGGTTTATGTCGGAAAGTTCAAGGTCTTAAGGTTTTTCGTTACATGAGCATTTTTGTGATATATCCTTAACCACCTGGTTAAGACGATCGCGTTGACTGGTTCCGGGGAGGTTAGGGCATGACGTTTTGTTTTTGGACTTCGATCCGAAAACACCTGGTGCTGATTGTGCTCATGGCGGTATTGCCCGCATTGGCCATCATTTTCCATTGCGGCCTCGATCAGCGGCAGCAGGCGATTGAGACGGCCGAACGAGAGATCCGGCTGCTGGCGCGGAACCTCTGCGAAGCCCATATGGGGCAGTTTGAGGCGGTGCGGCAGACGCTGGCCACCCTGGCGCAAGTCCCCGCCGTGCAGAATCTCGACCCCCAGGCCGCCAGCGAGTTCTTTCGTCTGGTGACTGAACGGATGCCGGGCATCCACAATGTCATCGCAGCCCATGTCGATGGCGAAGTCTTCGCTTCGGGCAGGCCTTTTGCCGGGACCTCCCTGGCGGACCGCAAGCACTTTCGCGAAGCTCTGGAGCATCTGGATATCGCCGCCGGGGAATATCTGCTGACCCGGATCGGCGGTGAAATCCCCGTATTCCCCTATGCCTATCCGGTCCTCGATCCATCCGGAAACCCCCGGGCGGTTTTGACCATGACGCTGAAGCTCGACCATCTGGCCCGGCTCTACGATGTCGTCCCGCTGCCGGAAGGCTCTTTCATCGCCATTACCGATCATCGGGGACTTCGCCTCTCCTATTATCCGGAGCGGGAGGATACCAATCCGGTCGGCCGCCCGATCGCGCCCGAAGCCTGGGCCCTCGCCGAGGAGCATCCCGAGCAGGCCTTTGGCAAAGTCCTGGGGTCCGACGGGCGGATCCGGATGGTCGCCTGTCAGGCGGTGCGTCTCGCACCCGGCGGGGCGCCCTACATGTACATGTGGGCCGGTATTCCCGAAGCCCAGATCCTGGAAAACGCCGACCGCCTTCTTATCAACAACCTGCTGCTCATGGCCGGGTCCATCGCCGCCGCGCTGGTTTTCTCATGGTGGCTGGGCAAGAAGACCATTGTCGAGCCGGTAGGCATGCTGGTGTCGGTCACCGAGGACTTCGCCCGGGGGGATTTTCAGGCGCGCGGCAATTTGCCCGCTGCCGACGGCGAACTGGGAATGCTCGCCCAAGCCTTCGGCCGTATGGCGGAAAGCCTGGAAAAAAGCCGGGAATCGTTGCGGTCGTCGGAAGAGCGTTATCGAACTTTGTTCGAATGCAGCGCCGACGGCCTGCTCATCGCCGATATGACGAACCGGCGTTTCAAATACGCCAATCCCATGATCTGCAAGATGCTGGGCTATTCCGAGAAAGAATTGCTCCATTTGAGTGTCGAGGAAATTCATCCGGCGACGGCCTTGCCGGAGGTGATCGCCGAATTTGAAAAGGTGATCGATGCGGAGCTGTACCATTTCCATAACATCCCTTGCCGACGGAAGGACGGCTCGGTCTTCTTCGCCGATATCAACGGCACCATTCTCGATCTGGACGGCATCCCCTGCCGCCTGGGGATGTTCCGCGACGTCAGCGAACGCAAGCTCGACGAAGATCGTCTGAAGCATCTGGCCACCCACGACGAATTGACCGGCCTGGCCAATCGCACCCTGTTGCAGGATCGGCTGGAGAATGCCATTCATTATGCGCAGCGTTCCGGCCGTCTGGTGGGGGTGCTGATGCTCGACCTCGACCGCTTCAAGGAGATCAATGACAGTTTCGGCCATGATTTCGGCGACAAGCTCCTGTGCGCGACGGCGCAACGGCTGGTGAACACCGTGCGCGAAGCGGATACGGTGGCGCGACTGGGCGGGGATGAATTCGTCATCCTGCTGGCGGAGCTGCCCGACCCGGAAAGGGTGGGGCTGATCGCCGACAAAATCCTGCGCCACCTGGCCGAGCCGCTGTGGATCGATGAGCGTGAGATCCTGCTGACGGCGAGTTTGGGGGGATGCCTTTATCCCCGGGACGGCTTTGATGGCGAAACCCTGATCCGTTACGCCGACATGGCCATGTATCAGGCGAAAAAGAAGGGACGGAACCGCTTCGCGCTGTACGACGCCGCGATGAGTCTGAACGGGGAGGACTCCGGCGTTCCGGTCCGATAAACTGTCAGGGTGTCGAATTATTTACAAACGCGTGGAGTCCTCAGCCTTTGGAGTGAAAAATGCCTTTGAATGATCACGACCTGACTGTTGCCCGGGAACTGAAAGAGCGACTGGTTCATCTCGCCCCGCTGGTCGATTTTCGCATTTTTGGCTCCCGCGCCCGGGGAGATGCGGAACCGGAATCGGACATGGATATTTTCATCGAATTTGAAAATGTCGACAAACGGCTGGAAGAGCGGGTTTCCGATGCGGCCTGGGAGATCGGTTTCGACCGTGGGCTGGTGATTTGCCCCTTGATTTTCAGCCGACAGGAGGTGGAAAAGTCCCCGCTGCGTTCCTCTCCCATCCTCAAGGCCATCCGTGCCGAAGGAATCAAGGTATGACCGATCGGGAACGGTTATTTAACTACCGGATCAATCAA
>JAVFAR010000159.1:0-5284 GCA_034002365.1 Trichloromonas sp.
AGATGGCCGTGGACCCAGAGCGCCGGCTGATAGGTGGCGATCAGTTTCTCCAGGTCCGAGGCGAAGGCGGCGGCGAGCAGGCTGCCCTGCCAGTTCTTGCCGATCGATCGCGGCGACGGGGCGTGATGGGTCACCACCACGACCTGGCGGCCGCGATGTCGTTTAAGCTTCTCTTCCAGAAAGGCCCGGCTCAGCCAGTGCGCCTTGCCCGTGGCCGCCGGGGTCAGCAGACGGCCCCCGGCCAGTCGCGTCTGCCGGTAATCGGGCATCAAGGTGTCTGCCGCATGGATCGCGGCAGGGCGGGTGATGCGCCCCCACAAGCTGAAATCCGTCCACAGGGTGCAGCCGAGAAAGACCACGCCGCCGATTTCCGCTTCGGCGTTTTCCAAAAAATGCACCTGGGGGAATTCGGCGGCGCGGCCGCGCAGATTTTCGATCTCGTCGGGGAAGACGGCCTGCGCGAATTCATGGTTGCCCGCCACGTAGACCAGCGCCTTGTCGGGAAAGGTCCGCGCCAGCCAGCGCGGGGCGCGGCTTTGGGTGTGGACATCTCCGGCGACAACGACCACATCCGCCTCGTCGGCGGCGGACCAGGCGAACTCCAGCCGGTCGTGGGGATCGTTGGCGCCGACATACTGATCCACATGCACATCGGAAACGGGAAAGATCTTCACAGCTCCACCACCCGGTTGGCCTTAAAGCCGGTTTGCTCGAAGGGATAGCCGCAGGCGTTGGCCACGACCCGGGTATCGCCGAGGACATAGTCGCAGCAGCCGTGGGTATGGCCGTGAATCCACAGTGCCGCCCCGGAATCCTTCACCAGCGCGTCCAGATTCGAGGCGAAACCGGCGCTGAGGATGTCGTTGCGGTAGCACTCGGCGACGGACTGCTCGGACGGGGCATGGTGCGTTACCACCACGATCCTCCGCCCTCGGTAGAGGGCGAACTGCTCCTTGAGCCAGGCGACGGAAGCCCGGTGCATCGCGATGGTGTCGGCGGTCTGGAGGTTGCGGCGCTTCTCCCAGGTGACGCAGCGGTAGTCGTTGAGTCCGGCCTGGACCGCCAGGACCGAAGCCGGGTAGCCGAAGGCCGACTCGTACAGCCGCATGTCGCTCCAAAGGGTGCAGCCGAGAAAGACGACATCGCCGATCTCCACCGATTCGTTCTCCAGCACATGCACATTCGATGGATTCCGCCCCCGCGCCCGCAGCCCTTCCAGATCCTCGGGCAGGTCGCCGCCGTAATACTCGTGATTGCCCGCCACCAGCACGCAAGGGCGCCCCTGGGCCAGATCGGCGGCGAACTCGGCGGCGCGCCTCGCCTTGCAGCTGTCCCCCGCCAGCACCAGCACGTCGGCCGAAGTCGTGCGGATGGCCTCCAGTCGGACTTCGAGGGACGCGCCGGCGCCCAGGGACTTCCACAACTCCATATGCAGATCGGCAATGAACTGGACTCTCATGATTCCCTCCCCGCCAGGGCGGTCAGCACCCGGGCGATATTGCGGGCATCGTCGATCCCCCGGTGATGGGTGCCGGTCATGCGCCCGAGGCCGAGGATGGCCAGGGCCGCCGGGATGCCGCACCGCTTGATGCGGAGATGATCGGCGAAGGCCTCCTTGAAGTTGTAGAACTCGACCTCGGGCGGCGCCATTTTCCAGAAGGCGCTGTCCCGTTTCAGTTGGCGCCCGTCGAAGGCGCCCCAGGAACTCCAGAGGCAGCCGGGATACTTCCCGGCCCAAGCCGTGAAAGCGGCAAAGACTTCCGGAAAGGTCAAGGCCGTATCGACCTGATCCTGGGTGATGGTGGTCAGTTTGGTGCAGAAAGGGGTCAGGACCGGATGGCGCACCGGGCGGATGAAGGCCTGGAACTCCTCCACCGGCTGGAAGGTCGCGCCGTCGACCATGACCGCGCCGATCTCGATGGTCTCCATTTCGTACTTCGGCACTTCCCGGGGCTTGCATTCGTCGCAGGTCGCCTCCAGATCGTAGACCAGATACCAGGGGGCTTCCCGTAGGGTTTTGTGGCTCATTGCGTACTCCTGTTGTGAACGATGGCCAGGCGCTTGGGGTGAAACCCCGTGGCCCGGGCGATTGGCGTGTCGTAGCCCCGGCAGTTGCAGACGACCAGGGTCTTTCCGATGGTGTAGGACAGACAATCGTGAACATGGCCGTGAATCCACAGGTCCGGCTGGTGGATTTCGATAAAACGGTCCAGGTGCGAGGCGTAGGCCGCGCTGAGAATGTCCTGATGATAGCTTTCCTGGAGCGAGCGCCAGGACGGGGCGTGATGGGTCACCACCACTATCGGCTTGCCCGCGTGCCGGTGCAGCTCTTCGTGCAGCCAGCGCACCGATTTTTGCCAGATTTTTACCGTGTCCGCCGGTTTCAGCGGTGCCGGGGAGCCGGTGGCGCGGATATAGAGATAGTCGTTCATCCCCGTTTGGCAGTCATTGAGCGTCTCATCATAGCCGTAGAGCCCGGCATAGGGGCCGGAAGCGAAGAGGCGCATGTTCGTCCACAACGTGCAGCCGAGAAAGGTCACCGCATCGATCTCCACCGTCTCCCGTTCCAGAAAATGGACGTTGGGATAACGGCTCGCCTCCTTGCGCAGGGCATGGATGCAGGCGCCGAGACTGTCGCCGTAGTAGTCGTGATTCCCCGCCACCAGCACGCAGGGGCGGCCGTTGGCGAGATCGGCGGCGAGCTCGACGCCGCGGCGTTTTTTCCAGAGATCCCCGGCCAGCACCAGCACGTCGGCATCGCAGGCGCGGATGGCGTCGAGCAGTTCCCGGTGCGGCGCGGGAAGGAGCCCGGCCTTGTTGGTCATGAACTCACGATGGAGATCGGCGAGGTACTGGATGCGCATGATCGAAACTCCCGAGTGGAACCCGTCAATGCACAGAATGTTGTGCATTGACGGGGCTTGCGGTCAATGGGTGGTCGGTTTGTTGCCGTCTTCGGGCTCCATGCCCGGCATGAAGAAGCCCAGCTTGCGCGAGGAGGTCGGCCGGTGCGTCTCGATTCCTTGCAGGAAGGGAAAACGCTTCTGGGCGATCCGGCGTTTCACTTCGGCGAGCAACACTCGCACGCTCGGCAGGATCAGGGGATAGCGCATCAGCACCTCGCCGGTGAGGGTGCGAATCTGCTCCTCGCTGAAATCCTTTTCCTCCAGACGCCGCCAGACCAGCCGGGTTACCAGCTCCCCGGCTTCCTCCCGCGTATAGGCCGGCATCTCGATGGGCGCGACCCGCGACCAGAACGCGCCGCCGGAAACCGTTTCCATTTTGCCGATGTCGTTCGCCGTCAGGAAAAAGAGGCACTTGTGACGCATGTCGAGTTCCGGGATGAATTCCCGGACGTAGCTGTCCTGCAACGGCTGCCGGGGGTCGATGAGGGTCACCAGAAAATCGTGGTAGGCGCATTTGTCGACCTCGTCGAGAACGGTCAGGCAGAGGGCGTTGTCGAGGCCGCCGCAATTGCGGAAAAGCATCCCCGGCCGGGCATCCGACCACTGGGAGCTGATCCCCTGCAACGACATGGCGACCTCGTTGTTCTGCAGGTTGTAACCGCCGTTTTGGGTCATTGCCTGGAGAATGGAGCGACTCGCCAGGCCCGCTTCGTTGAAGACTTCGTTCGCCAGTTCCACCAGAAAGGTCTTGCCCGTGCCCGGAGGGCCGTAAAAGAGCGGGTAGAGGGTGTCGGTATCGCCGGTCATGCGCTGGGCCACGGAAAGGAGCATCTCCTCGATCTGGCGGTCGCGGTTCGGGCAGAGGGCCTTGAAGCGCTCGCTCACCTTTTCGATAAAATCCTCGGGGCGGACCCCTTCGGCGAAGAGCGGGGTTTTGGCGAAGTCGAAGATCAGCCCCGGATCGAGCGTGCGCAGCGCCTCGACCAAGGTCGGCAGCTTGCTGTACGCCTTGCTGCCGCCCTGGGTCGCGCCGGTCAGGCGGCGCACCGTTTCCTTGACCCGGTTCCGCTCTTCGTCACAGGTCGCCCGTTCCAGGGCGAGGACAAAGCATTGGGGCAGTTCAGAATTCAGATCCCGGTGCCCTTTTCCCCAGAGGGCCCGACACTCTTCCAGGGTGCTTTCCGCCTCGGGCGGGGCGGCGGGGTCCGCAGGAGCCGTCTTGTCTTGCGTCGGGCCGCCGCGGCGCGGCAGGTTCAGTCCCAGGGCGCGAAGCTCTTCCTCCCCCGGGATCTCGGGGTTCTCCAGCATCGCCAGGGGCCTGAGCACCAGCTGAAGAAAGGCCGAGGGCAGGCAGTTGAACCGGGATGAAGACTCTTCGAGGGCGCCGGAGAGTTCCTTCTTCAGCTGCTCGATGCCGCCGCGATTCAACAGGCCCGTCATTTCGAAATCGACGAGTTCCTCCATTTCCTTGTCCAGAACCCCCAGGTAGGGGCCGAGCGCCCCGTGACACAGGGAATGGAACTGCTCCCAGAGGTTTTTCCCCTCGATTCCGATCGCGCCATCCGTTTTCGGCGGTTCCGTTTTCGCACGGATGACCACCCTGGCGGTCAGAACGTCGATCAGTCCGGCGCCGGGGGTTTTCGGGGTATCCTTGCGATCTTTGCGGTTTCTGGCCTTTTTGCTGTACCGGCTTCTCATGTTCCCTCCCTGTCGTCTGTCCTGCGAAGGTTTTCGGCTTGACTCTCGGTTCAGAAACAGGATACAAAAATATAAAAAAAGAAAAAGTTGTTAAAAAAAAGACCTAAAAGATGTTTATGACAGCTATTTTATATAAGTGATAATCGCGCATAAAAGTTTATTGACAGCTAAAGTTCAACGCTTTGTCACAAGGGATTCGGGGAAAACGAGAAGGAGGAACTCATGGGCAGACCCAAGCTCACGAAACTGGAGATCCTGCGGGCCAAGGTCTGGGCGCACACTTGTGCCTGGGAGGCCGGTGCGGATAAGGAGAAGGCCAGTTCCTATCGGCTTACCAAGCTGGCCAACGATTTTCGCCGGGAAAAGAATGACGCCTTTGAGCTGGATACCGGCTTCTGGTCCCGCTGTCTGCGGGGAAAGAAAGGGGTAAGCCCGAAGCTCGTGGCCGTGCTGGGCGACAAAGAGCTCTGGCCCCTGGCCTATGAGGCCTACCATGTGGGCCCGCCGATTCCCTGCGGCACTGGTGACGACGGCTATCACGACTGCGCGCCCCTGTGTTAGCCTGCAAGAAAACGCCACCAGTTTACAGCATATGGAGGCGTAGCCGTTTTTCCTCCTTCCCCGCCTGCTGATCCCAGCTTTTTCTCCCCCAATTTCATTGTCAACTTGGTATGACCGTT
>JAVFAR010000160.1:0-5272 GCA_034002365.1 Trichloromonas sp.
ATTCCCTGACCTTGACGGCGCCCGGCTCCTTGCCCCTGGCCGCCGCCGGCGCCTGAATTGCGTCCACGTCCTTGCATATTGTTCTCCTTATCCGCTGACCATCGGCCATGCCCGCCCCGTCCGAGACAGCCGGGCATGGCGAAAGCTTCCTGGTTCATCTTGCCTTCGAGCCAGGCACGTACCACCTCATGCAGATCCCCGGCGACGAAACCCCGCACCCGGATGCCGTAGGCCGACAGCATCTCCTGCAACGCCCGGGAAATCGCTCCGCACACCAGGGTCTCGACCCCCAGATCCACCAGGCGCAGGGTACGCGCCAAGGGCGGTTCGTCCGCCAACGGCAGACGCTCTTCCCGGGTCACGCGCCCTCCCTCGCTCTTCACCAGCAGCAGATTCCGTGCGGTGTCGAATACCGGGGCGATGCGGTCTTCCCAATGGGCAAATGCGGTCTTCATTGCGATTATCCTGAATGGGGTTGGTGCCCTGTACTATAAGCAAGGGCAATGCCAACTATAAAAGATCAGAAAAGTCGCCGGAACTGTCTTATATCACGTGGATTTTTTGTCTTCGAGGGGAGGCGGAAGGAAAAGATAAAGGTGCGTCTATGCTGCTGTGTACGAAAAATAGAGTTGCAGTTATGCTACCTTGTTGGTTTCCGGCGGGTGCGGCCGTCCTGGGGGGGGAGGGGGAGATCGAGCTTTTTCAGTTTACGGAAGAGGGTGGTTTTGTGGATGCCCAGTTCGCGGGCCGCCGCCAGCCGGTTGTAGCCGTGCCGCTCCAGGGCGGCGCGGATCGCCTGAGCGTCGAGGATGTCGTGGGCGCCGCGCATATCCCCTTCGCGACCCACCGCCGCGCCGCGGGCGGTGAGTTCGGCGGGGAGATGGGGGATGTCGATGCGCCCTTCGCGGCAGAGGACGAAGGCCCGCTCGATGACATTTTCCAGCTCGCGGATGTTGCCCGGCCAGTCGTGGGCCATGAGCAGGGCCAACGCCTCGGAGGTGATGCCCGTCACTCCCCGGCCCTGCACACGGTTGAAGCGGGCGACGAATTCCTCCGCCAGCAGCGGGATATCCTCCTTGCGCCGACGGAGGGGAGGAAGTTCGACCCGGACCACGTTCACGCGGTAATAGAGATCCTCGCGGAACTCCCCCTGGCGCATCCGTTCGGCCAGGTCGCGGTTGGTGGCGACAATGATGCGGGCATCGGCGACCTCGGAGCGGGTGCCGCCGAGGGGCTCGTAAGTGCGCTCCTGCAACACCCGCAACAGTCGCACCTGCAGGGCCGGGCTGACTTCACCGATTTCGTCGAGAAAGAGGGTGCCGCCCTTGGCCAGGGCGAAGCGGCCGGGCTTGTCCTTGTGCGCGCCGGTAAAGGCGCCGGCCTTGTAGCCGAAGAGCTCCGATTCGAGCAAGGTATCGGGCAGGGCGCCGCAGTTGACGGCGATAAAGGGTCCTTGATTGCGGGGGCTGAGGGCATGGAGGGTGCGCGCCAGCAGTTCCTTGCCGGTGCCGGTCTCGCCGAGAATCAGTACCGTGCTCGGGCTGGCGGCGATGGCCGGCAGGATCTCGAAGACCCGCTGCATCAGGGGGCTGTGGCTGGTCAGGTCGCCGACCCGGAATTTTCCGGCCAGCTCCTGGCGCAATTCCTCGACTTCCGAGAGATCGCGAAAGGTCTCGGCCCCGCCGATCACCTGGCCGTCGGCGTCCCGCAACACGGCGGTGGAGACACTGATGGGGATGCGCCGCCCTTCGGCGTCGATGATGTAGCCCGCCTTGCCGATGATCGGCTTGCCGTCGCTCAACGTCCGGCGCAGGGCGCAGTCCTCCCCGCACATGCTGGAGCGGAAGACCTCCGAGCAGTGGCGCCCCAGCGCCTCGGCACGCGACACGCCGGTGATCTCCTCGGCGGCGCGATTGAAGGAGGTAATGCGCCACTGACCGTCGACGGTAAAAACCCCGTCGGAGATGCTCTCGAGAATCGCCTCGGTCGGCGACGGTGGATTTTTCTTGCGGGCGCTCATCGCGGGTGGCTTTTTCTTTCGGAGGACGAACATCAAACGACTGTTGAGACGTTCATTTCTAATCGGAAAATACCGCCTTGGCAAGAATTGAAATCCTGCGTAATCTGTTCGAGAATACAGAGCGCCATCGATATGAACAAGCTCAGCATGAAAACCAAAATGGCCCTGGCGGTCTCGCTCTTGTTCGTGGTGTTGATCGCTCTGCTGGCCTGGGTGCCCTCGTTTTCCAGGAACGGTCGCTGAAAAGAGCCCTCTTTCGCCAACAATTCGCCCTGGTCTCATCGCTGGCGGCAGTATCGACGACAAGCTGGGTCTGGCTCACAACGCCCTGATTACCGCGGCGCGCCAGATGCGCCCGAAGCCCTGCTTGACGCGGAGCTGGCCCAAGGCTTCCTCGACGCCCGCATTTCCCTCCATTCCATGGTCTCTTCCTCATTTCCAACGCCGGAACGCTGATCGCGGAAAGCCCCTTTCTGCCCAACCGCCGGGGAGAGGATCTGACTTCCTTTGAGTTTATTCAACATACGTTGACAGTCGGAGAACCGCACATCTCCCACCCCTATACCTCCGGCCGCACTCCCGGTCATCCCGCCATCTTTTTATCCGCCCCCATTTTCGACAACAACGGCAAGCTCATTGCCATCCTCGGCGGCCAGTTCCAGCGCGCCGAGGCCTACGCTCCCCTGGAAAAGACGCGCCGGTATTTCCTTCTGGCGGCGCTGGCATCACCATCGCGGTTCTGACCGTCACCTGGCTGCTGATGAAACGTCTCACCGCGCCGCTGATGACTTTCACCCGTCATGTCGAGGCGCTGCCGGAAACCTTTGGCCCGAACCGCCTGATTAAAATCGATTCCGGCGACGAAATCGGCATTTTGGCGCAAGCCTTCAACCGCATGGTGACGACCCTGGAGACGCAGCAGGCCACCCATACCGCGCGACTCGAAACCCTGCTGCGGCTGAACGAGATGAGCGCTTCCTCGCTCAAGGACATCGCTGATTTCGCCCTGGAGGAAGCGGTTCGCCTGACCCGGAGTTTCATCGGTTATCTGGCCTTCGTCAACGACGACGAATCCGTACTGACCATGTTCTCCTGGTCGCGGGCGGCCATGGAGAAATGCGCCGTCGCCGATAAACCGCTGGAGTACCCGGTGGCCGATACGGGCCTGTGGGGCGAGGCGGTACGCCGGCGCCGCCCGGTCATCACCAACGATTATGCCGCCTCCAGCCCCGACAAGAAAGGCTATCCGCAGGGGCATGTGGAAATCCGCCGCCACATGAACGTCCCGATTTTCGAAGGCGAACGGATCGTCATCGTGGCCGGAGTCGGCAACAAGGATGAGGACTACGATGAAACCGACGTCCGCCAATTGACCCTGCTCATGCAGGGGTTGTGGCGGGCATTCCAGCGCAAGAAAGCCGAGGGAGAACTGCGCCGGAGCGAAGAACGCTACCACCGCCTCTACAATGAGACGCCGGTGATGCTTCATTCCATCGACCAGGAGAAACGACTGCTCAGCGTCAGTGATTATTGATTGAATTCGGTCAGGTCGACATCGACGGCAAAGCGGCGTGTTTTGTCCGGGACAACGGCGCCGGTTTCGACATGGCCGCCGCCGACAAGCTGTTCATGCCCTTCCAGCGCCTTCACGCCGACAGTCAATACCAGGGTCACGGCATCGGCCTCGCCACGGTGGAGCGCATCATTCGCCGCCACGGCGGGCGGATCTGGGCCCAAGGGGAGCCGGAGAAGGGCGCGACCTTCTGGTTCACCCTCTAACCCCTCAGATTCGCACCCCCCTTTGACCTCGCCAGTCCCCGCGTGACGAGGTCGGCCAGATCGGCCACCGGCGCGTTGTTCAATCGGTAAAGCCCGTCATCATCCCGCCGCAGTTCGCCGTAATCAAGTGATCCCTCCCGCGTAACCCGTTCCAGTACGACAAATATCGCTCCCGGCGGCAGGCCGGGAAGCGCCGGGAGGCCTTCGCTCGGGGCGAGGTCGCAGAGGCCGGCGACCATGGCCGGGGCAGGCTCCCAGGCGAGGTTTTCCAGGGCCAGCCCCAGGGGCGCGAGGCCGCCGCCGGGGGGCGGCTCGCTGACGACCAGGGCCTCGCCGCTGAGGCCGAAGCGCAGCGCCGCCTCGCCGAGGAAGGTGTTGGAGAGGGTATAGGCGAAGAGCTGCGGGCTGGCCAGGGCGCCGCCATCGGGGATGACGGTGGCGAAGTAGTCGCGGTCGGTGGCGAGGCAGCCGTAGGCCGTGGCGGCGATCAGGCCGATGGGGCGCTTCTCCCGCCACTCTTCCAGCCCGGCGTCGCGCAGGGCGAAGGTGACGGCGGCGAGGCCGAGGCGGGAGAAGGCGTCCATGCGCCCGAAACGGCGGTCGGGTTGATCGAAAACCTCGGCCCGGGATAGGGTCGGCGGCTCGCCGGGGCTGAGGGCGAAGGCCCCTCCCTGTCCGCCCCAACCGAAACCTTGGGCGCTGACCCAGCCGATGCCGGTAATGCGCGCGCTCAGCATGACGGCCTCCCGAGCAGCAGGGCGGCGTTGACTCCGCCGAAGCCCGAATTGGTGGAGAGCAGATAATCCCCCTGGACGCTTTGCGCTTCGGCGGCGACCCGGCCCCGTCCGGCCTCTTCCGGCTCGACCAGGCCGACCGTCGGCGGCATGACCCGGCGGGCCAGGCACTCCAGGGCGAAAATCGCTTCGATCGCCCCGGCGGCGCCGAGGGTGTGGCCGATGGCCCCCTTGAGGGACTGGACCGGCAGCGGCCGCGCGCCGAAGACCCGGGCAAAGGCGGTCAGTTCCATGGCGTCGTTGTAGACGGTGCCGGTGCCGTGGGCGCTGATGGCGGCGACCGCCTCCGCCGTCACTTCAGCCTTCGCCAGCGCCTGTTCGATAGCCAGCACCAGCCCGCAGCCGTCCCGGGCCGGGGCGGTGAGGTGGTTGGCGTCGTTGGCGCTCCCCCAGCCGTCAAGGGTGCCGAGAGCGGTGCCCCCCTCCCGCCGCGCCCGCGTCTCGCTCATGAGCAGCAGCGCCGCCCCCCCCTCGCCGAGGGAGAGGCCGCCGCGATGGGCATCGAAGGGGCGGCTGGCCTCTTTCGACAACGCTTGCAGGGCGGAGAAGCCGGAAAAGACGAATTCACTGACCAGGTCGATGCCGACGACCAGCACCGCCTCGGCGGCTCCGGCGGCGATCCAGGAGGCGCCTCGGGCCAAAGCCAGGGTCGAGGAGGCGCAGGCGGCGTTGATGTTCA
>JAVFAR010000161.1:0-5250 GCA_034002365.1 Trichloromonas sp.
GCCTTCGCCCGCAACAAGGCCGATGTCCTGCTGCTGCTCGATACCGGCGCCTCAAGCACGGTCTTTCACCGCGCCGCCGTCGAGCGCTTGCAGGTCGAGAGCGAAAAGTCCGGCTACTCCCAGGTCGCCGGCGGCGGGGTCATCCCCACCGAGGTGGTGCGCTTTCAGTACATCAAGGTCGGTCCGTTCAAGCTCGACAATGCGCGGGCCATGGTCATCGACCACAAAATGACCGAAGCCCGCTTCGATGGCCTGCTCGGCATGGATTTTCTGCGCAACCTCGACTATCGCATCGACTACGACCGGCAGGTGATCCGCTGGCAGCCGGATTTGTGATCCTGCCCGCCTTCTCCGCGAAAATCGCTTTTCCCCCGTTTCCGAACCCCCGGAGTCGAAATGAAAAAATCCACCCTTTCAGGGCTGATGATCCTGCTCTGCGTGCTCGCCTGGGCCGGCGGCAGCTATGTGCTTGGCGGCCAGGTACGAAACCTCTACCAGTCCTCCCTGAAAGGGGGCGACCCCTGGGGAATCTTCTCCCTCGCCGCCGACGGCGACTATCGGCGCGGTTTTCTCTCTTCGCAAGCCCGGACCCAGGCCGATCTGAATCTTCCCCGTGGGGAAGGGGCGGGTTCCCCCGAGAGCGTGCAACTGGTTTTCGACCATACCTTTCGCCATGGCCCGCTCCCCGGCGGGTTTTCGCTGCCGGCCCTGGCCGAGGTCGAAACCCGCCTGGCCGAGGTGCGCCTGGACGGCGTCGATGTCGAGGGGTTGTTTGAACACTTTCCGGAGCTGGAAGCGGCCGTCGCGGTGACGCGGGTGGCTTTCGACGGCAGCGCGAAGAGCCGCCTGCATATTCCCCCTTTGGAGCGGCATGACAGCGAAGGGGTGCTGAAGTGGCAGGGGCTGAAGCTCGATGCGGAGGCGGCGTCGGCGGGACAGTCGCTGAAGGGCAGGGTCGAAATGCCGGGACTGGAATTTTTCGCCGAGGGAAGCCGGATTGAGCTGGGCGGCATGCGTGGCGAGTTCGACCTGACCGAGGCCTTGCCGTGGATCTACGTCGGGCGCTCGAAGATGAGTCTCGACGGGCTGGAGCTGGCGTTTCCCGACGGCGAGGACGGCGGCCGCCGGAGTTTCGGCATCAAGGCCGGCAAGATGACGCTGGACAGCCGTCTGGAGGGGGATCGCCTGCAATACCGCGAATCCCTGGAGGTTACCCGCCTGGGGATGGATGACGAATTCTTCGGGCCGCTCTCCGTGGAGATCGCATTGCGCAATCTGGACGGCCTGGCGCTGAGTGATTTCATGGGACATTTTCAGGAGATCGGCCGGGAGTTGACGGAGGTCGATCCCGAGTCGCGATTGATCCGACTTCTGCCCCTGTATGGCGAACTGGCGATGAAACTTTTGGCCGGCGGCCCCGAGGTGAAGATCGAGCGCCTGCATCTGGTTGCGCCGAAGGGCGAGGTGAATGGCGCCGGTCGGCTGGGCTTTGCCGGTGAACCCGCCTTTTTTCTGGGGGATTTCGCCGCCTTGCTGCAACAGGTCGAGGCCGCCGTTGAGCTTGAAGCCCATGAACGCCTGGTCCGCTCGGTGCTCGCCGAAACCATGCGGGCGGAGTTGCAGGCTCAGGCTGCCGCGCAAGCGGAGTATGGCCCCGAGGAGATTGAACGGTTGCTGGCGGAGTCTCTGACGAGCGAAATCGACAACCTGCTGGAGCGGAATTTCGTGGTGCGGGAAGGGGATAAGCTCAAGACCGCCGCCGGCCTGAAAAATGGTGTTTTTACTTTGAACGGTGCCGCGCTGCCGATTTTCAGTGGGGAATGATGGCGCGGCACGGTTGAAATTTCGCGACTTTGGCCCCGGCGCGGGGGAGCCAAAGATCTTTCGTGACGGCGTTTCCATTGACAGGGGAGCTGAGGTTCTGTATACAGAATTGTCGGTTTGTCTGATTTCTTCATAACTTATACGGTTGTTCCGCGGTGACGACGCGGACTCGACCCCTGCCCGGATGCGCCGCTCATGCCCAGATCGAAAGAAGCCGCTCAGGCCAACCTGGAAAACCTCTACCGGATTTTCACCGTTCCGGAAGCCCCCGAATCCACTCTTGGCTGCATTGACCGGGACATCGCCGGCAACGTCGCCGGTTTCCTGCAGAAGCATGTGGTCGCCCTGGAGCGCAAACTCAGTGAAATCGAGCAGGATTTCAGCAACACTCGGGTGCCCGAGGAGCCGACCTTCGTTTCCGATTACACCGAGTTCCTCACCGACAAACTCGTCGCCCAGTCGGTGAATACCGCCTCGCCGGCTTTTGTCGGTCACATGACCTCGGCCTTCCCCTACTTCATGCTCCCCCTTTCGCGGATCATGATCGCCCTCAACCAGAACCTGGTCAAGGTCGAGACCTCCAAGGCCTTCACCCCCATGGAACGGCAGGTGCTGGCCATGATTCATCGTCTGGTCTACGACCGCGACGACGACTTCTACGGCCGCTGGATGCACGACCCCCGGCATGCCCTCGGCGCTTTCTGCTCGGGCGGGACGGTGGCCAACATCACCGCCCTCTGGGCCGCCCGCAACCGGCTCTGCGGCCCGTCCGGAGAATTTCGCGGCATCGCCCGGGAAGGGCTGGCCAAGGCCCTGCGTCATCTCGACTGCGCCGGGCTGGCGGTGCTGGTCTCCCGGCGTGCCCATTATTCCCTGGGCAAGGCGGTCGATCTTCTCGGTATCGGACGGGACAATCTGGTGACCGTTGAGACCGACGAGAACAGCCGCATCGATCTGCAACGGCTGCGGGAGCACAGCCGCCGGCTGCAAGGGGAGGGGATGCGGGTGCTGGCCCTGGTCGGCATCGGCGGGACCACCGAAACCGGCAATGTCGATCCGCTGGAAGCCATGGCCGATTTTGCCCAGGAGTTGAACTGCCATTTTCACGTCGACTCGGCCTGGGGCGGCCCGACCCTCTTCTCCCGGACCTACCGGCCGTTGCTGCGCGGCATCGAGCGCGCCGACTCGGTCACCATCGACGCCCACAAGCAGCTCTATGTGCCGATGGGGGCGGGGATGGTCGTCTTCAAGGATCCCGACACCCTCGCTTCCATCGAGCATCACGCCGCCTACATCATCCGTCGCGGCTCCAAGGACCTCGGCAGCCACACCCTCGAAGGCTCGCGCCCGGGGATGGCGATGCTGGTCCATGCCGGGTTGTCGATCATCGGCCGCAAGGGCTACGAGCTGCTCATGGATGGCGGCATCGAGCGGGCCCGGCGCTTCGCCGGCATGATCGAAAGTCACCCCGATTTCGAGCTGGTTACCGCGCCCGAACTGAATATTCTCACCTACCGCTACGTTCCGGCCTGGCTCCAGCAGGCCCTGGCCCGGGCCGACGCCGACACGGCGCGCCGGATCAACGCCCGTCTCGACCGCATCATAGAAACCATCCAGAAGCGCCAGCGCGCCGCCGGCAACTCCTTCGTCTCCCGCACCCGGCTGGCCCTGCCCCGCTACCGGAATGAGCCGGTCATCGTCTTCCGCTCGGTGCTGGCCAATCCCCTGACCACCGACGAGATCCTCGCCAACGTCCTCGAAGAACAGGTCGCCATCGCTGCTCAGCCCGATCTCGCGGCCGAGTTCGCCGAAATCATGGCCGCCCTCGGCTGAAAGGGATCAGTTGTCCTGATTGCGTCGCGGTGTCCGAGCAGGTATAAAGAGTAGAATATACGGAAATTCAATGCTCCTTTTGCCTCGGGGGATCGCGCCATGACGACCGTCTGCCTGGATACCGTTCTGCAAGCCGAAATCCTGCCGAGCCTGCCGGCGGTGGCGGTCAAGGTTCTTGCCCTCGATCCCGAGATCGCCGCCGACGACCTGGCGCGACTCATCGCCCGGGACGCCCCCCTTTCGGCGCGGATTCTCAAGGCGGCCAATTCCCCCCTGTATGCGCCGGCGTCCCCCGTCGGCAATATCAAACGGGCGATCATCCTCCTCGGCAACCGTCAGGTCCGCACCCTTTCCCTGGCTTTCTCCCTCGTCCCCCTGCAAAACGCCCGGCTCGATTTCACCCGTTTCTGGCGACACTCCCTGGCGACGGCCGTCGGCACCCGGCGACTGCTCAAGCGGATGTGTCCCCGCCAGGTGGAGGAAGGCTTTACCGCCGGGTTGCTCGCCGATATCGGCGCCATTCTCCTCGCCGGCGCCCAAGCGGAACGTTATGCCGAGGTCCTGACGCGGCGAGAGGCGGCGGCGAGCCTCGACGAGGCCGAGCGCGCGGTTTTCGGCTTCGACCACAGCGCCCTGGGATTGGCGGCGGCCCGGCGCTGGCGCTTTCCCGAGGGCTTGCTGGCGGTCATCGAACACCACCGGGACCCGCGCGGCTTTACCGGGCCGGGGGAACTCTCCCTGCTGGTCAGGGCCGTCCATCTTGCCGGTCTTGCCGCCGAATTCCTTTATGGCGATCATCCCGAGCGGTTCAAGAGCGGCTTCGAACGGGCGGCGGGGGAGGTCCCGGCACTTACGGAGATCGCTTTCGAGAAGATCGCCCAGGAGGTTGCGGAGGAAGCCCGGGAGATTTCGACCTGGATGGGGATTCACCTACCACCGGAGCGCTCCATCGCCGAACTGCTGGAAGAGGCCAACAGAAGGCTGGTCGCTATCAGCAGTGAGTACGAAGAGGTGATCGAGTGGATTTACCGGACCCAGGTCGACCTGATTCACCGACCGGAGAAGTGACGCCGCCGCGCCCTTTTACTCGGGTCGGGGGCGGCCGAGGGTCATGGCGGCTTCCACCGCCAGCCCGCAGGGGATGGCGAAGAGGATGGTCAGCAGCGAACGGCCCAGGGAGAAGCCCCAGCCGAGAAACTCGATTTCCAGGGGGATCATCGGCAGTTTCAGCGCATAGGCGGAGAGGACCGTGGCGATAACCGCCCAGCGGGCGCCCTGGCGGTGAATGCTCATGAGCAGGGGAAAAATCAGGTAAGCCGGCCCGATCAGCAGGGTGCCGGCGAAGGCGGCGATCAAGAGCGCCTTGAACCCCGCCTCGTGGCCGAGCAGCCGGCCGACCGCCTCGCGGCTGATCCAGACCTGGGTCAGGCCGACCAGCCCCATCACCGCGACGATCAGCAGGGCTACCGAGCCGAAGGTGCGGAGGCCGATGAGCAGCGCCTGCAGGGCGCGTTCCGGGGCGGCCAGGGCGGCCCAGCCGTACAAAAGCACCGTGCCCAGCGGCAGCCAGTGTTCGCGCAGCAGGCGGCGGAA
>JAVFAR010000162.1:0-5200 GCA_034002365.1 Trichloromonas sp.
CGTTCTCCGTTTGGCATATAATTATGTGCCAAGTCTAGCGCTTCGAACGGTGACATACAAATGGATTTTGTCTCTGCCCAAGAAAGAATAGATGGCGGATGATAACCATCCCCATGCTGCCGCCGAAAAGCAAATCAGTCACTTCCGGTTTTTGCGTTTCGACTTTTTCGCCAGTTTGCGGTTCTTGCGAGCTTTGTTTTTCTGCTTCGGGTTGGTTTTAGGAAGACTGGCGCCGGGCAGGAATGGTCCGTCATGGTCGTGAAAGTGGCGGACGGGACGGTTCTCCTGGAAGCAGCCAAACCAGGAGCAGTAGCCGTGGATATTCTCCGGAACGCGGTAAGCCATTTCCTCTTTCAGCGTGGCCAGCGTGACTTCCGGTTCGTCGGCGAAGAGGTCAAGTTGCGGCTCCTCCAGCAACCATTCGGCGATTTCCCCTTCGGGAGCGAGTTCGTCGGCGACCAGGGCGCGTACCTCATTCGCCAGTTCGACTCCCTCCAGGTCCTCGATGCTGCCGGCAAGAGCCAGCCAGAAATAAGAATCCTCTTCCGCCAGGGAACGGTCGAAGAGGGTGGCAAAGAAGTCCAGGGCTTCCCGACGGCTAATGACGTTAGCCACCACGGCGAAGGTGATGGCGGACAAGGCCGAACTTCGGACATACTCATCGGCTTGTCGGTCGAGTACCAGCGCTTGGATGCCGGCTATCGAGCCGGCACAGGTGTTCAGCAACATGACGGGGAAGGTTTCGGTGACGATATCGCCCCAGAGCGGGTCAAGCCGATCTCGTGAGAGGGCGAAGGCGCGGATCAGCAGCTGGTGGGCGCGTGGCTCGCGGAAGTGGGAAAGGAGCGCCGAGGCATAGACGTTGCCGTAATGGGCTTCCGCGATATAAAGATCCGGGTCGGCGATCAGCCGTTCGAGGATGGCGAGCAGATGCGGCGTGATCTCCTCGCGCAGGGTCAGCGCCTCCTCCAGCTCCGCCCGTTTATAGGATTGGTCGAAATGATCGAAGGCTTCGATAAGTTCTGCAATTCTTTCCGTTGTCACAGGGGGCCTCCAGATCAGGCGATTTCAGTTGGGAGATTCGCCAGCGAAATACCCCACGATCCCCTCGACCAGGGCCTCCAGGGTGTATTCGGCGGGCTCGATATCGACGTCCAGGCCGTGCGCGCGGCAGGTCTTGCTGGTGATCGGGCCGATGGAGGCGATGGCGGTGCCTTTGAGCCGCGCGGCCAGATTGCCGCCAAGCAGAACCGCGAGGTTGTCGACGGTGGAGGAGGCGGTGAAGGCGATACAGTCGATCTCCCCCGCCTCCAGGGCGGCGCTGGCCGCCTCCGGCAGGGCGGCGGGGACGTGGTTGCGGTAGGCGACGGGGGTGACCACCTGGGCACCGAGCCGAGTCAGTTCCGTGGGAATCACTTCCCGCGCCCGGTCGGCCTTGGGAAAGAGGATCTTTTTATTCCTCAGATCGGTTTCCGCCAGCGCCGCCACCACCCCTTCGCCTTTGAACTCGGCGGCGACCAGGTCGGCGCGCAGACCCTGCGCGGCGAGACCGGCGGCGGTCTTGGGGCCGACGACGCAGATGCGGCAACGGCCCAGGGCGCGGGCGTCGCGGCCAAGCTCCGCCAGGCGCCGGAAGAAGCAGCGCACGCCGTTGGCCGAGGTCAGAATCAGCCAGTCGAACGAGTCCAGTTCGGCGATGGCGCGGTCGAGTTCGTCATAGCTCTCCGGCGCGACCAGCTCGATGGTCGGCGCCTCGACGGCCTCGGCCCCTTGTGCATCGAGGAGCGCCGTCAGTTCGGCGGCCTGGTCGGCGGCGCGGGTGTTGAGGATGCGCCTGCCGAAGAGGGGGCGGTTGTCGAACCAGCGCAACTCCTCCCGCAAGCCGACCACCGCGCCGACAATGATCACCGCCGGCGGTTTGATCCGGGCTTTGGCCGCTTTTTCCACCACGTCGCCGAGGGCCGCCGTCAGGGTCTGCTGTTTCGCCGTGGTCGCCCAGCGCACAATCGCCACCGGGGTGTCGGCGGGGCGGCCGTGCGCCATCAGTTCCCGGGCGATCAGCGGCAGGTTGGCGATCCCCATGTAAAAGACCAGGGTGCCGACGGCGCCGGCGAGTTTCTCCCAGTCGAGGCTCGACATCTTTTTCGCCGGGTCTTCGTGGCCGGTGATGAGGGCGAGGCTGGTGGTGTGGTCACGGTGGGTGAGGGGGATGCCGGCGTAGGCGGCCGCGGCGAAACCGGCGGTGACGCCGGGAACCACCTCGAAGGGGATGCCCGCCCGGCGCAGACAGAGGGCTTCCTCGCCGCCCCGGCCGAAGATGTAGGGATCGCCCCCCTTGAGGCGGGCGACGGTCTTGCCTTCCCGGGCTTTTTCCACCAGCAGGAGGCTGATCTCCTCCTGGGAGCGGTGATGGCTGCCCCCCTTCTTGCCGACGTAGAGGTGCTCGGCGGTCGGGGCCTCGCGCAGAAAGACGGGGTTGGCCAGATAATCGTAGATCACTACGTCGGCCCGGCGCAGGCATTCGCGCCCCTTGACCGTGATCAGGCCGGGATCGCCGGGCCCGGCGCCGATGAGATAGACGATGCCTGGTTTCAAAGTGTCACCCGCTTTAAACGGGTAGGGGCGACGCATGCGCCGCCCCTACGGGATCATTCGTCATGGGAGATTAAGAGGCTGTTGAAAAACTCGGTTTCCAGGGCTGATCAAAAATGCTCAGATGCAAGGCGGACGAAATCCTGAGGAATAAGGCGCACCTGAAAGGTACGTCGTTGACGAGGGATGAGGACAACGCCGCGGATGGGCGTTTTTCATCAGCCCGTTAAACGTCCTCGCGGCCGACGTTGAAGGTCTCATGGTTATAAACCTCGTTGAGAATCTTCCCGGCCCCCTGGATGATCAGGTCGTCGGCCAGGGAGGTGCCGACCTTTTCCGACTCCTCCGGTGCGCAGATCACGGTCTTTTTGAGGAGCTTGGCGCCGTCGGCGCTGGCGACCAGGCCGGTCAGGGTCAGCCGGCCGTCCTTGACCTCGCCGTAGGCGCCGATGGGGACCTGACAGCCCCCTTCGAGACGGCGCAATACCGCCCGCTCGCCCTTGACCGCGGCGGCGGTTTCCGGGTGATTGAAAAAGTCGATGAGGGCGTTGACTTCGGCATCGGCGATGCGCGACTCGATGCCCAGCGCTCCCTGGCCGATGGCCGGCAGCGACACGTCGGTCGGCAGGTATTCGCCGATCTGCCCGGTGAAGCCGAGGCGGTGCATGCCGGCGGCGGCGAGCACCACGGCATCGAGGTTATCCTCGGTGAGCTTGCGGATCCGGGTTTCGACGTTGCCGCGAATGTCGACCATCCGGAAATCGGGACGCAGATGCAGCAGCACCGCTTTGCGCCGCAGGCTTGAGGTGCCGATGCGCGCCCCTTGCGGCAGGTCGCGGAAGCTTTTGAAGCCGGGCCTGAGAATGACGATGTCCCGCGGGTCTTCCCGCTTGGTGATGCAACGCAGGGCCAGGCCTTCGGGGAAGATGGTCGGCACGTCCTTCATCGAATGCACGGCGATGTCGATCTCGCCGCGGAGCATGGCTTCCTCGATCTCCTTGACGAAAAGACCCTTGCCGCCGACCATCGCCAGGGGCACGTCGAGGATTTTATCCCCTTGCGTCTTGATCTTGGTCAGGGTGACTTCGAGCCCAGGATACTTTTTCTCCAACTCGGACTTGACCCAGTTGGCCTGCCACAGGGCCAGCTGGCTGGCGCGAGTACCGATACGCAGTGTCTTTTTTTCCATGAATGCCTGATGTCTCCTTAGCTGATTTCGCTGTCGTCTTCTTCCTGGGCGATTTCCAGATCGAACAGGGTCCGCACCGCGTCGACGTAGTCGCTCCCCGAGGCCGTTTCCTGATTCCGCTTGAGGACCGAGGTCGGCGGGTGCAGCATTTTGTTGACGATGGCGGCGGTCAGGGCCTCGATCGCCTGCCGCTCCCTGGGGCCGAGATCCTTGAGGTTGGAAAAGGTTTTTCGTAACTCTCCCTGGCGGATGTCCTC
The DNA here is from genome assembly GCA_034002365.1 of Trichloromonas sp. Classification (GTDB taxonomy): domain Bacteria; phylum Desulfobacterota; class Desulfuromonadia; order Desulfuromonadales; family Trichloromonadaceae; genus Trichloromonas. The sequence goes on from JAVFAR010000162.1 coordinate 4,039, forward strand.
GAATTTCTTGCGCAGGGCGACGATGGTCGGAACCACGTCGCGATTCTCCAGCCAGCGGCTGAACTGGCCGATCTCCTGGTCAATGATGACCTCGGCCTTCTTCGCCTCTTTCTGCCGCTCCTTGAGATTGGCCTGCACCACCCCCTGCAGATCGTCGACATCGTAAAGGTAGATGTTGTCGATCTTGTTGACCTTGGGATCGATGTCGCGGGGGACGGCGATGTCGATGAGGAACATCGGCTTGTTCTTGCGCTGGCGGATGACCTCTTCCATCTTTTCCTGGCCGAGGATGAAATTGGGGGCGCCGGTGGAGGTCAGAACGATATCGACCTGATGCAGGCGCTGGGGGAACTCCTCGAAGGGAACGGCCTGCCCCTGAAATTCTTCGGCGAGCTTGACCGCCCTCTCCAGGGTGCGGTTGGTGACCATCACCGAAGCGGCGCCGTTGTTGAGGAAATGCCGCGCCGCCAGCTCGCACATTTCGCCGGCGCCGATGAGCATGACCTTCTTGCCGTCGAGGCTGCCGAAGATCTTGCGCGCCAGTTCGACGGCGGCGAAAGAGACCGAGACCGCGTTGCTGGCGATATCCGTTTCGGTGCGCACCCGCTTGGCCACGGAAAAAGCCTTGTGCAGAAAGCGGTTGAGCACCGAGCCGATGGTCTTGTGTTCGGTGGCGTAGCCGTAGGCGGTCTTGATCTGTCCGAGAATCTGCGGCTCGCCGATGACCATGGAGTCGAGGCTGGAGGCGACGCGGAAGACGTGGCGGATGGCCTCTTCTCCCTGGTAGTCGTAGAGATGCTCTTCCAGCTGCTCAGCAGGAATACCGTGATAGGCGGCGAGGAAGCCCTTGAGCTGGCCGACGCAGGCTTCGGGCTCCTGACTGCCGGCGTAGAGCTCCACCCGGTTGCAGGTCGAAACGATGATCGCTTCGGCCACCGCCGGCAGGGCGCGCATTTCGTGCAGGGGGCGCCCCATATCCGTGGGCGGAAAAGCGACCCGTTCGCGTATTTCCACGGGGGCGGTCTTGTGACTCAACCCCACGACAATGATGTTCATCATGGTGAATTCCGTCTATTTTCCGCTATCTATGGCCCTTCCATGGCCTTGAAGCTGTGCAGATCCGAAAGCAGCAGATTGACGCCAAAGAAGGTGAAGAGCAGAC
>JAVFAR010000163.1:0-5191 GCA_034002365.1 Trichloromonas sp.
TGCACTGGACCGGCCAGGCGCAGAACTGGAACGGCATGTGTGCCGACTGCCACTCGACGAACCTGAAGAAGAACTATGACCCGGTGACCGGAAGCTATAACACCACCTGGTCAGAGATCGATGTAAGCTGTGAGGCATGCCACGGTCCTGCCTCTGAGCATCTGGTATGGGCCGCACTGCCTGAGGACTCACGGCCGGCAGATGTCAACACGGGACTGATTGTTCGTACCCGCGACCTGAACAACGAGGAGCTGCTGAATGTATGTGCACGCTGTCATTCACGCAGGGCGATAATGGGAGATTACACTGATGACAACAGCGACCTGCTCAACTATATGATCCCGATGCTGACGGCTCAGCCTCTGTATCACACCGACGGGCAGATACTTGATGAGGTGTATGAGTATGGCTCCTTCACCCAGAGCAGAATGTTTGAGCAGGAGGTGATGTGCAGTGATTGTCATGACTCGCACTCTGCCAAAACAATTGAACCTGACAACAGGCTCTGTCTCCAGTGTCACCGGCCGGATATCTATGACACACCGAAACATCACTTTCATAAGATGGATCCGGCTGTATCCGGCGGGCAGCTTATGAGTCAGGCAAACGTTTACAGCGGGAACGTCCCGGGCGACAAGCCGGCAGCCAGGGGAACGCAGACATACAGGGGAAGTAGCGGCTCCGACCGTCTCATCAACCGCGGAGAGCCAAAATATGTTGAGGGCACCGGCGCCCAGTGCGTCAACTGTCATATGACAGGAAGGTACTATATGGGAGTTGACTACCGTCGCGACCACAGTTTCCGCATACCCCGTCCGGACCTGACTGCTACGACCGGCGTCCCGAATGCGTGCAACGACTGCCACAAGGACAGGAGCACAGGCTGGTCGCAGAGCTACATTCTCAAATGGTACGGTGAGCGCACCAGGCCCCATTATGGTGAGACCTTCGCGGCAGCGGAGAGAGGTGACCGGACCGTGATCCCGGACCTGATCCTCTTTTCTGAGAACGAGCTGTTCCCTCTGATGGTGAGAGCCACCGCGGTGAGGTTCCTGGGGCTAATGAACACCCCGGAGGCCAACCGTGCAGTGGAGCGGGCGCTCACTGACCCGGCCTCGCTGGTGCGACATACAGCGGTGATGAACTATATTCCGGTTGATCTGGCATCTTATGAGAAGCTGATGATGCCCTTGCTGAATGACCCTGTCAGGGGAATACGGTCCGAGGCCGGCATCAGGCTCTCCGAGGTCAGGGAGGATCAGCTTAGTCCTGCTGCCCGCAAAGCACGCAGGGCGGCGCTTGAGGAGTACAGGAAGATCAACCTCTACAATGCTGATTTTCCGGGAGGATTATTCAATCTAGGGATAATGTATGCCAATGCAGGGAATCTGGCAGCTGCGGAGGCAGCATACCGCGAAGCACTTGAAGTTGATGATCAGTTTTACATTGCAAAGGTGAACCTGGCAACAGTATTTGCACAACAGGGCAGGCACGGTGAGGCGGAGAGGCTGCTTCGCGAACTGCTCAGGGATCACCCGGAATTGCATGAGCTCAACAGCTCACTGGCCATGCTGCTGGCCGAACAGGGAAGATATGCAGAGAGCCGTGAGTTCTTCCTGAAGGCGGCGAAGCTGATGCCTGAGCAGACCAGGATACTATATAACTTAGGGTTGCTGGAGAACACCCTTGGGAATACAGCAGCGGCCGAGAGATACCTCCTCAGTGCCCTGGAGAGGGAGCCCGGCAGCTATGATTACCTCTATGCGCTGACAACCTTCTCCCTTGAGCACGGCAATAAGGACAAGGCGCTGAATTATGCCCGTCAGCTGGCTGACCGGTTCCCAGGTGATCCGGCTACCAGGCAACTGGTTGAAGCGGCAGGAAAATAAAGAGGAGGTGCCTGTGATGCACCCCCTCAATCCTGGCTGGAATAAGCCGACTGGTCAGTATCTGATCCGGGACCGGAATTGCGGTCCGGTAAGCCTACCTGTCAACCGGGTACGGTTTATGCTGAGGCCATGAGCGTGGTTCTTCCGAGATCTTTTGCATTACCACCTCCACAGCCTTCATCAGCTGGGTGTCATACCCCTCCGAGTACTTTTTCGAATCAACATCAATAATTATATCCGGTGTGACACCCTCATTCTCCACCACCCATTCACCCTTTTCGTTGTATATGCGGTAGTCGGGTGCGGTGATGGTGCCGCCGTCAATCAGCTCAATAAACATTGAGACGCCCACCAGGCCACCCCAGGTGCGGGTGCCAATGATCGGCCCCATGCCGAACCAGCGGAACTCGTAGGGTAGTTCGTCACCGCCCGAGCCGGCGTACCTGTTGGTTATCAGCGCCATGTGCGCGTCAACGGCAAGGTGTGGAATGGGCTGGTCAGCAGACTGCCTGCGGGTCCAGAATGCGTGTGGTTTTTTCTGCAGACGCTGCAGGAAGATCTCCGGATCGAGTCCGCCTCCGTTGAAACGGCCGTCAATGATGAGTCCTTCCTTCTTTGTCTGCGAGTAGAAATACCTCGGGAAATCGGTGGCCGAGCCGTTCCATGTGTCAGGCAGGTAGATGTATCCTATCTTTCCTCCTGATGCTTTGTCTACCGCCAAACGATTTGACTCGAGCCAGTCCATGTAGCGGTAACGGCTCTCGCTTCCTGCCGGGACAACGGTCACCTCGCGGGCACCAGTCAGCGTCGGTTTTGAGTTCACTGTCAGCGATACCTGCTTGCCGGCCAGACCAGTGAAGTAGCTGTAGACTTCCCTGTCAGCCTTCACGTCGGTGTTGTTAATCCTGAGCAGGTAATCGCCCTCAGCTATATTTATTCCCGGTTTGGACAGTGGCGGCCATTCCTCGCGTGACCAGTCCTTCTCCCTGTATATCTTGCTGAAGCGGTAGAGGTTATTTTGTTTATCCACAGAGTAATCGGCTCCAAGCATGCCGGTGTTTACCGGTTCTGCGCGCCGTTTACTGTCCCCACCGTAAACATATGTATGTGAAGTGTTAAGCTCGGCAATCATCTCACCAATGATGAAAGTGAGATCCTGCCGGCATGTGGCCCTGTCGGCCAGTTTTTCATATTTCAGTCTGAGTGCCGGCCAGTCCTGTCCGTGCATCCCCGGTTCATAATAGTAATCGCGCTCCATCCTCCATGCCTCATTGAAGATCTGTTTCCACTCGCTGACCGGGTCATGCCATACCTTCAGATCGGTCAGCTTCAGTGGCGAAGCGTCCCCTCCGTCTGCCGGCATAAGTAATATGCCGCCGGCCTTCCTGAGCACGATGGTGCTTCCGTCAGCAGAGAGCCGGTAGTCATCAATCCCTTCGACAAGTTGAGACCCTTTGCCGGATTTAAGCGACCATGAGAACAGGTTCATTGGTCCGTGTCCGGCAACCTCAAAACGGTTGAAGTTACCCTCGTCGCTGTTTAGCCAGAAGAGAGACCTCTCATTGACCGCGAGGCTGCGGTAATTGCCTTTTGCGATCGGCAGGGCTTCAACGCGGTCTGTTATACCATCAAAGTCGATGTGCACTGACGGAGCAGCGCCGGTGGTCCCGCCAGCTCCGGATGATCCTCCTGCCACAGCAGTCTCCGTACCGACAGGTTCCTCATCACTCTTAAAGGGAACCAGTGATTTGCCTTCCTTTTTCAGGGTTACTGCATAGATGCCGGCAATCTCGCGATAGATCATCTCCCACTCCAGATCACAATAGGTGGGCTCAAAACGGCGGTTCGAAATGAAGATTATATGTTCTCCGTCAGTGGTGAACAGTGGATTAAAATCATGGAATAGTCCGGAGCTTATGCAATTGATCTTTTTTGTTTCAAGGCCGTAAACATACAACTGGTACATAAAGGCCACATTCATTTTTGAGTATACTATGAAGCGGCTGTCGGGTGACCAGGAGTAGTCGAATATTGATTTCACGTCAAGTGCAACATCCACATTCTCATATTCCTCTTTGTCAACTTTGGTTATTGTCTTGGTGGCAACGTCTATGAACCAGAGTGTCAGCGTATGGTCTGTCCATGCGATCCTTCTGCTGTCAGGCGACCATTTAAGCGTATGCCGGTATCCGGCACCCAGGGAGGTGAGTTTCAATGGTTTTTCTTTGCCGTCAGGTTTCATGACATAGAGTTCATACTCTCCAGAAGCGTCAGAAAAGAATGCGATCCATTTACCGTCGGGCGACCACACTGCATCTTTATCACGTGCTCCTGTTGAGGCGGTGAGGTTCCTTACCGGGCCTTCCTTTGCAGGCACAGTGAATATATCACCTCGTGCAACTACCAGGGCCCTGCTACCCGAGGGAGAGATGTCAGCGCGGGTGATATCACCGCTGACGTCTTTCATGAACGGGCGTCTCTCCTCCATGTCGTTCAGTATCCTGACAGGAACTTTTGCGGAGTTGCCTGATGCCAGGTCAAGCTTCCAGATATCACCACCAAGTTCATAGACAATATGGTTGCTGCCGAAGTCAGGGTGTCTCACATCATACTCGCTGTGTTTTGTCACCTGTTCAATCTTCCCGCTCCCGGTGTCATATGACCAGATATTCAGTACCCTGTCCCGGTCAGAACTGAAGTATACTTTATCCCCGATCCACATTGGCCACCGGTCTGATCCACCGTAATTGCTTATATTGGTCTCAGTGTCCTTCGCGAGGTCATAGATATAGATCTCTTGTGCCCTGCCACCCCTGTAGCGTTTCCATGTGGCATTGTCTTGTGAGTCCTTATTGTAGGCTATCTTTTTCCCGTCTGGGGAGAAGCTGCCGCGGGCAGCATCGTACATTATCATCTCTTCAAGGCCTGACCCATCGGGGGAGATCATGTACATCTTAACATAGCGCGAGGGGCTGTGGCGGCCGGAAGAAAACATAATTTTGTTATTACCGGGGTTCCAGCCTGTCACTTCATCCATGCCCGGGTGCCATGTCAGTCTTGTGATGTTGCCGCCGTCAATGTTCATCACATAAACATCGGCATTGCCGTCATATTCACCGGTAAAGGCAACCAGGCTGCCGTCAGGAGATATCTCGGGATAGGTCTCGCGGCCGTCGCTGAAAGTGAGCCTGCATGCTGTTCCACCGTCTGCAGCAACCTTCCACAGGTCGCCGCCGCTGGCGAAAACAATAGTGTTTCCCTGAATATCAGGATATTGCATGAACGGATCCTGAGCGCTGGCA
>JAVFAR010000164.1:0-5139 GCA_034002365.1 Trichloromonas sp.
TCATCAATAATGATTGTCCGAATTGGCTGCATAACCGGTCGCTAAATTAGTTGGCCTCCATGGATTACTGCATCTATAAAGTTATATAAATGAAAATAAATTCCAAAGGGAAATCTGCTATGGTAAACGGACTGATCTGGCTTAACTTGTTGATAAGTAGTCAAACCGAACAAGGCAGCCTGGATGACAACATCTATAGCTTAAGGTGCAGGAACAAACTGTGGTTCTGCCGGGGCAGAGGGCGGAGTAATGTCAAAAGGTTCTGATGATGACTGGGGAACGGGTGCATTTGAGAACAGCATCAGCGGAAGTGCCGATATAATAACAGGATCCAGTATCTTTATCGTGACCACCGGCAGGGAAGATGTGGAACCATCTGTCCTTTTTTTCACATCAATTACCTTGAATGTTACCACCCCGAGATTTTCTCACATAAGATTGCCCTTCAGGGGAGAATAGTTTATGCTTACATCGCTGTCGTAAACAACTGCCAGAACCGTTTCTCCTTTTAACATCGCAAGCCCTGTTGCACGCAGGGGGGTTACATCAGGTATCTCGTCGAGTAAAACTTCCCTGTCGTCATCCTGTGACGGATCGCCCAGGCCGGGACCAGGAGCCAGATAATTAAGTGATCCTTTATCCGTGGGGCCGGCGCTTTTCCAGGAATCCGGAATGGTTTTCAGTGCAAACCATCCCTCATCTCCCACCTGGCCGGTATACAGGTCAATCTCTTTTCCTATGTTTTCCTGAAAATACCTGAGATTGATCCTGAGACCTATGGATGCAATCTGATCGTTAACATCGGTCTCGGAAAAATCATTCGGGGGATTTCCATTATCAATGCTGTCTTCATCGATGACAAGCAAAACTGAAGATGACGCATCGTTCTCATCGTCAGAATTCCGGGCATCCTCGCATGAAGGGATAATGAGCAATAGCGAAACGGCTATTGCTACCAGTGAAATCAATCTAAATAAACGGGGTTTGTTCATGATATTTATCTTTTAATGATTATACTCTTTTCCGCAGGTCTGTTATTTTTGCTTCTGTGCCTGTGTCTGGCTGGCCTGTTACCGGTTCATTATAAAAAACTAACATAACCGGATACCTTTAGATCAGTACGCCGATAATGTTGCTGGAATATTGGAAAACCCTTTGAATCGACACGTCACCAATGCCAAGATAGCAATTATTATCTTAATGACCAAAAAGGAGTAAATGCGAACGTATTGGCTTCGCAGGATTCGTTAATTCCGTTCCCGCAGCTTGCAGCTGAGTAGGGGACATTGAAACAACATGCTATATCAGGGAACGGGGATTGATCTCAGCCTGTCCGGTGGATTTTCAATTAAATCCGGTCTCAGGATTCTGTTCTCCGAATTTTTCAGTTAAAACAGTCATTATCTCATTTCGCTTCTTCCCCTTTTTTTCAAGATCCTTGATAAGGAGATAGACTTTAAAGAGTGACGACTGAACTATTTCTGAAGAGAAGTGGCCAATCCCCTGATTCCAGATAAACAACGCAAACAACTCGTCAAGCTGCTCCACTGTTACACCAAGATAATACGCCTTTATAAGCTCCCTGGTGGATTGCCTTATCCTGCCAGACCCTACCGCATTTGAAAGAGATAAAAGGAATTTCGTTTTAAGTTCTATCGCCGGATTTTGCTTATTCCAGATATTGTCCCAGAAACTGACAGTCAGTTCTGCGATCTTTGGATCAATATCAGCGTACCTGGGCATGACAATCGGTTTCAATGGCAACTCTTTGTCTTCTGAATCAATTACTTCATGCCTGTAAAAGTAGCAATAATACGATCCGCCTGCTTTTTTCTCAGTATAGTGATCAAAGCCAAGATTCTTCATTGTTGCATATAAAGGGACGGGTTCGAAATTCTGAATTATTGTTATTCCTCCTTTTGCAGGAATAGCTTTAGCCTTTTTTATTATTGCCAGAAGAAAATTCCCTTTCAATGATCTTACATCGAATTCGATGAAGTTCTTTTTGTTTTCCAACCATTCTTTTTCCATATCTATTTATTCCCAATTTAATAAGCGTTTTTCTCCTTTTAATTCCCTGATGCCGGTAACATCCTGACTTGCTTCAAGCACTCCTTTATACTCACCATGTTCGTTTCGCAGGGCAAAATACTGAATTAAAATAAAACGCCCTTTCATTTGAATCCAGAAATCTGCTTTGTCCTTTTCACCCTTCCGGAAAGCTTCCAGGATCTTCTCCACAACATGAACACTTTCAGGCGGATGGCAGTTACGGACGTTTCTTCCGACAATTGCCGGAGAGCGGGGGAAAAACCTGTCTTTCGCCTTGTTGAAAAACAGAACCTTATCGTTTTCATCAACCACGGTAATGTCAACCGGGAGATTATTAAAAACCTGTAATGCCTGCTCAGGACTTAATTTGCCGGTTGAAGAAACAATCAGATTTGAATCGGGAAGAATGCTTTTCAGCCCTGCTTTTTCTGGTTTTGAATCCTGTGGTTTTGGGGGCGTTTCGATAAAGGGGAAGGGATATTCAAAACTCTGAAGGTGCATCTGATGCCATGCGTCTTCCTTTACGGTTTGGGCAGCAACAGGGAAGATTATGATGTTTTCTTTCTGAAACATTCTGAAAACCAGGGAAAAATATTTTCCCACTGATTTGTTGAAAATTGTCCACTCCGAATTCTTATCATTTAGCAGGGTATTTAACTGCTTTAATGCCTTGCGAATGTCGTCATGGAGCGACCACATCACCTTAAGTGGCCTGTAACTGTCCCATACTGATTCCAGGTATGGAAAGAGAATGTTCTCCTTTTTTATGTAATGATAGTCGAACTGTTCGAATTCCTTAAAATAGGGGATCAACTCTCCTTTCAGCGAATCAAACTCCGACTGCTCTTTACCCTTATAGGACCGCAGTATCTTCTTAACATGGTTCAGTCTATATGCAAATGATTCGTTTTCAAGCATCAGATAGTATAAGAAACTGCCTTCGCCGGGTTTCTCCCATTCATATCTGTCGAGGCTTTTAAAGAATACATTGATGACTTTTTCAACGTCATCCTTTATCTCTCGCTGAGAAATGCCCATTTGCAGCTGTTTGTCCTCGAGATTCAGCATATCATAAGGTGTTATACTACTAATGGAGTCTTTGTATTTTTCAATCAGCATTGTGCCATCTTCGCCATTCATTATGCCAAGGGAAAAGGCCAGCAGGTCATCAAGACGCTTCCTGTTATTTCTATTATTTTCTGACATACGCTTTATTCTTTGTTAATCTATTGCTGTAATAATGATCTGATAATCAATCTGACTGAAACCGGCTCGGCTATCGCCAGCCACATCCAGCTTCTGAGCCACCATCCTCTAACCTCGGGTTTCAACCCGAGGATGAGCGCCGGCCCTCTCTGGTGTCAGCATGAACTCACCCCCGGCCCCTCTCTGCTTCGCAAACTACCCTTTATACACATCTTTATTGAAGATGTTGAAAGCTAGTTGGAACCCATCATATTTTTCAAAAAACCTGTCAAGACCATCTTTAATAGTGATGTAGCCAGGTGGGCCTTGAGAGACATATCCGCTCCATCCACCTATTCTTGCAATCCCCCATGCTGCCCACTGAAGAGTTCCCTCCTCATACGGATTACTGAGCTTTTTGGTTTTCCCTTCCAGCTTTTGCATATATATTGAAAGGAAATAGAGTTGTTCCTTAGTAAAAATGAGATTGGCTGTAATTTTCTCATCTGAAGATAAAGAGAGCTTTAGTGTCATAGTTGTCAGGGCTACCTGTAATGCTATAACAGCAAGCTTCTTAAGTGCAGCTCCTGTTTCCAGCTGTGCTGACTCAATAAGGAGACCTTTGCTTTTAAGAACACGGTAGAGCTCTTCTATAAACCACCTCTGGCTATACCACTCAACACATCTCAGAGCATCTTCTACGGAGTTTATGTTATGAGTAGTAAGTAATCTCCACAGGATGGGAGCTTCGTTTTCAGGCACACTCCCTGGCAATTCACTCGCTTCAATGGCCCAAAGTTCTACATATGGCGGCTTCCCCTCATGCGGTCTGTTTTTGGGATGACATATCCTGACTTTTTCATACTTCAGGGACATCTTAGCTTTTCTTTTGGCTCTTTTTCGACCCTGACGAACCTCAAATTCATAAGTTGCTTTCTGATCTGAAGAGTCAAGCTTCTCAAACAGGTTTACATCTTCTCCATGTATCCTGCGATTTATCCCTGATCTGATCAATAAATGAGTCCTCTTGTCCGGGACCAATACAAACTCATCGTAGATGTCAGATTCCCTGTCTCCTATTATTGTCAGTGAAGAGGCACGAGACAACAACGTTTTGGTATTCTGTGCCCCTACAATCCACCGATAAGACTCTTTGTCTTTTATATTCTGATGGTGATAATCTCTCTCATGTCTGTTAAGACCATTCCATTCACGGTTCCAGATATCAATGGAGGATATGCCTATAGGAACCTGAAGAAATGCATCGATGACCAGAACAGGATGACAGAAAAATCCGGCGTGACCGCTAACCCTTATCGGGCCCAGCTCTTTGTCCTCACTGCTTAACCTGTTGAGATTATTAGTAAAGTTTATCTCTGTAGTATCCTGGATACACAGATAGTGGCTTTCCTGCTCATTATTCCTGCAGGAGCGATATATTCCTTCCGCCAGATCGCTGTAATCAAAACTTTCGTTCCCCAACATTCTGTAGGCTCCTATTCTGTCTGGGTGTGTCAGGCAGAATTTATTTACTACAACGTTACCAAAATCCAGCATATCTAACATCATTTTTTCTGCACGTTTTTCGATACGTCTGTCGTGCAGCAGACCCTTATAAAAACCTTTGAACTGTTTGCTTTTCATACAGTTAAGATATGAAAAACAAATCATAAAACCAAGCCTAATATATTGATATACAGATATTTATATTAACACAATGCTTGACTTATTAACACCCTCCGTTATCTCTTGAGATAGTTGTGTATAAAGGGTAGTTTGCGAAGCAGAGAGGGGCCGGGGGTGAGTTCATGAATTCAGAGTAGGAAAGCCCCGATCAGCTATATAGCATCAATTGTATTTTCCAGCAGGGTTATGATATAGGGATAGTTGTGTATACCAAGG
>JAVFAR010000165.1:0-5137 GCA_034002365.1 Trichloromonas sp.
GCGGCGGTCTCCGACCCGGAATCGACGTTAAAAATCGGGTTTATTTCCTATGTTGAAAATTGGGGGGGGGAGGGGTTCGATTTTTCAAAAAAGTCGCTCATCGGTTTTTTAAGCTTGGCGGTTATCCTAGCCGTCATCTTTAAAAACACCTTGCGCGGTTTTTTTGTCTATTCGGTTTCTCGCTATAGCGCGAGCCTTGAGGCCTACTTCGGTCATCGTTTGCTGGAAAATTTTTTACATAAGCCCTATGGCTGGCATCTTCAACAAAACAGTGCTGACCTGATTCAGATTATTAATTGGCGAACATATGTCGGACGAAATTTCGTTACGCCAACACTCAATATCCTCAGCGAATCTTGTGTTCTTGTGGCCTTACTCCTTTCTTTGCTCTTAATCGAACCGTTGATATTTTTATTTTTTGTTGTTGTTCAGGGGGGCGCGACTTATTTTTTCTATAAAAAATTGAAACGAAATCTCGACAAAAACGCAAGCCTATGTAAGGAAAAAGATCGCATCATTAATCGTGAAGTGACTAAAGCTATTCACGGCTATAAAGATGTCAAAATAACCGCGACAGCCCCTCATTTTATGAATCAATTTGATTCACATGCGGTTTCTTACGCAAGAAATTTCGGTTGGCAGCAGTTCTGGCGCGAGGCCCCGCTGTTGACCCTCGAAAGTGTCGGTTTTCTACTGGTTTGTGGTGCGATTCTTTTCATGTTGTATGTTCTGGAATATTCGCCCTTAGCGATTACCGGGACGACGGCCTTACTGGCCGTTACTGCCTGGCGCACCTTGCCGGCACTCAACCGGGTCGTTGCCGCCTTGACCAATATTCGCACGGCATTGCCTTATGTGGAATCCCTGTTGCCGACACTGACGAATCCGGCTGATACTCCCCCGCCTGAGAGTGCTTCCGCTTGTGAGATAATAAAATTCAATGAGTCTATCGAGTTTAGGGATGTTTCTTTTGCATATCCGAATTCCCCTGATAGAAAAATTCTGGATGGTTTCAATCTGACCATTAAACGAGGCCAGACGATTGGCATCATGGGTCCGTCAGGCTGCGGAAAAAGTACTTTTGTCGATCTGCTTGTCGGATTGTTGACGCCCAGTAACGGGGAAGTTCTGGTCGATGGGCAGAGCCTTAAGGGTGAACAATTGGCGGGCTGGACCAGAAATATTGGTTATGTACCCCAGTTCCCATATATTTTTGACGGTACCCTGGCTGAAAATGTCGCTTTCGGGCAACCTGAAGAAATGATAGACCGGAAAAAGGTTGAATCGGTCTGTCGCATGGCTGCTATCGATTTTCTTGACCAGTTGCCCAATGGTATCAACAGCATGATTGGTGAACGGGGGATTCGGTTGTCCGGTGGACAGAGGCAACGGGTAGCTATCGCCCGTGCGCTTTACCGTGATCCGAATTTGATAATTTTTGACGAGGCGACTAGTGCTTTGGATGAAGAAAAAGATTTCGAAATACGCCAATTGATACTTAATTTAAGAGGTAAAAAAACATTGGTTATTATTTCACATCGACCTTCTACAATAGCTGAATGTGATTTTTTTGTAAAAATGGATGTTTATAATGGCGATAAAAAAGAATAAAAAAATATATTCAGGTGATGTTCTGTTGATATCTAGAGTTTTGGTTTTTTTTGCCAACATTCTACTAACGGGATTACGCATTTTTCCTGTTAAAAAAGGCAAGGTTGTGTATTGGGCAAGGGGTTTGAGCCTTTATGGTAATGCATCTGCAATTTGTAATATATGGGCAAACTATCCAAATACATCACATGTTTATTTAATTAATCGATCTAAAACTAATTTTTTGCCTGTGGGTAATAATAATGTTTCTTACCTTCCCCTTAGATCTTTGAGGGCAATATACCACATATCGAACTGTAATTTTCTTATTAAAGAAGCAGATATGGTATCCCCACCATTGTATATAAGGAAGGAAACTAAGGTTATCCAGTTGTGGCATGCCGCTGGAGCTTTTAAGAAATTTGGTTTGGATATAAATAATAGAACAAGAACGCTGAAACGATTTAGAAAAAATGATTCAAAAAGGTGGGATTTTTTGCTTTGTTCTTCAATTAACGTAAAAGATATATATTCAAATGCTTTCAGCTTGAAAAATAGGAATCTTATCTATGTAGATGGACTGCCAAGGAATGATCGACTATTTTATGCGATTAATAAAAGTAAACATTTGAAGATTAAATACGGATTTGAACTATCAAAAAAAATCATTTTATTTGCACCTACCTTTCGTGACGATCATTCTGGAGGAAATTTAGTATCAGAATTAATTAGTGTCCTTAACGACTATTTTTCTAAAGATTATACAATCTGCGTGCGGCTACATCCGTCATGCCTATCTGCAGTAAATATTCCAGAGAATGTTATTGACGCATCATTTATGCACCCCCTAGAAGACCTTTTGTCATTTGTAGACTTTTTAATAACCGACTACTCATCTATAATTTTTGATTTTTCTCTTTTGTCAAGACCTATGTTGTTTTATGCGCCTGATCTTGATAAGTATTTAATTGAGCGTGATTTTTATTTTGGCTATGAAAATTTCGTGCCTGGCCCTGTTTGTACTAATCTATTGAGTGTTATCGAAAATATAAAGTCGTATGATTTTGAGATCTGGAAAGACAAAATAAATAATTTTAAAAAAAAATATAATCCAATATTTGATGGTAATTGTAGTAAAAGAATAATTGAAAAAATTAATTCTATTTAGAAATCAGTTGTTTTAAAAAATTCGTTCTTTTATCCAGCATATAAGGATATTTTTTTATGAAATTATTTTCTGCCATTATTCTTGCCTCAGGTATAGGTACACGGTTTCAAGACAATCAACCAAAACAATTCACAAAACTTGCCGGACTTCCTGTCATCATTCATACACTTAAGGTTTTTGATTCTTTCGCTGAAATCAATCAAATTATTGTCGTTACGAACGATGAATTCGTCGATCACGTTTGGGATCTGGTTAGCAAATATGCCCTTCGCAAGGTTCACAAAGTAGTTGGCGGTGGTTCAACTCGTCAGGAATCGTCCCGAATCGGTTTGGCTTGTTGCGATCCCGATACCGATTTTGTTCTGATTCACGACGGGGTCCGTCCATTCGTTTCGCATCAGGTTCTGCATCGTCTGGTCGAGGCAGTGCGTGTACACGGCGCGGTCGATACCGTGATCCCCTCCGCCGATACGCTGGTTGAAGTCGACGAAGGAAATTTTATTCGAAATATCCCCGACCGTTCCCGTTTCCGCCGGGGGCAAACGCCCCAAGCCTTTTCTTATCAACTCATATCGCAAGCACACCGCTTGAGCCGGGTAGCCGGTGTTGAAAATTCCACCGACGATTGCGCTCTGGTACTACGAATGGGGCATCCGGTTTTTGTTGTCGAGGGCGAGGAGCAAAACATAAAAATCACCTATCCCCTCGATCTGCATCTTGCGGATAAACTTTTTCAGCTAAATGCCCTCTCTCCACGTGCGCTTGGCGATATATCGCCATATTTCGATGGACGGGTGTTTGCTATCATTGGCGGCACCCAGGGCATCGGTGCCGCGATTGCCGACTTGTTGCGGCGACGGGGTTCGGTGAAGGTTTACGCGTTAGGGAGAACCTCGCTGCCGGCTATTGAGGTCACCGACCCCACATCCGTTGAATCGTGCCTGAATCATATCCTCGCCGAAGAAGGGCGCATCGATTATGTCGTCAATTGCGCCGGGAATTTGATCCGTAAAAATGTGGCCAATATGAGTCAGGAAGAGTGGGATCATCTCTATCGGGTGAATGTTTCCGGGAATTTTTACCTTGCCAAAGCTTTGATGCCGATTTGGGAAAACCAAAAGTCCGGGAATCTGATGCTGGTCGGTTCGAGCAGTTATACCCGCGGGCGAGGCGGATATGCCGCCTACAGCAGCACCAAGGCCGCCTTGGTCAATTTCTGTCAAGCCTTGGCCGAGGAGGTGGATTGCTGGAATGTAAAAGTCAATATTGCCAGTCCGGGGCGGGTGCGGACCGATTTACGTTTGCGCAATTTTGGGCAGGAACCCCCTGATACGCTTCTTGACCCAAAGGATGTCGCCGAACGCATTCTTTCCGCGTTGACCATGGAGACGACCGGAAGCGTTTTTGAAATTCGTTGACTGTTTGCGGGCTGGATGGGATGTCATGGTAAATAAACAACATAACTATACCTTGGACCAAGTCAATGCAAAACTGGTGTTGCGTTCTTGGTGGGCGTCCTTCGCTGTACTTCCCTTTGCCAATCGTCTGGTTGTTCTTATATGCAACTACACTGAATTAACCCCTAATCAAATAACAACGATTTCGTGTTTTTTTAGATTCTTTTCCGCATTATGTTTTCTAACCGGAAGTCGCTCTGGTCTTATTCTGGGAGCAATTTTTTATTATTTGGGGTATTTGATCGATTGCATCGATGGTCCCGTCGCTCGCTTAAAAGGGAAAACTTCAAATTTTGGGCGTTATTTCGATCACATGTCGGATTTGATCGGTGACATTCTGATATTAGCAGCGTTGGCATTTGGACAAGGCGTTTTGGCAACGTTCATGGTTGTTTCGATGATTTTTATGCATATTGCCGAATCTTATATTTCTTACCTAGTAAATTTTTCTTTCGGAGTAGTGAGCGTTTCTGAAAACTCATCTGATCATTCAAGGAAATATTATTTTCTTCGGGGTTTTCAACGGTATCGTGAATTCTTCTTCCGCCGAAACTTCAAGTCATTTCTGTCTTTTCCAGACTACGAAGCGTTAACGTTATTTTTATTTCCTCTCTTGGGATTTCCCCTTGTCGGGTTGAAGATCGGTTTTTGTTTGCTATTGATAACGACCCTTTACACCATATTTTCTTCTTTTATTTCCATCCATACCGGCGAGCGCCGTTTCCCCTGAATGCCGGCTTGGGTGACTTTTCTGGTGGGTCCATTTGAATATCAAGTGGTTGAAAAGAATCGATAGAGTCTTTGGTATTTTAGCTGCGTGGATAATTCCCCCGCCAAAGCTCAAAACTACACCACTGAATCCTTCCGGCATTCTCCTCATCCGCCCCGGTGGCATCGGCGATGCCGTTCATCTTATCCCCAT
>JAVFAR010000166.1:0-5127 GCA_034002365.1 Trichloromonas sp.
ACCCAGCACAATTCCGGAACCTTTTGAAAATGCCTGGCGTTATTGCTGACCAACACGGCATCAAGGCTGCGGGCGTGAGCGGCGATCATCATGTCCATGGCGCCGATCGGGGTGCCGTTTTTTTCCAATGTTGCGCGAATTTCTCCGTAGTGATCCGCAGCGATTTCGTCCCAGGCAAAAAGGGTGAGACGTGAGACAAGATCGTCGATTTCCCGGCGGATAGCCACACCCTGGGGATGGCGGGCCGCGCCATAATACAGCTCGGCGAGGACAACCGACGAAAGTCCCAGATGCTCCGGCCCGACTTCTTCAAATCGACGTTTCACCGTTTCCGGGCGTCGTTTGAGAATATAGCTGCAGATATTGGTATCGAGCAGATAGAGGATCAGAACAGCTCCCGCTCTTGCAACGGCAGATCGGTTCGCTCGGCAAGAAAGTCTTCCGGCACTTGGGTGGGGCGGTCAAAGAAGGAGTCCCACCCCTGGCGCTTGGGACGTAAAATGACGACCTCCCCATGACGCTCGATGAAGACCTCCTTGCAATCAAAGCGGAACTCCGCAGGGAGACGAACAGCTTGGCTGCGGCCGTTCATGAAAATTTTAGCGGTATTCGGCATAGTCACACCTCCAACGATATATACCAATAGTCTATTCTTGGCCGCTGCCTATATCAAGGAGAATCATGTTACTGGAATAAAAAAGGGGGTTACGCACGCCATGAGGTAGGCAGGAAAGCATGGCGACATCCTGCTCGTTGAATACATTGGGGAGACACTTGCGGTGGGTCCCCCGCCCGGGTTTTAAGGTCACAAATTGCGACCTTAAACCGACATATTCGCTCTCATCCAATTTGAACATGAAATCAGCGGGGAAATTTGATGCTTTTTGCGAAAATATCTATATTAGAGCCGGCAAAATTAACCCAGCCCCGCCAACAAGAAAGGCGCCCGTGCGGACGCCTTTCTTGTCTTCAACTTCAACTGGAACCTTCCCTACCCCAGTTCGTTCTCGATGCGGATGAAGCGGCTCTGTTCCTTGATCACCGCCAGGGCGTCGATCTCGGCCAGGGCCTTGCGGACGTTGGCTTCCTTGGCGTCGTGGGTCATCATGACGATGGGCACGCCGCCGCCGATCTGCCGTTCGGGCTGAATCATCGAAGTGATGCTGATCTCGTACTTGCCGAGGATGCCGGCAATCTGCGAGAGCACGCCCGGTTTGTCGTCGGCGGCGAAGCGCAGGTAGTACTGGCTGACGATGTCGTCCATCGGCTTGATCGCCAGATCCTTGATCGCTTCGGGGACGTAACCCAGGGCCGGGGTGCGGCCGGCGACGCCGCAGAGCATGTCCCGGGAAATGGCCATGACATCCCCCATGACCGCGCTGGCGGTGGCGTCCATCCCGGCGCCGCGGCCGTAGAGCATGGCCGGTCCGAGGAAATCGCCGACCAGGCGCACGGCATTGAAAGCGCCGTGAACGTCGGCCAGGGGGTAGTTGCCGGGAATCATCGTGGGATGGACGCGGGCCTCGATCTGGCCGTTTTCGTTCTTGCCGATGGCCAGCAGCTTGATGCGGTACCCGAACTGGCCGGCGAAGTGGATGTCGAGGGCCGAGACGTTGCTGATCCCCTCGGTGTGGATGTCCTTGAAGCGCACCCGGGTGCCGAAGCAGAGGGAGATGAGGATGGCGAGTTTGTGGGCGGTATCGATCCCCTCCACATCGAAGGTCGGGTCGGCCTCGGCATAGCCGAGCGCCTGGGCATCCTTGAGCACCGCGCCGTAGTCGTCGCCGTCGTTGGTCATGCGCGAGAGGATGTAGTTGCAGGTGCCGTTGAGAATGCCGAAGACACTGGTGAAGCGGTTGGCGCAGAGGTTTTCCTTGATCGCCGAGATGATCGGGATGCCGCCGCCGACCGCCGCCTCGAAATAGACATCCACCCCTTTGGCCTGGGCGGCCGCGAAGATCTCGGCGCCGTGCAGGGCGAGCAGGGCCTTGTTGGCGGTGACCACGTGCTTGCCGTTGGCGATGGCCTTGAGCACGAAGCTGCGCGCCGGTTCATAGCCGCCGATCAGTTCGATGACCAGATCGATGGCGGGATCGCTGAGAACGGCGTCGGCATCGGTGGTGAGCAGTTCGGGAGCGACAGAGACATCACGCGGGGTAGTGATATCGAGATCGGCGATGCGGGCCAGGGTCAGCTTGGCGCCGAGACGATCCTGCAATAGCTGGGCATTGTCCTGCAGCACCTTGACCACACCGGTGCCGATGGTGCCGAAACCGAGCAAGCCTATCTTGATTTCTCTCATGGAATCCTCGTCTATGGATGATGCATGAAGGGGCGGGACCGAGTTCTCAGAGGTCGTCGTCAATGGCCAGCCGACATTCCAGCTCGGGAGCGGCGGCCTCGGCCAGAAGCTCGGCCAACGTCTTTTCCAGGGCTTCGGCCTCCGCCCCGTCGGCGGCGCTGAGGCCGATGGCCAGCCGGGTGAAACCGGCGCGGCGGCAGACGTCGAGCAGATGGCGCAGAAGCTTGCGGGAGGGAGCGGACAGCCGCGCCGGCGCGGCCCCGCCGCCTACAAAGAGGGCCCAGTCGGCGGCCAGTTTGCCGTTGTTGGCGACCAGGATATGTTCACCGAGCCTGCCCTCGGCCTCGCCGTCGAGGAGCATGCGCGTAAGCCGCCCGTTCAGCCGCCAGTCGAGCAGCGCGGCACCGCCCCGGGGCGGGCGAACATCGCTGAAGATGAAGGCGGCGGCCACGTCCCCCGGCAGCCGGTCGAGGGGTTCGTCGGACCGGCACAAACGGCTCATGATCCGGCGGGACGGCAGGCGCGGGAGATTTTGTCGAGAATGCCGTTGACGAAGGCCGGGGTGTCCTTGGTTCCGTAAACCTTGCCGATCTCGATCGCCTCGTTGATGGCGACGCTGGCGGGCACGTCGGGACGGGCCAGCAGCTCGTAAGCGGCCAGCCGCAGCAGCGACAGGTCGACGCGGGCCATGCGGTCGAGTGCCCAGTTGGTGGAGAGTTCCTCGATCATCTGATCGATGCGCTCCAGGTAATCGGCCACGCCGCGCACCAAGCCCTCGGCGTACTCCCGGACCTCGGGGGGAGTCGGGCGGTTGAACTCGTCGAGGGGATCGCCGAGGACGTCGTCACGAAAGCGGAAGTTCGTCCAGAAATCGGCAAAGACCTCTTCCAGGGACGAATCCTGATCCTGCAGGCTGTAGATGATTTTCAGGGCCAGCTCCCGCCCTTGCCTGCGCATTCCCTTGGCCATGAATCCTACAGTTTCTTCAAGAAGTTGGCCATTTCAATGGCGGTGACGGCGGCCTCGAAGCCCTTGTTTCCGGCCTTGGTCCCGGCCCGCTCGATGGCCTGCTCGATGGTGTCGGTGGTCAGCACCCCGAAAGCCACCGGCACCCCGCTGGCCAGGCCGACGGAGGCCAGGCCCTTGGAGACCTCGGCGGCGACGTAATCGAAATGGGGAGTGGAACCGCGAATCACCGCGCCGAGACAGATCAGGGCGTCGTAGCGGCCGCTCTGGGCCAGGCGCTGAGCCGCCAGCGGCAGCTCGAAGGCCCCGGGCACCTTGGCGATGTCGATATTCGCGGCATCGGCGCCGTGACGGACAAGAGCGTCGACGGCCCCTTCGACCAGACGGTCGCAGATAAAGCTGTTGAAGCGGCTGACCACCAGCCCGAAGCGCAGCCCGCCGGCGTCCAGATGTCCTTCGATCAGATTACTCATGAATTCTTCCCTTCCCACATCCGGCTTAGAGATTTTCCAGCAGATGGCCGAGCTTCTCGCGCTTGGTGGCGAGATAGCGCTTGTTCGTTTCGCAGGCGGGCATCTGGATCGGCACCCGCTCGACAACCTCCAGGCCGTACCCTTCAAGACCGATGATCTTCTTCGGATTGTTGGTCATCAGGCGGATCTTGCGCACCCCCAGTTCCGAAAGGATCTGGGCGCCGATGCCGTAATCCCGCAGGTCGGCCTTGAAGCCGAGGGCCTCGTTCGCCTCGACGGTGTCGCAGCCCTGATCCTGCAGGGCATAAGCCTTGAGCTTATTGATCAGGCCGATGCCCCGCCCTTCCTGGCGCATGTAGAGGAGCACCCCGCAGCCCTCCTCGTCGATCTGGTGGATGGCGGCATGGAGCTGCTCGCCGCAGTCGCAGCGCTGGGAGCCAAAGACATCCCCGGTCAGGCATTCGGAATGAACCCGCACCAGCACCGGTTTTTCCGGATCGATGACGCCTTTGACCAGGGCCAGATGCTGGGCCTTGTCGACGTCGTTCTCGTAGGCGATGGCGGCGAATTCGCCGCAGTCGTGAATGGGAATCACCGTCTCGGCGGCGCGCCGCACCAGCAGCTCCTTGCGCATGCGATAGGAGACCAGATCGGCGATGGAAATGATTTTCAGATCGTGCAGTTTGGCGAACTTTTTCAGTTCCGGCAGGCGGGCCATGGTGCCGTCTTCGTTCATGACCTCGCAGATGACGCCGGCCGGTTTGAGCCCGGCGAGGCGGGCAAGATCGACGGAGCCCTCGGTCTGACCGGCGCGCACCAGCACCCCGCCCTTCTTCGCCCGCAAGGGGAAAACGTGGCCGGGGCGGGCGAGATCGCGAGCGGTGCTGTCGTCGGCGATGGCGACCTGGATGGTGTGCGCCCGGTCGGCGGCGGAGATGCCGGTGGTGACGCCGCGCCGCGCCTCGATGGAGACGGTGAAGGCGGTACCGAAGGACGAACTGTTGTTCTGGACCATGAGCGGCAGGTCGAGGTGATCGGCGCGCTCCTCGGTCAGGGAGAGGCAGATCAGGCCGCGCCCCTCGCGGGCCATGAAGTTGATGGCCTCGGGGGTGACCTTTTCGGCGGCCATGGTCAGGTCGCCTTCATTTTCCCGGTCTTCGTCATCGATGAGAATGACCATTTTGCCTTGGCGGATATCCTCCAGGGCGGCTTCGATCTTGGCGATGGGCATGAGAAAAACTCCTTTTTTTCGGCCCGCTACTATGTCACAGAAATCCATGCTTGGCAAGGAATTCAAGATCGACGGCGGCGCGGGTTTCGCCCCGGGGGGCGCGCCCGAGCAGGCGCTCCACGTACTTGCCGAGGATGTCCGTTTCAATATTGACC
>JAVFAR010000167.1:0-4951 GCA_034002365.1 Trichloromonas sp.
CAAGAATCAATTTATTGCCAGTTTCAACAAGGCCATCTATCTGATCATCGGCATTTCCTTGCTGGTCCTCCTGGCCGCAGTTCCCCTCGCCTACCTCTTCGCCCGCGGCATCGGCCGCCCCCTGAAAAAAACCGTCGCCATGCTCGACGCCTTGCAGAGCGGCGATCTCAGCCAGCGGCTGCGCATGTCCGGCCGAGACGAAGTCGCGCACATGGCCCAGGCCCTTGACGCCTTCGCCGACAATCTGCAAGGTGAAATCCTGACCGCCTTCGAGAAGCTGGCGGCAGGGGATTTCACCTTCAAGGCGCAAGGGCTCATCCGCGAACCGTTGGCTCGCGCCAACAGTCGCCTGTGCGAGGTGATGGGTCAGCTTCAGGGGGCCAGTCGACAGATTGCCGGCGGGGCCGCGCAGATCGCCGATGTCAGCCAGACCCTTTCGCAGGGGGCAACGGAACAGGCCAGCGCGGTGGAGGAAATCAGCAGTTCGATGCACGACATCAACAGCCGGACCAAGGCCAACGCCGAACATGCCCGGCAGGCCAGGGCGCTTTCGGCCCAAGCCCGGGAAGCCGCCAACAAAGGCAACCGGCAGATGGAAGAGATGATGACGGCCATGGACGACATCAACCAGTCCGGCCGGAACATCTCCAAGATCATCAAGACCATCGACGAGATCGCTTTCCAGACCAACCTGCTCGCCCTCAACGCGGCGGTCGAGGCGGCTCGGGCCGGGCAGCACGGCAAGGGCTTCGCGGTCGTCGCCGAAGAAGTCCGCAACCTCGCTGCCCGCAGCGCCAAGGCCGCCAGCGAGACCGCCGAACTGATCGAAGGCTCGGTCCATAAGGCGGCTAACGGCGTGGATATCGCCCACCGTACCGCCGAGGCCCTGGCCGAGATTCTGTCCGGCATCACCCAAACCAGCGACCTGGTCAGCGAAATCGCCGCCGGTTCGGAAGAACAGGCGCAGGGCATCGCCCAGGTCAACCTCGGCCTGGGACAGATTGAAAACGTCACCCAGGGCAATACCGCCAATGCCGAGGAGAGCGCCGCCGCCGCCGAGGAACTGGCGAGCCAGGCCGAGCAGTTGAAGGAACTGCTCAGTCGCTTCCGCCTGAACGCAACGGGCAGCGAACCGCCGACGCCGGGACGGAATATCCTGCCCGCCCGCTCAAACTGGGGGAAATAACCTTCACCACAATATCCACCGGGCTTCGAAGGAGATTCCGCAGCCCGGTGGTTTCTTCCCATCGGCCCGTCGGGGTTTTTTCATCCTCGACGGGTTCTCGTCTTTTCACCGCCACTTGACAGCCTTTTAACATAGCCCTTAAAAAAACTGTCCTTTAGCGGATATTGTTTTTCGGCAAAAAAACGTACTTTGCTCCAGCAAACAACCGGCGCCATAAGAGCCAAGCCATTAGCCATTGCAAATGGCAAACATATTGCAGAGCACGAAATCCGAATCGGTATTTTCCCCACATCGGGGGGAATTTTCATCTCGCACACAGGGGGTTTCATGAGCATTCAGGGCAAATTGATGGCGCTGGTTGGCGGTATGTTGCTGTTGCTATGTCTGATCGGCTATGCGGGCTACTGGGGAACGTCTCGGGTCGCCCATGATGTGGTCGAGCTCGACCGTTGGGGCAACATCGACATGGTCATGAATGAAGCGGTCATTCAGCCCGTGGTCCACCTCGCCGGCACCGTCGAAATTTACCACAACACCCCTGTCCCCGAGCATTTCGCGGAAGCGCAAGAAGCCCTGACGGCGGCCCGGGAGGGATTGGCCGAGTGGCGCCCGCTGCTCACCGCTGAAGAGGCCCTGTCCCAGGTTGCCGCCACGGTTGCCGTCGATCTTGACGGTTTCGCCGGCCTGCTGACGGAGATGAAGAATCGCCAGGCGTACAGCGAAGAGGCCGACAAAAGTCTCGACTCGCTTACCCAGGGGATTCTTGCCCGTCTGCACGACGCCATGGAAGGGGTTATCGACCCAGCCAAGGCGCAGGCCATGGCCGACGCCGAAGCCAACAAGGCCAGGGTTGTAACCATACTGCTCGCGGCCATCCTTATCTCCCTGGTCGCCGCCGGCGGTTTCGGCCTTTATCTGGCCCGAAGCATCAGCCTGCCGCTGCGCAAGAGCGTGGAAATGCTGGATGAGATGGAAAAGGGGCATGTTGAGTTGCGGCTCAACCTCGGAGAGCGTTCGGACGAAATCGGCCGCATGGCCGCCACACTCGACCGTTTCGCCGACAGCCTGCAACACGAAATCGTCGATGTGCTGAGCCGCCTCGCCCAAGGCGATCTGACCTTCGAGGCCCGCCCCCGCGACGACCATGACCTGTTGCGCGGTGCGCTGAAAAAACTTGGCGGCGACCTCCAGCACACCTTCGGCCAGATTCAGACCGTGGCGAACCAACTGGACAGCGGCGCGAATCAGGTCGCCGATACCAGCCAGTCGATTTCCCAAAGCGCCGCCGAACAAGCCGCCTCCCTGGAAGAAATCAGCGCATCGATGCAGCAGATATCAACCCAGTCCCGCCAGAGCGCCGAGGGCGCGGGGGAAGCCAACGCCCTTTCCGGCAAGGTCATGCAGGCGGCGGAAAAGGGCAACATAGAGATGCGACGCATGGTCGAGGCGATGAGCGACATCAATCAGGCGAGCCAGAACATTTCGAAAATCATCAAAACCATCGACGAAATCGCCTTCCAGACCAACCTGCTGGCCTTGAATGCAGCAGTCGAGGCGGCTCGGGCCGGACAGCACGGCAAGGGGTTCGCCGTCGTTGCCGAGGAAGTGCGCAATCTTGCCGCCCGCAGCGCCAAGGCCGCCCATGAAACGGCGGAACTGATCGAATCGTCCGTGGCCAAAGCCGCCAATGGCGCGCAGATCGCCGAAAGCACTGCTTCCTCTCTCGACGAGATCGTACTGGGGGTCACCAGATTCAACAAGCTGGTCAGTGAAATCGCCGCCGCCGCCAATGAACAGGTGTTAGGCATCCAGCAGATCAATCAGGGGTTGAGTCAGATCGACCAGGCGACCCAGCAGGGCACCGCCAACTCGGAGGAAAGCGCGGCTGCCGCCGAGGAGCTTTCCGGTCAAGCCGGCGAATTACGCACCTTGCTGGCCCAATTTGTGCTTCGAAGAACGGAAATGGAACCGATCACAACACCGAAAAGGGCGAAGAGCGTACCCCGGGCCGTCAACCTCGGCAGGGAAGCGAAAAGCAGGACCGCCGTGAAAACTTCCTGGGGCGGGGACGAGCCGACCTTCATCGCCCTGGATGACGCGGAAATGGGGCGCTACTGAACAACTCCCCAGGGCATATCCCCCCTCTATGCCATCGTCAAGGAGATCCCTGCCGATGAACATTCGTCCGACACTGCTTTCCGCCCTGTTGTTGCTGACGCTGGCTGCGCCGTCGGCCTGGGCCGACGCTCCCGACCAGCGCGGCGAGATCGAAAACCTCAAACGCCGCATCGCCGCTCTCGAAGGGCGCGAGGCCGAACCGGATCAGCCCTTCACCCTGGAAGCCTTCGGTAAATACCTGCGTTTCCACGGCCTGCTGGAACTGGAAGGGATCTGGGAGAAGCCGGAAGGGGGGGATGAGAGCAGCGACCTGACCCTGGCCACCGCCCAGGTGCAGCTTGAAGTCGAGATCAACGAGAATATCGGCGGGCACATCGTCTTTCTCTATGAAGAGGTCGAAGGCGAGGACGATACGGTCGAGGTCGACGAGGCCCTCATCCATCTGACCCATCCCTTCGCTGTTGCCGGTGGCCGCATCGGCATCTACGGCGGCAAGATGTACGTCCCCTTCGGCATGTTCAACAGCCGTTTCGTTTCCGATCCCCTGACCCTGGAGCTGGGGG
Source organism: Trichloromonas sp. (assembly GCA_034002365.1). Lineage (GTDB taxonomy): Bacteria > Desulfobacterota > Desulfuromonadia > Desulfuromonadales > Trichloromonadaceae > Trichloromonas. The sequence continues at coordinate 3,868 of JAVFAR010000167.1, forward strand.
AAACCAACGACACCGCCCTCTACTTCGATTACCTGTGGGGGGATCTGGTGGAGTTCAAGACCGGCTTTTTCAACGGCGAAGTCGACACCGTCGGCGACAACAACAGCATCGACTCCTTCGTCGCGGCCATTGAGGTCACCCCCGCCGAAGGCCTGAGTTTCGGCGTTTCGTATATCAGCGATCTGGCCGAGAGCGACGGCGAACTGGTTGCCGATGAAAGCCTCTACCGCTCCAGCGTCGCCGGCGGCGCGGCCTATCTCTCGGCGAGTTACGGCATCCTGACCTTCGAGGCCGAATATCTCACGGCCCTGGAGGACTTCGACCGGGATCTGGTCGCGGCCAATCTCGATCTCGGAGATGACGCCAGCGGCCTCAGCGGCCGCCGCCCCCGCACCTGGAACCTGGAGCTGGCGCTGACCCCGGCGGAAGGCTGGGAAGTGGCGGTGAAGGCGGAGCACGCCAAGGATTTCCTCGACGACGTCAGACGTCACGGCATCGTCGTCGCCCACGGCAGGTGCTGCTCCAACAGGGGGCGGTGGATGAAAATACCCTGCACTCAGCCCTGGAGTTTCAGGAGCAGCTACGTAAACGCCGCCTGGGGGAATTGCTGAGCGAACAGGGTAATCTCACCCAGGAAACGGTGGAAACCGCCCTGGCCAACGCCGGAAAGAGCGGCCTTCATCCTCCCCGCTATCGCGTCGGCGACATTCTCATCGACGCCGGGCTGGTGACGCGCAAGCAGGTGGAGGAAGTGCGCGCCCGCCAGGACTCGGAAAAACACAAGCGGCTCGGCACGATCATGGTCGAATCCGGCCGGATCAGCGAGGATCAGCTGCTGAACGCCCTTGCGCGGAAGTTCGATTTGCGGGTCATCGATCTCGACGACATCCAGATCGCCCCCGAGGTCATGCTCGGCATCATCGCCCAGCGCCTGGTACGCCGCCTGTGCAACCAGTGCGTAACCGTCAACCCCGCCCATCTTGCTAGATGTTCTGCGATGCGGCATTCTTCTGCCGGGAGGCCAGCCAACGATCCGGCAGCAGCTCATCGATCCGCTTGGCTGGGTGACTCATGATTCGCCGCA
>JAVFAR010000168.1:0-4921 GCA_034002365.1 Trichloromonas sp.
AAAATCTATCTGAATCCGACCCCGGTACGCATCTGGCATTGGCTCCACGCTTTGGGTATCGTGACCCTGATTCTGAGCGGGTTGCAGATCCGCTTCCCCGAGTACGTCAACCTCTTCGGCACGTACAAGTCGGCGATTCGCCTGCACAATACCGCCGGCATCGTGGTCGCCCTCTCCTTTGTCCTCTGGTTCGGCTACTATGCTCTGATCGCCGGTTCCCTGGCCAAGCTCTACATCCCCGGCAAGCACGACATCCAGCGCGGCCTTTGGCTGCAGGGGGCCTACTACTTCTTCAACTTCTTCCGCGGCCGCCCCAACCCCCATCACGCGACGCCGGAAAACAAGTTCAACGCCCTGCAGAAGGCGGCCTACATGGTCATCATGCTGATGCTCGTCCCCCTGGTGACCCTCACCGGGCTGGCCCTGCTCTATATCGCCCCGGCCTGGAGCCTGGTGCACATGGTCGGCGGGCTGAAGGTTCTGGTGCATCTGCACTTCCTCTGCGCCTGCGCCCTGTGCGCCTTCGTCTTTACCCATGTCTACCTGGCCACCCTGGGCGTCACCCCCTGGGCGCATTTCAAGCCGATGTGGGACGGGTGGGAAGAGATCGAGGAGAAACACTAACCGTGTAACCCACCGGCCCCGGGCCGGTCCGAGGATCGCCCCATGGCCGTCGGCAGGAAAGACTACATCCATCCCCTCTTTTTACGCCTTTGGCATGCCTTCCACGGCATCTGCGTGCTGGTTCTGATCGGAACCGGCGCGCAGTTGCGTTTTCCCGGGCAGATTCATGTCGTTCCCAACTTCCGTACCGCCATCGAAGTCCATAACACCACCGGACTGCTCGTCACCTTAAGTTTTTTCGTCTGGTTCTTCTATCACGCCATCATCGCCGGCAGTCTCGGCACTCTTTATCTGCCGCGCAGGGGAGAGTTAAGCAGCAAACTGCGCGCCCAGTTGCGCTATTATTTCGGCGGCTATTTCCACGGCGAGCCCAACCCGCACCAGCCGACCCCGGACAACAAGTTCAACCCCATCGAAAAACCCCTCTACCTGCTGGTCATGCTCGGCCTCTTCCCGCTGCAGATGGTCACCGGCATGGCCCTGAAATCCCTCTCCCCCCCGTGGAAAATCATCGACATGTTCGGCAGCATCAAGGCCCTCATCGCCATTCACTGGATCGCCGGCTGCGCGATCCTGTCCTTCCTCCTCCTGCACGTCTACCTCTCGACCCTCGGCGTCACCTTCTGGTCCCGCTTCCGCACCATCCTCCACGGCTGGACCGAGGAAAAACGCTAGAACTCCCCCGGCATCCCTTCACACAACCGCCGAAGCTCGGCCGCCTCCCGCTCGGGACGGTACCCTTCCGTATCGGCGCGGGATAAGACGGCACGCAGGGCGCCGTCGTCGAGCAGACGCGAAACGCACGCCGAAAATTCCTCTCCATCCCCGTAGAGCAGGCCATTGACTCCCGGCCGCACCACCGCCGCGTTGCCGGGAATGTCGCGGGCGAGAATCGGCCGGCCGACGACCGTCGCTTCGAGCAGGGCGTTGGGCAACCCCTCGGCGACGGAGTTGTTGAGGATGACGTCCGTTTCCGCCATGGCGGCGGGCATGGCCTCGGCCGGGATGATGCCGAAATACCTGGCCCAGGGGCGCGCCTTCAGGGCGGCATGGAAACGGCGGGCATAGTCCGCGTCCAGTTCCGGGCCGCAGAAGGCAACGATGAAATCCCGCCGCGACCGGGCCAGGGGATCGAAGAGTTCGAGCAGCTCCAGCACCCCCTTGACCGGCCGCAGACTCGCCGGACAGAAGAAGAGAAAAGTCTCCGGCAAAATCCCATGAAGCTGCCGCAGGGCATAGGGCGCCCTGCCCAATTCGATACCGGGTGGAAGATAATGCAGACGCGAGCCGAGTTGCGGATAATCGCGGCGCAGCGCCGCGCAGGTCAGGGGATTCTGGATCGCCACCACGGCGGCTTCGCGGAAGACCCGCCGAATCCAGGGACGCTGCTCGGAGTCATCCAGACCCTGATGGACATCGGTGCCGGTCAGCAGCACGAGAAAGGGCAGCTTGGCGCCCGACTCCAGCCAGGGGCGGCCGGTACGGTAGGCGTGGAGCAGAATCGCCAGATCGGGAGCAAAGGCGGCGACTTGGTCGGCCACAGGCGCCGGCTCCGGAGAAACTTCCGCCAGCCGGACGCTGTGTCCGAAAGCTTCCAGCCCGCGCTGGAATCGGCGCGCGGTCACGTAGTTGCCGGTGGCCCGGTCCTGCCGGGGGGAAAGAATCAGGATGCGCATGCGCAGGCTCCGAAGTTCGTCAGACGGATTTCCTTTTCGCGGATCAGTCGGGTCATGCGCGGATCGGTCAGGGCCAGAATTTCCCGCACCCGCTCCGGGCCGGAAAAGGGCCGGCCCGCATCGCGATAGCCGGGATGCACCATCAGCTCCCAGACCCCGTCCGGAATCTCTTCCAAAAGCGACGGCAGCGCCTGGTTGTCGAGCCGGTCGAGGATGGTCATGCCCCACAGGCCCTGCGGCGCGAAGAACCCGGCCCCGTCGATTTGCGCCGAAGCGGCGGGAGCCAGGCGCCGGTAGAGGGCCAGTTCGTCCCCCAGGGGAGGCGGCGGATCGCGCCGGGGATCTTCCGCCGGCAGCGGCCGGCGCAGGGCCCGAATGCCTTCGTCACGGGCCAGATCGAGCACCAGACCGGTCACGGCGGGAAAGAGAAGGAAATGCTGGTGGCTGTCGAGATGATCGGGAGTCAAACCGGCCTGACGCACGCGGTCGATCTGTACCGCCAGCTCGCGCCGCGCGCCCTGGCGGTCGAAATTATCGGCGGCGAGAATCCGCCGCAGCTCCGGCTTGCCGGGGAATTCCCCGGCCTCGTCGGTCAGTCCGGCGATGACGCCGGTCAGCGCCCGCCCCTCGGAGAGGTTCAGGTGAACCCCCAGCGGCAGCCCCAGGCGGACGGCCTCGCGGGCCGCCTCGGTAAAGTGCGGGCCATTGGCCAAGAGCGAAACACTGGTGACGATCCCCTGCTCGAAACAGCGTAAAATCCCCCGGTCCCGCGCCGGCCCGCTCCCCAGATCGTCGGCATTGACAATCAGCTGAATCATCTCTCCACCCTCCCTTTCAATCTATCGGCGGGAACAAGTTAACCCGCAAGTCGCGGTCGCGGCAATCCCAAAGTCGATCAAGCTATTCCCCCCCGTCCGCTGGACCTTTGCCGGGGAGAGGCTATAATTGAAAAGACAATCGTTTAAAGCCCCTTGACCAACCCCCGCGAAATGTGCACCCCTTTATGGCCGATGTGAACCACAATCCGGGAACCGTCTCCGCCGTGCGCGGCTCGGTGGTGGATGTCCGTTTCGACGGCGAACTCCCCCGGGTCGACACCCTCCTCCAGGCCGGGGATAACGGCGAGGTCGTCATCGAGGTCGCCCTCCATCTCGACGCCCGCCAGGTGCGTGGCATCGCCCTCACCCCCACCCAGGGATTGTCCCGGGGCGCCGTCGTCACCCATCGCGGCGAGCCGTTGCGGGTGCCGGTCGGGCCGGAGATTCTCGGCCGCGCCTTCAACGTCTTCGGCGAGCCCATCGACCGGGGGGAGCCCCTGCCCGATGCGGAGCGGCGCTCCATCCACCGCAAGCCGGTGCCCCTGGCCGAGCGCTCGACCCGCGAGGAAATCTTCACCACCGGCATCAAGGCCATCGATGTCCTCGCCCCATTGGAGCGGGGCGGCAAGGCCGGCTTTTTCGGCGGCGCCGGGGTCGGCAAAACGGTCCTCATCACCGAACTGATTCACAACATGGCCGGCGAACATGAGGGGGTTTCGGTCTTCTGCGGCATCGGCGAACGCTGCCGCGAGGGGGAGGAACTCTATCGCGAGATGCGCGACGCCGGGGTGCTGAAAAATACGGTCATGGTCTTCGGCCAGATGAACGAGCCGCCGGGAGCGCGCTTCCGCGCCGGGTTCACCGCCCTGACCATGGCTGAATACTTCCGCGAGGATCGGGGGCAGGATGTGCTGCTCCTGATCGACAACATCTTCCGTTACATCCAGGCGGGCATGGAGATTTCCGGGCTGCTCGGCCTGCTCCCTTCGCGCCTCGGTTACCAGCCGACCCTGGCCACCGAACTGGCGGCCCTGCAGGAGCGCATCATCAACACCCGGCGCGGCGCCATCACCTCGATTCAGGCGGTTTACGTCCCCGCCGACGATTTCACCGATCCCGCCGCCGTCCATACCTTTTCGCATCTTTCCGCCACCATCGTCCTCTCGCGCAAGCGGGCGGGGGAAGGGCTCTATCCGGCCGTCGATCCCCTGGAATCGGGTTCGAAGATGCTCAGCCCCGAGGTGGTCGGCGAACGCCATTACCGCATCGCCAAGGAAATCCGCCACACCCTGGCCACTTACGAAGAGCTCAAGGACATCATCGCCATGCTCGGCATCGAGGAACTCTCCCGCGAGGACCGCCGGACGGTTTTTCGGGCGCGCCGCCTGGAACGCTTTCTCACCCAGCCTTTCTTCACCACCGAGCAGTTCACCGGGATGGCCGGACGGGCCGTCCCCCTGGAAGCGGCCTTGGCGGGCTGTGAGCGGATTCTCGCCGACGAATTCAGCGGCCTGCCGGAAAAGGCTTTGTACATGATCGGCACCATCGACGAAGTCAAGGGGAGGGATAAGGGATGAAGCTGCGCGTGCTCGTTCCCGACGAGGTGGTGCTGGACGCCGAGGTCGTTTCCCTGATGGCCGAGGGGGAAGACGGGCACTTCGGCATCAAGCCCCGGCATATCGACTTCGTTTCGGCATTACCGCCGGGACTGCTCTTTTTCACCCGCAAGGACGCGGTTGAAGGGGAATATCTGGCGGTGGACCGGGGGATTCTGGTGAAACAGGCCGAAACCGTCACCGTCTC
>JAVFAR010000169.1:0-4881 GCA_034002365.1 Trichloromonas sp.
GAGCATTTACGACATTACTATGCGCCTTTAAACAGGATATTCATACTAACCTTTTCTAACCAATTCCCTTCAAACATTACCATTAATACTTTCACCCCGCTTTATCCACTTTTAAGACATTATTTTTCTATGGTAAGGTGTTTATACCTTTTTAAGATAAAAACGTCCTATAACTCATATACGACCTTAATAACTGCATTCTATGAGAATATCAATACTCTACTTTTCTCCAGTATTCCTCTTGTCTATAATCTCATCTACTACGTTCCTGTAAACTGTAGCAATTACCTCTTCGTTTCTACTTGCTCCAATTAGTGTAGATAAAAAAGAAGGTTTGTTCCTGAATATTTCTACTCCTACCTTTGTTATCTGCAATACTACGTTTCTCCATGATGTAAGTACATGATCATCCCGCAATAACCATACATCTGCTAACTCCGATACTCCACGAGGATCAGCAAACTCTATTTCACATGTTATTCTTTGTTGGCTATGTTGTTCCATTCTTCGTTCTCCTTTTTAATGTACGCTTTAATCTTATTCGCTATAATCCATCCTGCTATTAATCCTATAACAGCACCGCTTAACAACCATCCTGTTAAAGTCATGAAAACACCACCGCACTTATCACGATCCCCACACAATACATGTAAACGGGATTATCCATGATAGGAACATTCCCTGGTAAGAACACTGCGCCGATAGCAGCTATTAAAAATAAAGATTTGATGATAGGAGACTTAACCATTGTTGTTTCCTCCATTAACAATGTATGTAAAATGCGTGTTGAACAAAACCTGTCTCAAATCATTCGTATTCCATGTTTCCTGCTTTTCAATAATAGGTATCAATACTTTCATGTACCCATTTAAGAACTCATAATTATCCATTCAATTCACCGTCTTTATTTTTACAAAGGAAATTTCCAAGCACTTCTCCATAAAGGACATTGCACGATTCACACAACTCCAAATCTTTTGTAGCACCGTTGTATTTATATCCGGCTATATTTAAATATCCAGGTGCTATGACTTCTTTCTTACACCTATCACAAAAATACTTAATTTCCGTTCCCATTCACTTCACCTTCTTATTCATCTTCTTCTTATTCATCTTCTCTTGAACTTCTTTACTTGTCCTCATCCATATCATAATACATTTGTTCCAGTTCAATCCCAACTTCTCCTTCTCCTCTTCCAATTCCTTATACTCTTCTAAACTAAATTGTGTATCTAATCTACATTTCATCTTCTATTCTCCATTCACTCTCTGTTACTATCTCATTCTCTCCAGGTACTACTACCAATATCTTTTTACAATAGTTACAGTAGTGTGCCGTCCTATACAAAGATAGTTTGAAGTTAGTTCTTAATCCACACTTAGGACATTCAACATAATGTTTACCTTGATACACTATGACTTTAGGCAACTGTTCCATATTATTCAACTCACTTTATTGTATGCTCATCCTAAAGGATTCGCATGTAACATGATAGAAAAAAGAGATATTATCTGTTATCTCTTATATTCGGATTATCAAGGTTATGAAATTGCCCTACAATGGTATTTCCCATGTACGCAAAAATCCCACACACTTGCTTTGTCTTAGTGCTTACTGCAATTACAATACGTTCTCCTGTGATAGCAGCTGGATTATGACCGTCTATAAACAGGTTAGCGGTTTCTAGTCCATCGTTCTTTGTAATGATCACTTCTGTATTTTGGTTCATAGTAAATCTCTCCCGCAGTTATCATCTAACTGCAATTATACGTACACACGTATAGTATATAAAACTTGTGATGTGAAAAAGAGAGATAGGCAATTATCTATACCTATCATAATATTCTCTATCCTTACTTGATATCAAATGATACCATTCTATTAAGAAATCCTCGTATATCCTTTTACATTCTTCATTTCCAACCGTATCATATCCTCTTATCCTTTCAATTCTATCCTTGCGTATATCTTGGAATGATCCTCTATTGAATTGTTTAACCATCTTATCATGATCGTATGTGTTATTGCGCAAACATCTTTTCAATATTGCTTGTAACTCATTCATTTCATTTACTTTTTTTATAGTCTCCTGTTCCATGTTTCTTATAGTTATAACATTGTCTTCAATGCTGTATTCTATCCCATTCCCAAAAGTTATATATATAGGAATATCTATACTATCTGTTATTATCTCTAACCAACTTGTCTTATTGTTTCTGTGTATGACATGTTTCATGTTATCACCCAAAGATGAGTTCTAAGATAATAAACCCCTAAACATTTTAGGTTTTAAATTTCTTATAACAGTGCCTATATTATGGCTATATGCACGCCCGTAGCCACGTAACCACTTTTTAGGGAGTTTGTTAATAATATATACTATCATGTGTAGTAGTATATATTATATATAAAATATCTGTCATCTCTCTCTAACTTTTTTATAATATCTGTCAATATTATAAAACATCAATCATATTTTATAAAACTGTCGTTGAATGATTTAATCCCGTCATTTATTATCTGATTGTTGAACTTCATTAATTTATCTATCCTTTCGAGGTGTTGAATCGATGTTCCCCCCTTTCCGAAAATATCACTATCTTTTGTTGCATACAATGCGAACATATTTGCAGCTTCTTTAATACTGAATCCCATTCTATCAGTGACTATATCAAACATCTTTCCTAATCTGTGATCATTATACATGTGATAGATGATTTGTTTCTTATCTGCAACAGGCCATATTGTGTTGAGATTATCTACCCATTTATATCCAATAGAAGTTAATGCGAATTTATTATCATAATATGTTTTATGCGCATCGGTTCCTATGTAATCACATACAGATATTGTACCAAAGTCCAATGATGCACTGTTATCTATAAATTTGTTCCATTGTTCTTTATCCAAATGATTTATCATATTAAAACAGCCTATGTACATTATGGAAGTAGTTGTTTTAATCTTACTACCAATGTTATACTTACTATCGACCAATGATATAATCGATTTTGCAAGTGTTGATATTCTTACAGTGGTTCGTCCATCCCATAACTCCTTTTCCATTGCATCTTTCATATAATCAAACATATGTGTTCTAAGATCGTATTGTTTTATCAATGGCACTTCGACAAGTCCATCCGCATCTTGTATCATGGTTTCTATAATAACACTTCCTATACCAATCAGATTAAAATAAATAGATTGGTAATTGTATATCTCTACTTTATAATTGAAAGTATAAAATAGTATTGGTTTAAAAAACGTTCTACTGCATACGAACGAATACATAATACATACTTTTATATACCAGTGTGTAGTAATATATGATTTGGGATTTACTATGCCACCAACTATAAAACAAAGTTTAAATAACAAAGCCACGTCAGGACTATTGAAGTTTCAATTGGATTATTATGAAATGTATAATAGTTCTATTACGAAGTGGGAAGCAATTAACATGATAGCCTATGCTTGTAATGATTATGGGATATCAAAAAGTATATTGGAATATCATAAGAATAAAAAGGAAGATTGATACTATGGACTACACCGAAGCGATTAAAGAGTATGAAAGTAAGAACATCTTTTTCTTAACCGAATTTGAAAAGATGGTTTTTAAACATGCTTTTGAAATGGGATATAATGAAGGAAAGGTAGACGGGATAAAGGAAGGTTTTTGCGATGCTCTCTAAACCAGATACAAACAAACTTGTTTATAATATCCCGTGTTTTGTACATAAGAGGGAATTGATAGACAATAACAAGTGTACTGAATGTGAGAAGGATATTAAAGAAGAAGAGTTTAAAGACGAATTATCTAAGAAGGAATATTCAATATCTGGAATGTGTCAGAAATGTCAGGATGAAATATTTGGGTGATATGAATGAAACTACACGAAATAAACGATAGTATCAGGGAAATAGAAAAACGTAACCTTGATATATCTTTAGATATTGAACAGTGTAAATCGAACACCGATGCAATAGAACTAAAATATCTTATTGCAATTGCATTCGATCCCAATTATAAAAACGAAAAACAACGTGATATTAAACTTAAGGAGATGTTAGCAGAAGATAAGGAATACACTAAATGGGATTCTTTACTAATGATAGCGAAAAAGGAATACGAACAGAATAAGATAGAAATAGGATTCTATAAAAGATTATGGGAAACGGAGAAACTGCTTTTCGTATCTCATAACTGTTATGACTTGCCGGAGTGATACAATTGGAAACGATAGAAGATGGACTGATAGAAGTACCACTTATAAAAGTGGATGAATGGCGAAAGGAAACATTTGAAGCAAGGTTAGTATCAATGAACTTTGCAGATGTAACAAGGGGAGAGAGGATAAGACAGGTACTTAGGTTATCGTTTGATGATAACGGGCCTGACCTTGATATAAACGGTGTTCCTGATTCCGGCTTGATATCTGATATAAAAGGATTCCAGGACTTTGGAAGGTTAGTGGGATACCTTCAAGCAAAGGGGTTAAAAGTAAAAATAAAAGAAGGGGATAGTGGATTTACAGTATTTCATGTTATCCCGTCTATACTCGGATCACATGTTAAAATGGAAGCTGTACCAAGAGAATATCAGGATGTTGATGGTAATCAAAAGACCGCTACTAACTGGAGAATGGAAATAATAAAATTAACGGATGCAGCAGAAGACGCAACCACTAAAGGTTTTGTATCATCTCCGAATGCACCGCCAATCCCAACAAAGGAAGATACAATATGCGTAATGGATGATGCAAAGGCTCTTATTATAGGTATCCTCGAAGATGCTAAGGAGGAGAATCCTGATAAGTGGATACCCGTACACGAGATTATCAAATCAATGCGCATGAAGTTTGTAGGACAGAAAGATG
>JAVFAR010000170.1:0-4832 GCA_034002365.1 Trichloromonas sp.
TCTGGATGATGACCCGTCCCGGCAGCCCCCCCCGCCCGGCCCGCCCGGCGACCTGGGTGAGCAGGGCGAAGGTGCGCTCGGCGCCGCGGAAATCGGGGAAGTTGAGGGTGGCGTCGGCGTTGACCACGCCGACCAGGGTGACGCCATGAAAATCGTGCCCCTTGGCGACCATCTGGGTGCCGACGAGGATGTCGATCTGCCGTCCGGTCATGCGCTCCATCAGCGCCTGATGCGCCCCCTTGCGCCCGGTGGTGTCGCGATCCATGCGGGCGATGCGGGCCTCCGGAAAGCGCTCGGCCAACTCGCTTTCGAGGCGCTCGGTGCCGATTCCCTCGGGATGGATATTGCCACCCTGGCAGTTGGGGCAGAGCTCCGGCGGCGTCTGCCGGTAGTCGCAGTAGTGACAGCGCAGCAGCCGGTGTTGCCGATGGAAGGTCAGGGTGATTTCACAGTTGGGGCAACGAAAGGTCGTGCCACAATCGGCGCAGAGCAGGTAGGGGGCGAAACCGCGCCGGTTGAGCAGCAGCAGCGACTGCTCCCCCCGCGCCAGATTCTCTTCCAGGGCGGTCAAGAGCGGCGCGGAGAGGTGTTCTCCAAAGGGGGTGGCGGCGAGATCGACCAGCTCGATTTGCGGCAGATCCCGGGCCAGCACCCGGCCGGGAAGTTCCAGATAGCCGGTCTGGCCGCTCTGCGCCCGCTGGAAAGTGGTGACGGCGGGAGTGGCGCTGCCGAGCAGCACCGTCGCCCCGGCCATCTGGCCACGCAGCAGGGCGAGGTCGCGAGCGTGGTAGCGAAAGCCCTCCCCCTGTTTGTAGCTCGCCTCATGCTCCTCGTCGACGACGATGATGCCCAGCGCATCGAGGGGAGCGAAGACCGCCGAGCGGGCGCCGATGACGATTTCCACCTCGCCACGGGCGATGGCCCGCCAGGCGTCGTAGCGCTCGCCCTCGGAAAGCCCGGAATGAAGCACGGCGATCCGCGCCCGACCGTCGTGGAAGCGGGCGCGGAAGCACCCTACCAGTTGCGGCGTGAGGGCGATCTCCGGCACCAGCACCAGCGCCCTCCGCCCCTGGGCCAAAACCTGATCGATGGCGCGCAGATAAATTTCGGTCTTGCCGCTGCCGGTGACCCCATGCAGCAGAAAGGGAGCGAACTCGCCACCGGAGAGCGCCGGTTCGAGCCGCGCCAGCACCGCCGCCTGCTCGGCGGTCGGCTCTACGGCATCATCGGGCGTGACCGGCAGATCAAGAAAAGGGTCACGGCGACGCTCGCTTTCGCTCTCTTCGAGATAGCCGAGTTCCACCAATCGCCGCAGGGCGCCGTAGGGGGCGGTGACGTGCGCCCGCAGTTCGCTTATAGTCAGCTGTCCGGCGGCGCGGACCAAGGCCAGCACCTCTTTCTGTAGGGCACCGCTCGGTTGGCCCGCCAGGTCCGTGGCCCTGTAGAGTTTCTCGTGGAGGATGGCGATTTCCACGCCGCGCCCGGAGAGTCCGGCGGGCAACGCGGTGCGGATCACCTCGCCGAGGGGATGGCCGTAATAGTCGGCGGCGCGGGTGAAAAAGGGAACCAGTTCGGACGCGAAGAGCGGCGCGGCGTCGAGCACCTCGGCCACCGGCTTGAGGCCGTCCGCCTCGCCCTCGGCCTGAGCGAGCAGATAACCCACCGCCTGCCGCCGCCCCAGGGGCACGCGCAACCGCACCCCGACCCGCGCCGTCGCCCGCAGGGAGTCGGGGATGAGGTAGGAGAGGGGTTTGTCGATGGGGGCGGCGATGGCCACGGTGGCGATGAGTGAAGACATATCCAATATCCGAAAAGCAAAACCCTAGAACCGTCGGGACTCGCCCCGACAGGCGACTTACTTTTTTGTAAGCCGACAAAAAAGTAAGCAAAAAAACGGCTCCACTGCGTGGGGCATGCAGAGCACCGGCGCGAAGGGCTGTGGACGTAATCACCGTCATGGCAAAGCCGGCGACCGTGCTGCGTAGCGCAAATGCCGCCGGCGGTGGGGGATTCAGCGGTTTCCCCGGCTGAGCAAACACCGGGCTACCGGAAAAGCAAAACCACAACCGAAAATCTGTGGGGTTTAGGGGTTGAGGGGTTGAGGGGTTGAGGGGTTGAGGGTTTTCACCCAAAAACGCGATTGCAGAAACGGCGGTTACCAACGTCTCCGGTGACGCCTCGACACGCGCTCGCGCCGGGGGAGGTGCCACGAAGTACCGCCGTTGTTGTCGTCGACGAAAGCGGATTGAAACCCTGCCGACAGCGGCCGCCATGCCCCACGCAGTGGCAAGTTTCTTTTGGTTACTTTTCTTTGCGCCCAAAGAAAAGTAACCCGGCTGTCGGGCCGGAACCCGACGGTTCTAAGAAAGGCTCCACAACCCAGCACGTAACCCTTGCAGCAAAGGAAAAGGCCGGCAAATACCGGCCTTTTACCTCCGTAAATACAGCCAGTCCTATTTATCCCCAAACAGCGCCGCCGCCACCTGCTCCCCCATCTGAACGCAAGCAGCAATATCCTCCTCGCCCGGGGTAAAGCGATAATGCAACCCCGGCGCAGCCAGGGTGTACTTGAGCCCGAGGAGCCGCTCCTCGACCAGCTTGACCGCCTCCCCGCTCCAGCCGTAGGAACCGAGGACCGCGCCGATCCGCCCCCTGGGAGTAACGGTCGAAACCAGCGCCAGCGCCTGCCAGACCGGCGGCGGGGCATCGCGGTTGATGGTCGGGGTGGCGACCACCAGGGCGTCGGCCCACTCCAGGGCATCGCGTATTTTTCCGGCCTCGGCGCCGTACATGGCCATTTCCATCACCGCCACGCCCTGGGCTTCCAGCCCCCGACGCACGGCGGCGCCCATATTCCGGGTATTGCCGTGGGGGGAATGGCTCAGAATCAGCGCGTGCTTCTTGCCGTCCTCGGGGGACGCCGCCGCCAGCGTCTTGTAGGCGGCGATAACCGCCTTGGGATCGCGGCGCAGCAGCGGGCCGTGGGACGGGCAGATCATCCGCAACTCGAGATTTTCGACCTTGGCCAGCGCCTCGAGGATCTTCTCCTTGAAGGGGCGCATGATGATGTCGAAGTAACTGGTGAAATCCCCGGAAAAATCGGGGGATTCGTCATCGAAGAGCTTTTCCGGGCAGAAGTGGGCGCCGAAGGCGTCGCAGGAGAAAAGAATCTTCTCTTCCGGCAGCAGGGTGAAGATGGTATCCGGCCAGTGCAGATAGGGGGCGAGAATGAAGCGCAGGGTCTTGCCCCCGAGCTCGATTTCCTGCCCTTCGCTCACGGCGTGGGTCTTCATCGGCACGTCGTGAATCTGCTTGAGAAAATTTTCCGCCGCTTTCGAACAGTAGATCTCGATATCGGGATTGCGCTTGAGCAGCTCGCCAAGGGCGCCGGAATGGTCGGGCTCGGTGTGGTTGACCACCAGCAGGTCGATTTTGTCGAGGGGCACTAGGGCCGCGACCCGATCGAGATAAACTTCCGTGAAGGGCCCCTTGACCGTGTCAATCAGCGCCGTCTTGTTCGTGCCTTTGACCAGATAGGCGTTATAGGTGGAACCGTTGCCGGTGGGGAAGAGTTCGTCGAAAACCCGCAATTGGGGATGCTTGGCCCCGAGCCAGTAAACTTCGGGAGCGATCTGGATGATTTCGTTCATAACCTCAAACCTTTCCTGGAACATAGAGAGGGCTTCGGGTTAGAATACCCAAGGCCGCCGCGACTCGCAAGCCCCCAACCCGAACCGGCAACCCGACGACCCATGACCTTACCCGAACCGACTCCGGAAAAACCGCCCTTGCGCATCACCCGCCGCCGCCTGCTGACGGCCGGCACCCTGGGACTCGGCGGCCTGCTGGCGGGGGATGCCCTGTGGCGGGAGCCGCGCTCCTTCATGATCGAGGAACTGCACCTGCCCCTGGCCAAGATTCCGCCGGGACGGGAACTGCGCCTTGTACAGATCTCGGACCTGCATATCCAGGCCTTCGAGGATTACCACCGCCGGGTGGCGGCGGCGGTCAACGCCCTGAAGCCGGAAGCCATCCTCATCACCGGCGATTTTCTCGAAAAAGACCGCAACCTCGCCGATGTCCGCCAGTTCCTGAAGCTGCTGCGGGCACCGAAGGGGATCTTCGCCGTGCAGGGCAACTGGGAATACTGGTCACGTCTCGAAGGAGAAAATCTGCGCCGTCACTTCGCCGGGGTGGGCGTCACCCTGCTCATCGACGAACGTTTCGACCTGGAGGCCGGCGACGTCCCCCTCTCGATTCTCGGCCTCGACTACCCCTCCCCCGTCGATCATCTCCTCAGGCTGCAGCAGCGGGCCGACCCCGGCCGGGTCAACCTGCTCCTCTCCCATGTCCCGGCCTTCCGGCACCAGCAGCTCGACGGCCGCGTCGACCTGATCCTGTGCGGACACACCCACGGCGGCCAGGTCAAGATCCCCTTCGTCGATCCCTTCTACCTGCCCCGTTTCTCCAATCCCTTCGTCGCCGGACTCTACCGCGTCGGCCCGGGCTCCACCCCCCTCTACGTCAACCGGGGGATCGGCACCAGCGTCCTGCCCGTGCGCTTTCTCTGCCGCCCGGAAATCACCCTGCTGCGCCTGCACGCCGCCTGAGCATCGGCAATCAATAGCCGAGATACCTGAGCAGCCCGGAGACATCCCCCATGAGCTCCGCGAAGCCCTCGCCGGTGAGGCTCTGGGCGCCGTCGCACAAGGCTTTCTCCGGCTCGGGATGGACTTCGACCATCAGCCCGTGGGCACCGGCGACCAGGGCCGCCTTGCTCATCACCGGCACCAGGGCGCGGATCCCGGTGGCATGGCTGGGATCGACGATGA
>JAVFAR010000171.1:0-4824 GCA_034002365.1 Trichloromonas sp.
GCACGGTTTGATGAGGGAGGGTTGGTGACGGCAACTACGGCGAAGCTCTTTAGACACCGCCAGACGAAAGGGGCGGAAACAGATATGCCAAGCCTAAGGTCGCAACAACCAGCTCTCTACTCTACCACGGCTCCGCCCTGCTCATCGCTCTCAAGCAGGGGGTCAACGGCATTTTCAATGTGCTTATCGCCGAACTCGTTTTTCTGCTGATCCGGCGGGGGCGGGAGCGGGGACCGCTCTTCTCCCTCCATGAACGCTTACGCGTCATCGTGCAGGGCGTGGTGCTGGTCCCGGCCTTTTTTGTGGTCTATCTGGACATTGCCGACTCCTTCCGCACGCAGATGGAGTTCCTGCGGCAAACGACCGTGCGTGCCGCGGATGTCGCCGGGCTGGCCGTCGCCGACTGGCTCAGGGAGGAGCGGCACAAGGTTCTTTTTCTCGCCGACCTGGTCGGCGATCCGGAGACCGCTTCTCCTGTCGGGATGCAACGGATTCTTGACGATTTCCGCGCGGCGCACAGTGATTCCTTCCGGATCGGGGTGCTTGACGGCCGCCATGTCACCCGCGCCTTTTCTCCGGATCGCGATGAACTCGGTCGGACCACGGTCGGAATCGATCTCGGCGATCGCCCTTATGTTGAGCATCTGCGCAAACGGGGGCGCCCCGTGCTGCATGCGGCCTTTCTCGGCAACATCGGCACGCCCGGCCCCCGCTTGCTTGTCCTCGCGCCGTTTTGGTCGGGGGACGAATACCGGGGAGCCATCTCCCATGCCCTGTCCCTGGAGCACCCACAAAAACTTTTGCAAGGGCTGGTCGTACACCGGGAAGGAGTCATCGACATTACTCTGGTCGACGATCATCGCCAGGTGATTCTGTCGACGCGGCCGGAGCGGAAAATCCTTGAACCTTTCAGCCTCCCCGCCGACGGCAAACTGATCCCTTCCGGAGCCGTCATGCAATGGTTACCCGAGGCCCGCCCCGGGGTCGGAGCCGTGAAGCGCTGGAGCCGCTCCTTCCTTCTGCGCGAGGTCGATCTTTCCCCGGACGACGATTTTCAGCTGGTAGCGGAGATGTCCGTCTCCCCCACAATTCGGCTTCTCACTCACCAGACCTCGCTCAACCTGGGGGCGCTCGCGCTGGTGATGCTGCTCGTTTTCTCCTTGTCCCTTTGGATCAGTCGGCGCTTGCTGCAACCGATCGCCGCCCTCGGCCAGGCGACCCGCGAACTCCCCGACCGTCTTCTGCGGGGGGAGCGCATCGACTGGGCACCGGCCATCGTCCGGGAGGAAGAAGAACTGCAAGAGAACTTCCGGCGCATGGAAGAGGCCTTGCAGGGCAGCTTCGACGAGCTGACCGTCATGAAGGAGTGCCTGGAGGAACGAGTTGCCGAACGCACCGCCGAACTGGCCGAAAATCGTCGCTTCCTCGCCGATCTCATTGAAAACAGCGGCACGTTGATTTTCGTCAAGGACCGCGATCTGCGTTATACCATCGTCAATCGTTCCTGGGAAAAGGTGACGGGGGTGGCGCGGGAGGACGCTCTCGGGCGCAGCGATGATGAAATCTTCACCGAAGCAGCCGCGCTTCAGTTCCGGAAAAACGATTTCGAGGCCATGGACAGCGCTCGGCTGCAGGTCTTCGATGAAACTCTCTCCGGCCCCCAGGGGGCGCGCCACTTTCTGTCCATCAGATTCCCCACCCACGACGCCGAAGGGCGGGTCAACGGGGTCTGCGGCATGGCCGCGGACATCAGCGAGCGTATTTTGGCCGAACGCGAGCTGCGTCGAGCCAAGGAGGCCGCCGAGGCCAGCGAACGGGCCAAGGCGGCGAGCGAGGAACGGCTCAATCTGGTGCTGGACGGCGCTCAGGACGCCTTCTGGGACTGGGATCTGGTTCATGATCATATCGACTTCAGCCGGCATTGGGCGGCGATGCTCGGCTTTACCCGGGACGAACTCGAACCTTACGGCGAGTCCTGGGAGAAGCTGGTGCATTCCGAGGATCTGCCTGAAGCCATGGCGAAGATCCAGGCCCATCTCCATGGGCGCAGTCCCTACATCGAGGCTGAGTATCGGGTGCGGACCAAGGATGGGGGGTGGAAATGGATTCTCGACCGGGGCAAAATCGTTGTCCGCGACCAGGACGGTAAACCCCTTCGGGCCGCCGGTACCCACGCCGATATCTCCCGGCGCAAGTTGATTGAAGAAGAGCTGCAGACCAAGAGCGCCATGCTCAAGCAGGAAATCAACCAGCGGATTATGGCCCAGGCGGAACTCAGCGAGAAGCAGGAGCAGCTGGAAATGCTCAACCGCTCCCTCTGTGATCAGGTGGAAAAGTCCGTCGCCGAACTGCGGCGGAAGGACCAGGTGCTCATCAGTCAGGGTCGGCAGGCGGCCATGGGGGAGATGATCGGAAACATCGCCCACCAGTGGCGGCAGCCGTTGAACGCCCTGGCCATGCTCATCACCAATTTGCAGTTTGCCGGGCGGGACGGGGATCTCAGCGACGACTGTCTGGAAGAATCGGCCGCCACCGCCCATCGCCTGATCCAGAAGATGTCGACCACCATCAACGATTTCCGCGACTTCTTCAGCCCCGACAAGGTGATGACGACCTTCTCCGCTCTCAGCCAGATTCGCCAGGCGATCGCCCTGGTGGAGTCGGGCTTCAAGGCCAACAACATCGTCCTTTCCGTCGAGGCCGAAGGGGATTGCCGGGTCAAGGGCTTCCCCAACGAGTATTCCCAGGTGCTGCTGAACCTGCTCGGCAACGCCAGGGAGGCCATTCTTGGCCGCAAGGTCGCGTCCGGATTCGTCGTCGTCCTCCTCGCCGTCGAACAGGGGCGGGGGGTGGCGCGGGTGCGCGACAACGGCGGCGGCGTGCCGGAAACGATTATCGACAAGATCTTCGATCCCTACTTTTCCACCAAGAGCATGGGAACCGGCATCGGCCTTTATATGTCCAAGACGATCATCGAGCGCAATATGCACGGGATCATCTCTGTCCGTAATATCGAAGGCGGGTGTGAATTTTCCGTGGCCCTGCCGCTCGCGGAGCAGCCATGACGACTATCGATAAGCAAGATCAGACGTTTTTGCAGGGGCTCACCCTCCTTTATGTGGAGGATGAGGAGGAAGTCCGGGCGCAGTTCGTCCGTTTTCTGTCGCGGCTGGTCGGCAAACTGCCGGTCGCCCGGGACGGCGAGGAAGGGCTGGCGATCTACCACGACCAGGCGCCGCACATGATTCTCACCGATATTCTCATGCCCGTTCGGGACGGGCTGGAGATGGCCCGGGAGATCCGCGCCGTCGACCGGAAAATTCCGATCATCCTGTTGACCGCCTTCGAGCAGATCGATTATCTCAAGAATTCGATCAACATCGGTGTCGACAAGTATGTCACCAAGCCGGTCGACGGGTTGCATCTGCAACGGACCCTGCTAGAATGCGCGCGCCGCCTGCGTCTGGAGGACGATCTGCAGAGCGCCGCCCGGACCGATCCCCTGACCGGCCTGGCCAACCGCCGTGAGCTGATGAACCGTTTCAAGGCCGAAAGCGCCCGGGTGGAGCGGCACGGCGGCGTCTTCTCCCTGCTGCTTGCCGACATCGATCATTTCAAGCCGGTCAACGATACCTTCGGCCATCCGGCGGGGGATCAGGTGCTCAAGCGCGTCGCCGACGTGCTGGCGAAATCGACGCGCGCCGAGGATGTCGGCGGCCGCTGGGGGGGGGAGGAGTTTCTGCTGATGCTGGCCAATACCGACGAGGAGGCGGCGCTGTCGGCGGCGGAAAAGCTGCGCCTGGCGGTGTCCGAACTGGTGACGGTCTGGGAAGACCAGCCCATCGCCGTCACCCTCAGCTTCGGCGTCGGTTCCTATCGCCCCGGCATGAGCCTGGAAGAGTGCATAGCGGCCGTCGACAAGGCCCTCTACCGGGCCAAGGCCAATGGGCGCAACCGCTGCGAAGCGGCGACGGCGGCGGATGCCGCGCCGCTTGGCTAGGCCCGGCCAGTTCCTCCCCCTGACAAGGGGGGATCGAGGGGGGGTGGTTTTAAGCGCTTAATGGCAACGAAAAAGGGCCGCGTCGACGGCCCTTTTTTGCTGATAGATGCGGGTGGCGGCGATCAGGTCACTTTCAACGTGCCCGCCTGCCCCTCCCTGACCGTGCCGATGCAAAAGTCGCCGCAACCGGCGGCGCGCAGCCGCCGTCGCAGCTCGGCGGCCTTTTCCGGGGAAACGGCGATGAGCAGGCCGCCGGAGGTTTGGGGATCGGCGAGGATGTCAAGGAGTTCCGGGGGCAGTTCCGCGCCGTTGACGACCTGCGGCAGGTAATGCTGACGGTTGTTGTAGCTCCCCTCGGGAACCAGGCCGATGGCGGCCATTTCCGCGGCGTGGGGATAGACCCGCAGGGCGGCCGCCTCGATTTCGATACGGACGCGGCTGGCTTCGGCCATCTCCAGCAGATGACCGAGCAGGCCGAAGCCGGTGACGTCGGTGCAGGCGTGGATGCCGACGTCGAGCATGATTTCGGCGGCGGACTTGTTGAGCTGCTGCATGCCGGCGATGGCGTCGGCGATATCCCCTTCGCCCAGCACCTCCCCCTTGAGGGCGGTGGCCAGGATGCCGGTGCCGAGGGGCTTGGTCAGGATCAGGGCGTCGCCGGGAAGGGCGCCGAGGGTCGAAACCAGTCGCGCCGGACCGACCAGCCCGGTGACGGCCATGCCGTACTTGGGTTCGTCGTCCTCCAGCGTATGTCCGCCGACGATCACCGCCCCGGCTTCCCGCACCTTCTCGGCGCCGCCGCGCAGGATCTCCACCAGCATCTC
>JAVFAR010000172.1:0-4722 GCA_034002365.1 Trichloromonas sp.
GGGAAAGCCGTCAGCGGCGGCCGTCATACTTGGCATAACCGTCGGATATGGCGGGCCGGAGTGGAGGGGGATTTTTCCTGTTTAACGGCGGATGCCGTATTTGCGCATTCGGGCGCGCAGCGTGCTGGGGTTGAGGCCGAGCAGGAGCGCCGCGCCTTTCGGCCCCTCGATGCGCCAGCCGGTCTTTTGCAGCACCTGAACGATGTGATCCCGTTCCAGATCGCCGAGGGGTTTGAGATCCTGTTCCTCCTCGGGTAGCCGAAAGGCATCGAAACGGTCCAGAACCTGAAGGACCGATCCCTGGCTGGTGATGACCGCCCGCTCGATGACGTTTTCCAGTTCGCGCACGTTGCCGGGCCAGTGGTACTCTCGGAGGGCGCTCAGGGTTTCGTTCGATATGGTCTCGATCTTCCTGCCGATTTTCTTGTTGTATTTGGCGACGAAGTAACGGATGAGCAGCGGGATGTCGTCCTTGCGCTGCCGCAGGGGCGGAATGGTGACGGGAAAGACGCTCAGCCGGTAGAAGAGGTCTTCCCGGAAGCGGCCGGCGCGGATTTCTTCCCCCAGATCGCGGTTGCTGGCGGCGATAATGCGGGCATCGACCTTGACGGTGCGGGGGCTGCCCAGGCGCTCGAACTCGCCGTCCTGAATGACCCGCAGCAGCTTGCACTGCAACTCCAGCGGCATCTCGCCGATTTCGTCGAGGAAGATGGTGCCGCCGTCGGCCAGTTCGAAGCGCCCCATCTGCCGGGCGTGGGCGCCGGTGAAGGCCCCTTTTTCCCGCCCGAAGAGCTCGCTTTCGATGAGGTTGGCCGGCAGCGCCGTGCAGTTGACCGTAATCATCGGCCGGTCCTTGCGCGCGCTGCGGCGGTGGATGGCGCGGGCGACCAGGCCCTTGCCGGTGCCGGTCTCGCCCAGCAGCAGCACGGTCGCATCCTGCGGCGCCACCTGCTCGACCCGGAAAAAGACATAGGAGATGGCATTGCTTTGCCCAATGATCTCGGCGAAGTCGTATTCCCGCACCACCTCCTGCTGCAACTCGATGTTCTCTTCCAAAAGACGGTCCGACAACTGCCTGATTTCCGCGAAGGCCCCCTGAAGGGACTCTTCCGTGCGCTTGTGTTCGTCGATCTCCTCGGTGAGGAGCACATTGGATCGGGTCAGTTCCGTCGTCCGTTCCAGGACCGTGGACTCCATCTCGTCATGGGCATGGCGCAGGGTCATTTCCAACCGGGCCTGAACCGTGCCGTCAACGATCGAGGTCAAAATGCGGACGCCCTGGTCATCCGGCGTGGCCACCGCGACGCTCTGCAGCTGGCCATGAATCACCCTGCCCTCTTTTCCGGTGAAAATGATTTCGCATTTCTCCATTCCCCGCCGTTGCAAAACTTTTTCGAGGTGCCGGAAAAAAAGCGCCCTTTCATCCGCGTCGTCGATAAACATGCTGAAGGCTTGATCGACCAGACGCCGGCGCTCGATCCCCAGCAATTGCGCGCCGGTCAGGTTGACCTCGCGGATCACGCCTCCCGCGTCGAAGGTGAAGTAGCCGACGGGGGCGAAATCATAGAGTTCGGCGTATTTGGCGAGCGTCACCTCAAGCTCCTCGCGGGCGCGGCGCAACTCGGCATTCTGCATCTCCAGCTCCAGCTGATGCACCTCCAGCTCATGGAGCAGCCGCTGGGTTTCCACCTCGGTCCGCGGCACCGGCCCATCCTCCATCTGCGCCCGCGCCTGCTCTTCCGCCCGTCGGCGCATCTCATTCGCCGCCGGCAAGCGGTTATTGTCCATGTCGCTACCCATGCTTATCCTCTCTCGTGCCCCGGATCCGGGAAAAGCCCGGATCGTCGACGGCCGATTAACCGTCGGGTTGCAGAAGTTTTTTCAGTCGTGCATTCTCTTCGCGCAATTCCGCCTCCAGGGTCTTGGCGGCGCTGATGTCGGCAAAGGTAATCACCACCCCGCCGATGACGTCCTCCATGGTGCGATAGGGCATGATCCGCACCGTGAACCAGCGCCCGTTGGTGGCGGCGATCTGCTTTTCCGAAAAGACCAGGGTCCGCAGCACTTCGCGGGTTTCTTCGAGCATTTCCGGGTAGAGCAGGTCGCTGGCGATGTCGGAAAGCGGGCGCCCCACATCCCCCGGAATCAGCTTGAAGAGTTTGTTGGCGCCGGGGGTGAAGCGCCGCACATGGAGGTCGTTGTCCAAAAAGACAGTGACGATCTCCGTGCTGTTGAGCAGGTTGCGCATGTCGTTGTTGATCCGCGCCAGCTCATCCATTTTGGACTGCTGCTCGGCGTTCACCGTTTGCAGTTCTTCGTTCAGAGACTGCATCTCCTCCCGGGAGGTGGTCAGTTCTTCGTTGGTGGATTGTAGCTCTTCGTTGGTGGACTGCAACTCCTCGTTGGTCGACTTGAGTTCTTCCTGCGAGGATTGCATTTCCTCGCGAAGCGTCTCCATTTCCTCGCGGGCCCCCCGAAGCTCCTGCTCCAGTTCGAGCACCCGGGCGTTGCCGGAAGCCGCGCTCCGGGAGCGGCGGCCGGGCGCTTTCGTTTCGGCGGGGGTCGGCACATCGCTGAAGACGATCATCGCCATGCCCCGCAGCGCCTCCGGCTCTTCGATCGCCTGGACGGTGAGATCGATGGTCCGCGCGGCGCCGCCTTCGCCGACCTTGAGTCCCTTGACGGTGATCGCCTCTTTCTGCCGGAGCGCCTTCTGAAAGGCGATCCCCAGATCGAAGCGGAGCCCCTCGCGGGCCATGGCGAAAATATTCCAGTTGGCCTTGCCGGCCGCCGGCTCCAGGTATTTGCCGGTCCGTCCGCTGATGTAGAGGATATCCCCCTGGTCGTTGACCAGCACGGCGGGCGGGGCAAAGTGCTGCAACAGCACCTGATCCGCGAGGGACTGAAGATTGGCTGTGGATTTCAAAATCGTCGACTCCTTGGGCATTCCCGGCAGGGCGGGGACAAACGAGGCGGGAAACGCGACCGGTTCGGCCGGCAGCACCGATTCGCGCCGCCGGAAGAGCCGCGTCTTGAGGCTCAGCGCCGCGAACAGATCGGGATGGGCGCTGACCGTCTCGGCGCTCCCCAGAAACAGAATCCCGCCGGGATTCAGGCTGTAGTGAAAAAGCGGCAGCAGCTTCTTCTGCAGTTCCGGGGTCAGATAGATGAGCAGATTGCGGCAGATGAGGATATCCAGCTTGGTGAAGGGCGGGTCCATGATGACGTTCTGGGTGGCGAAGGTCACCATCTCCCGAACCTCCTTGCCGACCCGGTAGCCGCTGTCTTCGTTGACAAAAAACCGTTGCAACCGCTCGCTGGAAACATCCGCCGCGATGTTGGCCGGATAAAAGCCCTGGCGGGCCTTGTCGATGGCGTCCCGGTCGAGGTCGGTGGCGAAGATCTGCAAGGTGAAACCGGCCTTGGGCTTGACCTGTTCCAGCGCCTCTTTAAAAACCATGGCCAGCGAATAGGCTTCCTCCCCGGTCGAACAGCCGGTCGACCAGGCCCGAAGCACCCGGCCGGTGGGGTGACCCGCCAACAGCGCCGGGATGCCTTCTTTGCGGAGTTGCTCCCAGGCCGCCGGGTCGCGGAAAAAACTGGTCACGCCGATCAGCAGTTCCTTGAAGAGCAGTTCCACCTCCTGGGGATTTTCCTGCAGATAGCGGACGTAGGCGGCGATGCGGCCGATCTGGTGGATGCCCATGCGCCGCTCGATACGGCGATAGATGGTGTTTTTCTTGTACATCGAGAAGTCGTGGCCGGTCTTGGCGCGCAGCAGAATGACGACCTTCTCCAGGGCGCTCCGGTCCTTCTCTTCCAGGGGATGCTCAGCCTTGGCGATGACCCGGGCATGGCGCAGGTAGTCGATGATCTTGCCGGGCAGCGCCTCCGCCGGGGCGACCAGATCGGCGAGGCCGGCGTCGATGGCGCTGCGGGGCATGCTGTCGAACTTGGCCGAGGCCGGCTCCTGCGCCAGCGCCACCCCCGCCTTTTCCTTGATCGCCCGCAGTCCCATGGTGCCGTCCGAGCCCATGCCGGAGAGAATGACGCCGATGCTCAGTTCCCGCCGGTCCTCGGCGAGGGAGCGGAGGAAAAAATCGATGGGCAGCCGCAGGCCGCGGGGCGCCGTCGGCGCGAACAGGTGCAGCACGCCGTGGAGGATGGACATGTCCTTGTTGGGCGGGATCACATAAACGCAGTTCGGCTTCACCTGCATCCGGTCCCGCACCTGGAAAACCTCCATGCCGGTGGCGCGCTGGAGGAGTTCGGGCATGATCCCCTTATGGGTCGGGTCGAGGTGCTGGACAACGACAAAGGCCATGCCGCTGTTTTCCGGCACATGCCGCAGAAACTGCTCCAGCGCCTCCAGCCCGCCGGCGGAAGCGCCCAGACCGGCAATGGGAAAGGGCGGGCTTTCCGACGGCGCCAGCGGCACGACGGCGACTCCCTGATCGTCGGCGCTGGGCGCCGGTGGCGGATGTTTTTTCATAGATGCGATAACCAATGGCTGAAAGTGACGATCCCGACCTCCCCCTTCACGGCGCAAGCTTTATCTGCACACTATATCAGCTGTGTGTGATTAGGAAGTCGCCTGCGGTCGTTGTCAAGGGAGTTGTCGCTTTATCATGCAGCATTTTCTTTGAGCAGCAGCTGATCTTGGGTCGACTTCTGGAGGTTCAGGTTGACCACCTCAGGTCGGCTCCAGTTGCGGCACTTTCC
>JAVFAR010000173.1:0-4662 GCA_034002365.1 Trichloromonas sp.
CTGCTCCACATGGCGGTCCCACAAGCAAGCCGCAATTCCGCGCGCCTCCCGGTCTTCCAGGGCTCATACCGGCAAGTTGGAGCAAATCCCTGCCCCATCCTGCCCCTGCTCAGGGGTCACACGTTCCGCCGCGCGGACCTCGACGGATTGTGACTTACGGCCGGCCCAGGCATCCGACAAGCGACGGCGTCGACGGTGCTGTATCTCATGGGTCGCGTATAGAGCGCCGGATGTCCGTTACACCGAGGCCCTGCCGGAGCTGAGGAAGGCGAGCAGTTCGCTGTTCGTGGGGTGCCTCTCCAAGAGCTTCAAAAGCCCTTCCATGGCGGGAATGGGCTTCATGTCCGTTAGGACGCGCCGCAGGGCGAACCGCTGCTTGAGCTGGTCGGCCGGGAAGAGTAGTTCTTCCTTGCGGGTGCCGGATCGGGGCACGTCGATGGCCGGGTAGACGCGGCGGTCGGCCATGTCTCGGTCGAGGATGATCTCCATGTTGCCGGTGCCCTTGAACTCCTGGAAGATGAGTTCGTCCATGCGGCTGCCGGTGTCGATGAGGCAGGTGGCCAGAATGGTGAGGCTGCCGCCGCCCTCGATGTTGCGGGCAGCGCCGAACATGCGCTTGGGTTCCTGGAGAGCGTTGATGTCCACGCCGCCGGACATCACGCGGCCGCTGTTGACGGTCTTGTTGAACGCGCGACCGAGCCTGGTGAGCGAATCGAGCAGGACCACCACATCCTTGCCGTACTCGACCAGGCGCTTGGCCATGGCCACGCCCATTCGCGACACGCGGACATGCTGGTCGGTGTCCTGGTCGTTCGACGAGGCCAGGACCATGGCCTTCGTGGCGGTGCGGAAATGGGTGACTTCCTCGGGGCGCTCGTCCACAAGCATGACGATCAGGATACAGTCGGGGTGGTTCTGCTGGATGGCCAGGGCCATCTGCTCAAGCATCACCGTCTTGCCGCTGCGGGGGGGGGCCACAATCAGGCCTCGCTGGCCCTTGCCGATGGGGGTAATCAGGTCGATGACGCGGGTGAGGTAGACGTCGGCGGCGGTTTCAAAGGTCAGGGCCTCGGCGGGGTCGATGACGACCCCGTCCTCGAACGGGCGAAGTTCGGACAGGGCGGCCGGATCCTGGCCGTTGATGCTTGTGACGTCGCGAAGCTGCCGCTGGCCGCCCTTGCGGCCGGTCTCGACGGGGCCCTCGACGGTGAGGCCCTCGCGAAGTCGATAGCGTTGGACAAGTCGTTCGGGGACAAGGCAATCGGTCGGACCAGGGCGGAAGCCTCGCTTGGGATCCCTGAGGTGGCCGGCGTTCTTCTTGGGCGGCAGTTCCAAAACGCCGCAGACGGTGCTGGTCGCCGTCGATGTCATCGCGTCCTCTCAGACTGTGTGTGGTTAAGCGTACAGACGGGGTGTCAACCCACGGATTGTATCGCTTCGGCGGTCGACCGCCAACGGATTTCTGAAAATAACGTGTCGCATCGCGGGAACCGGCGACGATGCGGTTGGTTGGCCCGACGGCCGTGAGGCCTGTTCCCCTGTGGGGGACATGGGGCTCGGATGAAACGAAACGAGCCCCGGTCCTTGGCGGATCGGGGCTCGTCGAAGTCAATTCCCGGCGGTCGCCTACTTTCGCGTTTGTTGCACTATCATCGGCCGAAACGGGCTTAACGGCTGAGTTCGGAATGGGATCAGGTGTTTCCCCGTCCGTATCGCCGCCGGAAAACTTGTTACCGGGGCCGCCCTGATGAGGCTGAGCCCGGCGGTAGTTGAAAGAGCGGGGCAAGCAGGGGCCCTTTGACAATTCAATAGCGAAACAAGCGTGGCTTAGTCGGTTTTCGTATGATGCGTGCGAAGAGACAACAATAAATGTGGTCAAGTAATCGACCGTTAGTACGGGTAAGCTGAACACATTTCTGTGCGTACACCTCCCGCCTATCGACCTGGTAGTCTTCCAGGGGTCTCTCGTCCCCGAAGGGACATGGATACCTAGTCTTGATGAAGGCTTCACGCTTAGATGCTTTCAGCGTTTATCCGTTCCGGGCATAGCTACCCAGCGGTGCCCTTGGCAGGACAACTGGTTCACCAGAGGCCCGTACTTCCTAATCCTCTCGTACTAAGGAAGTACCATCTCAAGTATCCTACGGCCACGGCAGATAGGGACCGACCTGGCTCACGCCGGTCTGAACCCAACTCGCGTGCCACTTTAATCGGCGAACAGCCGAACCCTTGGGACCGCCTTCAGCCCCAGGATGTGACGAGTCGACATCGAGGTGCCAAACCGCTCCGCCGCTATGGACGCTCGGGAGCGATCAGCCTGTTATCCCCGGAGTACCTTTTGTCTGGTGAGCGACGACCCTTCCACACAGAATCGCCGGATCACTATGTCCTGGTTTCCCATCTGCTCGACCCACCGGTCTCGCAGTTAAGCAGGCTTATAGCATTGCCCTTACAGCACGATTGCCAACCGTGCCAAGCCTACCTTTGAGCTCCTCCGTTACATTTTGGGAGGAGACCGCCCCAGTCAAACTGCCCGCCTGACATTGTTCCGAGCCCGGATTCACGGGTCCCGGTTAGACTCTTAAACAAATCAGGGTGGTATTTCAAGGATGGCTCCACCCGGACTTGTGTCCGAGTCTCAACGCCTCCCACCTATCCTACACAGACTTATCCAAGAGCCAATGCCAAGTTACAGTAAAGGTTCACGGGGTCTTCCCGTCTTGCCGCGGCAAGGTGGTATTTTCACCACCACTACGATTTCACCGAGTTCCCACTTGAGACAGAGCTCCAGTCGTTACGCTATTCATGCACGTCGGAACTTACCCGACAAGGAACTTCGCTACCTTAGGACCGTCATAGTTACGGCCGCCGTTAACCGGGGCTTGAGTCGCCAGCTTCTTCTTCCGACGGTGAAGTCTTCCGAATGACCGGCTTCCTTGACCTTCCGGCACCGAGCAAGCGTCAGTCTCTATACATCCTCTTGCGAGTTAGCAGAGACCTGTGTTTTTGGTAAACAGTCGCCAGAGCCGATTCTCTGCGGCCTCTCACCCGAAGGTGAGGAGGCTCCCCTTATTGCGAACTTACGGGGTCATATTGCCTAGTTCCTTAAGTGGGATTCTCTCGAGCGCCTGAGGCTACTCGCCTCGCCTACCTGTGTCAGTTTTAGTACGGTCAGCCATGCTCCTCCGCACGAAGGTTTTCTTGGCGGAACCCGCGAAGACTCTGAACTCAATCGTTCATCGCCCTGCAGCTTGGTCTGACGCCGGCGGATTTACCTACCGGCGACCTCGCCTACGGGATAGCCATTTCCGATCAGCTTCTCCTCAAAAGGCTCCGCGTCACTCCGCACGTGCAAACGTTACATAGCTGGTGCAGGAATATTAACCTGCTGTCCATCGTCTACGCCTTTCGGCCTCGACTAAGGTGCCGACTAACCCTGGGCGGATTTCCCTTCCCCAGGAAACCTTAGGCTTTCGGCGGGCAGGATTTTCACCTGCCTTATCGTTACTCACGCCGGCATAATCACTTGCTAACGCTCCAGCATTCCTTACGGTACACCTTCTACGCGGTTAGCAACGCTCCCCTACCAGACGAACACGGACCGAGGTCCGGTTCGAATCCGCAGCTTCGGTTTCATGCTTAGCCCCGATCTTCATCGGCGCTCAAATGCTCGACCAGTAAGCTATTACGCACTTTTTAAATGGTGGCTGCTTCTAAGCCAACATCCTGGCTGTCTCAGCATCTGAACTTCCTTATCCACTTAGCATGAATTTGGGACCTTAGCTGGCGATCTGGGCTGTTTCCCTCTTGACCCTGAATGTTAGCACCCAGGGTCTGACTGCCGGGATAGTCCTCGTGGTATTCGGAGTTTGGTTGAAATAGGTAGACTTGTGGTCCCCTATTTTCATTCAGTCTCTCTACCCCCACGAGGTAGTTGCCCGACGCTAGCCCTAAAGCTATTTCGGGGAGAACCAGATATCTCCCAGTTTGATTAGACTTTCACTCCTCCACACAGCTCATCCCCTAACTTTTCAACGTTAGTGGGTTCGGTCCTCCAGGGATTTTTACATCCCCTTCAACCTGGCCATGCGTAGATCACACAGGTTTCGGGTCTACTCCACACGACTGAACGCGCAGTTAGCACTCGCTTTCGCTTCGGCTCCGCCCCTGAGGGGCTTAACCTGGCCATGTAGAGTAACTCGCCGACCCATTCTGCAAAAGGTACGCCGTCACCCGTTGCCTCCCGAAGGAGGCCATAGGGCTCCGACAGCTTGTAGGTGCATGGTTTCAGGTACTATTATCACTCCCCTTGAAGGGGTTCTTTTCACCTTTCAGTCGCCTTACTTTTACACTATCGGTTGCCAGAGAGTACTTAGCCTTGGGGGGTGGTCCCCCCTGCTTCACACGGAGTTCCACGAGCTCCGTGCTACTCTGGTACCCGGACAAGGGAGGCTTGCGTTTCGCGTACGGGACTTTCACCCTCTGTGGTAGGACTTTCCATTCCTTTCCACTACGAAGCGTTCCCTCTTGTGTCCAGGCCCACAACCCCGGGCCGAAGCCCGGTTTGGGCTCATTCCTTTTCGCTCGCCGCTACTAGGGAAGTCGAGGTTTCTTTCTTCTCCTGCAGGTACTAAGATGTTTCAGTTCCCTGCGTTACCTCCG
>JAVFAR010000174.1:0-4636 GCA_034002365.1 Trichloromonas sp.
ATCACGCCCCGTCGCCGCGATCGATCGGCAAGAACTGGCAGGGCAGCCTGCTCGCCGCCGCCTTCGCCTCGGACCTGGAGAAACTGATCGCCACCTATCAGCCGGCGCTCTGGGTCCACGGCCATCTCCATGACTTTTACGATTACCGCATCGGCGCGACCCGGGTGGTCTGCAACCCCATCGGCTACCCGGAAGCCAAGAGCGCTTGCCGCCGGAATTTTCTGGTGGAGATCCCAACGGCGAAGAGCCAGGGAAGGAGGAGGGAATGAGGGAGTTCGAGACAGAGTTTCTCGGAAGGTCGCGGCGGGAGGAGGAAACCAGGGCGGCGGCGATGCAGGCGTTGCTGACCGGCATCAAGGCGCATCTGCCCGAACTGGAGGCGCTGGAGGAACGGGTTTCGTCCCACTGGGTCGGCGAGGACTGTTTTTACCGGTTCCATTATCAGTCCTTCAAGGTCTACAGCCTGCAAGGCCAAACCCTGAAGATCGTCGCGGCCCTGGCCGCCATCCTGCCGGAACGGCCGCTTCAGGGTTTTTTGCCGGAAATTGTCGCCGAGGGGACCGGCCGGACATTTTCGCCGGAGGTCAATCAGCGGTGGACGGAAGAAACCCGGCCGATCCTCGAAGCCTTCTTCCACGCCCGCGAGTTTCTGCGGCTGGTGGTCCGTTACGCCCGCGAGCTGCAGGAACCGCCCCGGACGCTGCCCTCCGGCTGGGCGGCGGTGCTGATCCTCTACAGACTGAGACAGAAAGGAGAAAACAGCCATGCCTGAGCTGACGAGGTACCGCAGGGATATGGAAAATTTTCGCCGGGCGGCGCGGGCCTTACGCGAGATCGGCCATGATGAGGGGGTCTGCCACTGGTCGCTCCAGCTCATGGCCGCCTCCGCCTACTGCGTTCTGGTTTGGGCCGGCGCCCAGCTGCCGCCGGGGGAATCGCGCTCCTACGCGGAGATCGCCCGGGACGCCGATTTGTACCTGGTCGCGCCGGGACATCTGCCCAAACTCTACGGGCAATGGCTCCACGAGAACGTGAAGATGGCGGAAACCGTCGAATGGCATCCGCTCGACGTGACGCCAAGGGATGCCGAGATTCTTTTCAGCCGCGCCGAGACCCTCTATGCGGTGGTCGACGAACTGCTGCGACGGGAGGAGCGATGAGACTAGTGAGCAACGTCAATGCACAGGATCGTGTGCATTAAGGAGGTAACGTGAAAGTTCTGATCAACCGTGATTTCGGGGGCATCCGCCTGACCCGGGCCGTCTTTCTGGAATTGGGACTGCCCTGGCCCGAGAACGCGGGGCGCTGGGGTCTGGCGGAAGACCAGGTCATCCCGGACAACCGCACCTTGGGCATCGTTGCCGAGGATCCCGAGGCTTGGCGGTATGACCGCCGCGTCATCGCGGCGGTGGAGCGCGTCGGCCTCGAAGCGGGCGGCGGGCGAAATGTCGAACTGATGATCGTCGATATCCCCGATGATATCGCCTGGGAAATCCGGGATGAGTGGGGAATAGAATCGATCCATGAGAAGCACCGGGTCTGGCCGCCGGAATAGGATCGCTGATTCGCGGCGACGGCAAGCGGGCAAGGAAGCGGGTCTGCCGAATCCCCCTCAATGCACAAGATCTTGTGCATTGAGGACGGCAAGGAGGAGTTTATGAACCGGAACACCTTGCGGGAAAGACCCGGCGGCTGGCTGGAGACGCCGCCTTTGCTGCTCATCCGTTTTGTCTATGAGCCGGTCGAAGGCAAAGGTCGTGTTGGGACGAAGCGGATTCGCCTCGATCCGGGGAACATCCCTATCGAGGAGGCGATTGCCGCCATGCCGGAAGCGATCCGTCCGGCCCCGCCCTGGGACTTTCAGGCGTGGGGCCGGGGGATCTACACCCCGAGGGCGGCGAACCTGGTCCTGGGCGTACTCTTCGGGCGGAAGATCGCGGAGGGCTACGGCTATGACTTCAACTACACGGTGCTGGCTCAGCGCCATGGGGAGTTCACCCTCTCCTCCAGCGACGTGCTGCGCTGGCTGCTGGAGTACCTGCCGGAACGCTCCTGCCGGGTGCTGCTGCCCCGCTCCGGGGCGGGCATTGACCCGGAACAGCTGTCGGCGCGAATCGAACGGGCGCTCATCAACGGGCAAAAGGAGCTGGACCTCGCCGGACACACCAGCAAGCCGCCCTTTGCCATCGACCTGCACCTGACCGTCTCCACCCAAAGGCAGATCAGCGACGGGAAGATGCGCCTCTCCGAGCTGCCGGAACTGGCCGAGGGGCTGGCGCTGCGGCTGCGGGAAAACCGCAGCGGCCAATACTTCGAAAGCCGTTAGGGAACGAGTGCGCCCCTGCCCTGCGTGCGCTGATAGCAGGCAGGGTGAGCGAGGGTGGCGATCTGCTCAATGCACACGATCATGTGCATTGAGAACCTGGGACGACAGGCATCGGGAGAATTGCTTCCCCGCCTTGGCCGAAGGCTTTACAGTATTTTCTCTGAGTTGTTTTTCGAGGGACAGGAGGCCCAATGAAACCGAAACGGATCATTCTCGTTCGCCATGGCGAATCCCGGGGGAACACGGACAAGAGCCTGTACGAAACCGTGCCTGACTACGCCATCGACCTCACCGAAAACGGCAGACTCCAGGCCCGCGCCGCCGGGGAGGAAATCGCCGAACTGATCGAAAGCGGCACGGTGCGCGCCTATGTCTCACCCTGGCACCGTACCCGCCAGACCTTCACGGAAATCGCCGACGTGCTCGGCGAACGACTGGTCAAAGCGACGGAAGATCCCCGCCTGCGCGAGCAGGACTGGGGGCATTTGCAGACGCCGGAGGCGCTGGAGGCCATCCGCGACCAGCGGGACAGCTACGGCACCTTTTACTACCGGATTCCGGACGGGGAATCGGCGGCCGATGTTTATGATCGGGTGAGCACCTTCCTGGAAACCCTGCACCGCGACTTCAAACAGCCGGATTTTCCCGAAAACGTCCTCATCGTCACCCACGGCGTCACACTGCGGGCCTTCCTCATGCGCTGGTTCCACTGGCCGGTGGAGTTTTACGAGAACGTCCGCAACCCGAAAAACGCCGAAGTGATCCATCTTGAACGAAGGGACGACGGCGGAAGCGCCGGTCATTACGTCCTGGCATCCACCCTGCGCCTGCGTCATGAAGGGCGGTACGCCTACGACAGCATGATCCCCTGCATGAGCCTCAAGGTCCACGGGGATTTCCTGCTGTTCACGACCTTCAAGGGCGATGCCTATGGCGGAACCACAATCGGTTTTTTCCGCAACCTTCTCGGAACGCACGAGTTGTTGGGGCTAGCCTGGTTCGAAGTCAGCAACCGGCGGATAAGCGGTTCCGAGGAAGCGCGGGAGGTCGCGGCGAAACTCTGGCAGGAACACAAGGGGGAGATCTTGTGCGGGAAATGGCAGAACTACAGCTTTCCGAAACAGATAGAGGGAGGGTAACGAATGGTTGAGCCACCACTCGGAGGATGTTCTTCTTGCTGTGGGGCCGATTGAACGACGCGATTCCGCGTCAAGCCTGGGGATAATGTCCCCTCCTCCGTGACAGAAGCAGGATTCCGATGGCCACCCTATTTCTTCGCAACGGTAAAGGACTCATCCCGGCTACCCGGAACCGGAACGCCCCTCGCGCCAACACCCGGTTGGAAGCCGCCACCCTGAAAGCCATCCAGGACTGGTTCGCCTGGCAAGGCATCCGCTGCGAACGGCTCAACTCCGGCGCCGTCCGGCAGGAGGACCGTTTCTTCCGCTTTGGTTTTCCCGGCTGCCCGGACCTGATGGTACTCGATCATCGGTTGCCGGTCGGCTTCATCGAGGTCAAGGCTCCCGGCGGGCGGATGAGCAAGAGCCAGCGGGAGTTTCAGCAGTTCTGCTGCCGCCACCGGATTCCTCACCTGGTCGCCGCCTCCGTCGAGGAGGTCGGCGACTGGTGGGATAAATTAGCTGACGTGATCAAAAAAGAGGCCGAAAGCTAAGACCTCGGCTTTGATGGCTCAACTCTTACACTGGAGGACCTCCCGCCATATTCCCACGATACCAACTGCGGGATTCCTGTTGCGTCATATTCCTGCGAAGCCCTATCAATCGCATTATCGACGGCTTCGCGAAGCTTAGAATTTGGGCTAGGGAGTTGGGTCATTTTTGCTTTAACAGGTTTTCCGCACCGCCCTCCTTTTTCCGTTTTCGGCTTCCGAAAACACCCCTTTGCTGTCGACTCCCGCTGGTTCTCGGGGAAAACGGAAATCCTGACCTACGACCTGGAAGAATTGTTGGGGACCAAACTGCCGGTCGTTGTCAAGGGAGTTGTCGCTTTATCATGCAGCATTTTCTTTGAGCAGCAGCTGATCTTGGGTCGACTTCTGGAGGTTCAGGTTGACCACCTCAGGTCGGCTCCAGTTGCGGCACTTTCCTGACCAGCGTTCGGGGCAACTGGCCCTCGCCGCTGCGTAGAGTGCCGTTCTCCGGCGCAGAATCTTGTGGTCTTCGCCCCGGTGGCGCTGGCCCGGCGTAACGAACTTCAGGGCACTGTGACGATGCTGCTCGTTATACCACTGCTCGAATCCGGCCACCCACTGACGGGCTTGCTCCAAAGTATCGAAGGGCTTGTCCGGAA
>JAVFAR010000175.1:0-4604 GCA_034002365.1 Trichloromonas sp.
TCGTCTTCGGCGTGATCGATGGTATAGAGAATCTGCTCGGGGGAGAGGCGCACGTTGATGGTGTGCAGCACGGCGCCGAGCATGGGGACGGCGAAGAAACACTCCAGATAACGATGACTGTCGTAATCCATCACCGCCACCGTATCCCCGGCCTTGACCCCGAGACGGGTCAGGGCATTGGCCAGTCGACAGATGCGTTCGCGCAGTGTAGAGTAATTATCGCGCCACTGATCGCGATAGACAATCTCCTGTTCGGGATGATTCGCCAGCGGGGCGTACAGTAGCTGCTTGATGAGCAGTTGATAGGAATGAGCCGAATCGGTGCGGGGGATCAGGCTGTCGGGCATGAGAACGACCTCCGTCGTGGGGATGGATGTATTCCTGACAGGAAACCGGTCGGCAGAATACCATCGGCGGCGACCGGCGGAAACAAAAAATCCCCGCCGGTTGCGTCGCGACGCAAACCCTTCCGCCCGGGCGGAAAATCCTTTCGGGGTCATAAATCCAGGAGAATGCCATGTTGTTTCGTCTCTTCACCGGCTCCGCGCTGCTGCTGACCCTGAGCCTTTCCGGCGCCTGCGCTCCGCGCCCGGCGTCCCTCGCCGCCCTTCCCCCCACGATCGAACGGATCGCCCTGCTGCCGGTCTTCTTCGCCGGACGGGCCAAGGACCGCTACATGGAGCACCGCGCCGGCCAGGAAATCCTCTGGCAGAGTAAACGCCTGCTCGAAATCCGGGGCTATCGGGTGATCACCGTGGCCGACCCGAGCGGCGGCGGATGGCTCGCCCCCTTCCGTCCCGAACTGGCCAACCCCGGCTATTTCCTTGACCTCGCCCCGGAGGAGGCCGACGCCGTGCTGCTGATCCGGGTCGAACATTTTCTCGATGGCGCCCTGCATAGCGGAGGCAACTCCGGAAGTCTCGGCGGCGGCGGGGAGGAACTGGAAATTCACGCCGCCGCCGAAATCATCGACCGCAAGAACGGCACCCTGCTCTACAGCCGCTACGGCATCGGCCGTTCCCTCGGCGCCGCCCTCGCCGGCGTTCATGAAATGCGCGCCGCCGGCGATCTCGCCCAGGCTCTTTTTTATCCCCTGGCCCATCGCGGCGCCGTGCCGAAAATCGCGCACGATCAGTAAGTATTGGACCGAAGAGGGATATCCGGGTATAATTCCCCAACTTTTCCCCCTCGGACAGGTTTTTTATGAAACTGCGCGCGATTCTCTTTGGTCTCTTCGTCGGTGGCCATGCCCTCCTGCCCTTGCTGGATCCGGAACGACTTTCCCGCATGGTCGCCGGCTCCGTCCAATGGCCGCTGCAAGTCCTCGCCTGGATCAAGCTGCCGGTCTTCGCGGCACCGGCAGTCAACGGCTGGGCCGCGCCCACCTTTTACGGCTGGTTTGTCATTCTCACTCTCTGGGGCGCCCTCTGGTGGCTGCTGGCCGGTATCCTCGCCCACCCCTTTCGCAAAACCACCGTCTCAACTCCCCCATCCCCCCGCGAGGGCAGCCCGCTCTTTGGCCTCGTCGCCAACACCCTGGTCAACGGCACCGCTCTGCTCCTCTACGGCATCGGCCTCGCCTCTCCCCTGACCCCGGCGGCAGGACGCACAACCTTTGTGGAAATCCTGCTGCTGGTCGGCCTCCCCTGCGCCCTGCTGGTGGTCTGCGCCGGCAAAGCCAAAAAACTGGTGAATAAAACCTTCTTCCTGCTGCAAAGCGTGATCCTGGTCGGCTCCGCCATCTATTTCATCTATTTCTGATCAGCCGTTGTACCACGAATGAAAAAACGGGGACCCGAGGCATTAAAGCCCGGATCCCCGTTTTCATTTCTGTCGCCGGGAAAACTGGGTCAGCAGCCGCAGCCGCAGTTGTGGCAGACCTTTTTATTGTGGTCCTCGGGCTCGATCGTTTCCGGCGCGAAGGCGACCCGGTTGATCCCGCGCTTGAGATCCTCGATCAGATCGCGATTGGGACTGGTGCCGATGATGTGGCCCAGGCAGAGATTGACGAAGCCGTCGCGGGGAGAACGAAGCCGGATCGAATTCAGGATGTCGCCGTAACCGTTGATGACGATGACCATTTCCGGCTCTTCGTGATGGCGCAAGGTCACGCCGCACCGGGCCAGTTCCTCTTGCGCGCCGGCGAGAAACTCGGCGATGGCGCCCTCGTCGACCTGAAAGTTCCAGTCCTCGCGCGGATTGTAGCGCCCATAGAAAACCACGGTGAGCTCTTTGTTATCCATTCAATCCTCCCGGTTCAGGGGACGAAAAACCAGCCGTTACAATTGATGTATCCAGGAAAGATCGCCGCTCCCCTCGCGCAGGACTTCCACCTGATCGCCGATCAGGCTGATAACCGTCGACGGATTACCCATGCGGATGCCGCCATCAACCACCAGATCAAGCTGCCGCCCCAGGGAATCGTGGATCAGGGACGGATCGCCCAGCGGCTCCTCCCCGGAAAGGTTGGCACTGGTCGTCACCAGCGGATGGCCGAGTTCGCGGACGATGGCCAGGGCGATGTTGTCGTCGGGGATACGGATGCCGACGGTCTTCTGCTTGGTGGTCAGGGTATCGGGAACGATGCGGGTCGCCTGCAGGACAAAGGTGTAGGGACCGGGAAGATTGCGCTTTAAGGTGCGAAAAGCGAAATTGCTGACCTGGGCGTAGTTGGCGACATCGGAGAGGTCGGCGCAGATGAAGGAAAAGGGCTTGCGCGGGTCGCGCTGCTTGATCTGGTAGATCTGCTTGACCCCTTTTTTATTGAAGATGTCGCAGCCGATGCCATAGGTGGTGTCGGTGGGACAGACGATCACCCCCCCCTCGCGGAGACATTCGGCGACCCGAGTAATGAGCCGTTTCTGCGGGTTTTCGGGGTTGATGGCCAGAATCACAGGAATCTCCTCGCGACAAACAATCGGGAAGGTCTTTTATCGGGCCAGAATCATAGCACAAGCCCGGCACAGGAAAAAGAGCTAAGATCCTTCCCGCCGCCAGAGACAAGGGATCGGGAAAAAAATTAGAGCAGAAAACTCAACCGCGGAACTTCTTTGAGCGCAGCGTAGATTCCATGCAACTGCTGAAGGTTGTGTAGGCGCACCAATACCGAAACGGATTGGTGGCGGCCGCCGCTGCTGGAACGAACCTTCATGGCATCGCCGGCCACGGGAGTCACCGAGGCGACCGCCAGGCGTACCGCCGCGACGAATTCGCCGTCGTTGGGACCGAAGGCCTTGAACATATGATCACAAGGGAACTGGATCTCGACGGCGCTAGGGGTTGTCATCAGCAACCCCCGTATGGCCGAATCCGCCGACATCGCGCGCGGTCACGGACAGTTCCGAAACTTCGCGCAACAGCGCCCGGCACACCGGCGCGATCAGAAGCTGCGCGATCCGGTCGCCGTCGGCGATCCGCACGGCATCCTGACCGTGGTTGATGAGGATCACGCCGAATTCCCCGCGATAATCGGCATCGATGGTTCCCGGGCTGTTGACCAGGGTCAGCCCCTGCTTGAGCGCCAGCCCGGAACGGGGGCGTACCTGCCCCTCAAAGCCCGGCGGGATGGCCAGCGCCAGGCCGGTGGGGATCAGCGCCCGAGCCCCCGGCAAAAGGGTCAACGGGGCATCGAGACAGGCGTGAACATCCATGCCCGCCGCATCCTCGGTCATGTAGCGGGGCAATCGCGCCTGCGCGCGCACGCGGCATATTTCCACCGGAATTTCAACCATGACATCCTTCCAGATTGAACGGCTCGCCACCCGGCAACCGGAAGGCCGGGGGCCACGAAATGCGCCCCCGGCCTGTATCCGGTTCACCCTGTGACAAAACAGGGGTATGTGGGAATAAAACTCAGCCTTCGGCCGGCAAACTCTCGCCGAGGGCTTCCTTGCGGGAGAGTTTGATCTTGCCCTGTTTGTCGATACCGATGCACTTGACCAGGACCTGATCCCCTTCGTTGATGACGTCGGTCACGGCCTTGACGCGCTCTTTGGCCAGTTCAGAGACATGCACCAGGCCGTCGGTGCCGGGATAGATTTCGACGAAAGCGCCGAATTCCATGATCTTGCGCACGGTTCCCATATAAAGTTTACCCACTTCGGCTTCCTGGGTCAGGTCGCGGATCATTTTGATGGCGCGCTTGGCCGCCTCGCCATCGGCGGAAGCGATATGGATGGTCCCGTCATCCTGGATATCGATGGCGCAACCGGTCGCCTCGATGATGCCGCGAACGTTCTTGCCGCCCGAGCCGATAACGGTGCGAACCTGATCGGACTTGACCTTGATGCTGGTGATGCGCGGCGCATATTGGGAAAGATCAGCCCGCGGTTTGTCGATCGCCTTGGCCATTTCGCCGAGGATATGTACCCGGCCGGCGCGAGCCTGGTCGAGAGCCTGACGCATGATATCTTTGGTGACCCCGGAAATTTTAATGTCCATCTGCAGGGCCGTCACGCCATTGGCGGAACCGGTCACCTTGAAGTCCATATCGCCAAGGTGGTCTTCGTCGCCGAGGATATCGGAAAGGATGGCGACGTCGTCACCTTCCTTGATCAGTCCCATGGCGATACCGGCGATCGGTTCCTTGACCGGGACGCCCGCAT
>JAVFAR010000176.1:0-4568 GCA_034002365.1 Trichloromonas sp.
TTTTCCGCCAGCAACCAGGTGCCGCGCCGCACCCTGACCCTCGACGAGGTCTGGACCGAGGCCAAGGTGCTGTACGATCTCGGCTTCCGCCACATCCTGCTGGTCACCGGCGAGTCGCCGAAGGCGGTGGACAACGACTACCTGGCCGCCTGCGTGCGGCGTATTCAGCCGTTGTTCAGTTCGATTTCCATCGAGGTCTACCCGATGGAAACCGAGGGGTACCGGCAGATGGTCGAAGCGGGGGTCGACGGCCTGACCGTCTACCAGGAAACCTACGACCGCACCCTGTACCAGGAAATGCACCCCTTCGGCAAGAAGCGCGACTACGATTTCCGTCTGCTCACCCCCGAGCGGGGAGGCGCCGCCGGTCTGCGCCGCATCGGGCTCGGCTTTCTCCTCGGTCTCGGCGAGTTCCGCAGCGAAGCCTTCTTCCTCGGCCTGCACGCCCTGCACCTCTCCCGCCACTTCTGGCGCACCCAGGTGAGCGTCTCCTTCCCGCGCATCCGCCCGGCGGACGGCGGCTTTCAGCCCCTGCACCCGGTCTCGGACCGCCACTTCGTCCAGCTGCTCTGCGCCCTGCGCCTGCTCCTGCCCGACGCCGGGCTGGTCCTTTCGACCCGCGAGAGCGCGGCACTGCGGAACAATCTTCTCCCCTTGGGGATCACCCAGATGAGCGCCGGTTCCCGCACCGCCCCCGGCGGCTATGCCGACAAGAACCTGAGCACCCAGCAGTTCGCCATCGACGACGACCGCAGCCCCGAGGAGGTCTGCCGCCTGATCCGCGCCAGCGGCTACGAAGCGGTGTGGAAGGACTGGGACGGCGCTTTTCTCGACCACAGCAAGGCGGTGTAGGGGCGTCCCCTGTGGCCGCCCCTCTGCGGGAAACCATCCATCATGGCCGATTCTGTCGATTTCAGCCTTTATCTGATCACCGATCGCCGCCAGGTTCCCGGCGGCGATCTGGTTTCCTCTGTGCAAGGGGCCCTGCGCGGCGGGGTTCGTGCCGTGCAGTTGCGGGAGAAGGATCTCTCGGCTCGTGAACTGCTCCCCCTGGCCCGCGCCCTGCGGACCTTGACCCGCGAATTCGGCGCCAAGCTGCTGATCAACGACCGTATCGACGTTGCCCTGGCGGCGGAGGCCGACGGCGTCCATCTCGGCGGCCACTCCCTGCCCGTCGCCGAGGCCCGCGCCCTCCTCGGCCCGACCAAGCTGATCGGCCTCTCCACCCATCACCAAGAGGACATCTCTCGCGCCGCTCGCGACGGCGCCGACTTCGTCACCTTCGGCCCGGTATATTTCACTCCCTCCAAAGCCCCCTACGGCGCGCCGGTCGGTCTCGACGCCTTGCGTCAGGCCTGTGCCGATGCGCCCCTGCCCGTCTTCGCCCTCGGCGGCGTCAACGCCGGGCGAATCCCCGAACTGACTAGCGCCGGCTGCCGCCGCGCCGCCTGCATCGGCGCCATCCTCGCATCCCCCTCGCCGGATAACGCGGCCCGTGACCTGCTGCGTCTCCTTTCTCCCGACTCGCTTCAGTAACCCCCTGCTGTGCTACACCGGGGAGCCGGAAGGCTCCCCAGGCCCGCCCTTCATGAATAGATTGCCATGCACAACATGCGCCATTTCCGAAGGATGCTATACTTGATCGCGGCTATCATCTTTCTTCTCTCTTGACGGGGCCGGTTCGACGAAGTTCACCGAATCGCGGCACCAGGGTCGGCAAATGAAAGAAACGGCGGGATTCCTTCACGAGCGATTGCACACGGCCCTGCTTGAGTTGCTGGAAGCCTGGCCCCTGGCGATGATCGGTTTCGATCCCGAGGGACGGATCCTTCTCTGGAATCGCGCCGCGGAAAGAATGCTCGGCTGGCGCGCCGGAGAAGTCCTCGGACGGACCGTCGCAGAGCTCCATGCCGGCACGCACCATCATTATGATCAGGATTTTCCCCGCGCCCTGCCCGGCGAAACCCTGACCAACCAGGAAAAACGCCATCCGACCAAATCCGGCGGGCTGATCGATGTCAGCTGGTCGGCCTTCCCTCTGCCCGACGGCGACGGCAATGCCGCGGGCATCCTCGTCCTGATGGAAGACATCACCCGCCGCAAGCAGCTGGAATGGGCCTTGCTGGAATCGGAGCGCTTCTCCCGTGATATTGTCGATGCCCTGCCGCAGAACATCGCCATTCTCGATGAAGACGGAACGATCATCGCCGTCAATAAGGCCTGGCGCGATTTCGCCGCCGCCAACGCCAGCCGGCCCGAAAAACTCTGCGAGGGAATCAACTACCTGGAGGTCTGCGACCGCGCCAAGGGGCGGGGAGCCCAGGAAGCCGAAGCCTATTCCGAAGGCATTCGCGCG
Source organism: Trichloromonas sp. (assembly GCA_034002365.1). Classification (GTDB taxonomy): domain Bacteria; phylum Desulfobacterota; class Desulfuromonadia; order Desulfuromonadales; family Trichloromonadaceae; genus Trichloromonas. Next base: position 2,357 of record JAVFAR010000176.1, read on the forward strand.
GTCATGAACGGTTCCCTCATCGAGTTCTCCCTCGAATATCCCTGTCACACACCCGACCGCCAGGGCTGGTTCAACGGCCGGGTCAGCCGTTTTTCCGGAGAAGGACCTGTTCGCATCGTGATTGCCCATGAGAATATCACCGAGATCAAACTGGCCGAACAGGCCATTCAGCGGCTTGCCCAATACGACCCCCTCACCGGCCTGCCCAATCGTATGCTCCTGCTCGACCGCCTCACCCAGGGACTGATCGCCGCCAAGCGGGATGATCTTCGTACCGCCGTGCTTTTTCTCGACCTCGACCGCTTCAAACTCGTCAACGACAGCCTGGGACATGCCGCCGGCGACAAACTGCTCAAGATCGTGGCCGAGCGTTTGCGGGAAACCGTGCGTAAAAGCGACACCGTCGCCCGTCTCGGCGGCGACGAATTCGTCGTCCTGGTGCAATCGGCCCCCCCGACCAAGGGCTTGACCCAGATCGCTCGCAAAATTCTCCAGACCCTCTCCCGGCCGGTCACCATCGAAGGCCAGGAGATCTTTCCGTCGACCAGCATCGGCATCGCCCTCTTTCCCGATGACGGCAAGGACGCCGACAGCTTGCTGCGTTGTGCCGACATGGCCATGTACCGGGCCAAGGAGGGGGGGCGCAACACCTATCATTTTTTCTCGGCGGAAATGCACCAACAGGTGTTACGGCGCATCACCCTGGAACAGGGGCTGATGCAGGCCCTGGAGCGGGACGAGTTTCACCTCTGCTACCAGGAGCAGACCGAGCTGCATTCCGGGAAAATCGTCGGCATGGAAGTTTTTCTGCGTTGGCTGAATCCCGACCTGGGCCTGCTGCGGCCCGCCGACTTTCTCCCCTTGGCCGAAGAATCCGGGCTGATCCTGCCTATCGGCGAATGGGTGCTGCGCCATGCTTGCACCCAGCTCCGCACCTGGCGGGAGGCGGGACTCCCCGCCCCCCGCGTCGCCGTCAACCTTTCCGGACGGCAGCTCAAACATTTCCGGCTCGCTGAAACGATTTGCCGAATTCTCGACGAAACTGGCCTCTCCCCCCGGGACCTGGAAGTGGAGGTCACGGAAAATATCATCAGCAGCGATCTTTCTACGGCCGCCGAACGCTTCGAGGAGTTGAAACGCATCGGCATCTCCATCGCCATCGACGATTTCGGCACAGGGATTTCGTCCCTGCGCAATCTGCAACGGCTGCCCATCGACCGGCTCAAGATCGATCACACCTTCCTGCAGGGGCTGGCGACGCAAAAGGATGCCGCCCCGATTATCAAAACGATTATCGGCATGGCCCACAACCTGGACTTGCGCGTCATCGCCGAAGGGGTCGAAACCAACGATCAGCGCGATTTCCTTCACCAGCAAGGGTGCCACGAAGTACAGGGCTACTATTTCAGCCGTCCCGTTCCCGCCGAGGAGTTCCGCAAACTGCTCAATACACTCTGAACGCCACCGGATTTGCCATTGACAGGGCTATCTTCTTGCAATATTGTAGCAACCATGAAAAGTCATCAGACCCATTATGCCTATCTGAAAATCCAGGAACTGACCAAGGCTTGCCGCCTCAATGGATTGCCCGTGACGCCGCAACGGCAGGCGGTCCTCGAAGCCCTCGCCCGCCGGGATAACCATCCCAGCGCCGACGAACTCTTCGAGGACGTCAAGCTGCTCATCCCGGGGATCTCCCGGACGACGGTCTATCGGGTTCTTGAGACCCTGGTAAAAATCGGTGTGGCCCAGAAAATCAGCACCCACGAATCCCGCGCCCGTTTCGACGCCGACACCAGCCGCCACGCCCACCTCATCTGCGTCGGCTGTGGACTGCTTATCGATTTCGACGGCTTCGAAGCCCGCGACCTGATGCGCAACTCCGGCGACAGCCACGGTTTTCGCCTGCTGAATTATTCCGTCCAATTCACCGGACTCTGTCCGGATTGCCTGAACGGCATGGCGCCGTCCCGGCCTACAGGCACCATCGTCCCCATGAACAAAAACAAGGAGGAAAGATGAAAAAATGGCGTTGTGTTATCTGTGACTATATCCATGAAGGTCCCGAGCCCCCCGACACCTGCCCCGGTAGAATCCAGTTCAAAGTGCACCACTGAGGCAAGGGGTTAAAAAGCAGGACATGACAGGGTTTCTGGTAAAGTTGGAAGCGCCAACCACCAACCAATCAGAAGGAGCCCGCCATGTCCTACAC
>JAVFAR010000177.1:0-4411 GCA_034002365.1 Trichloromonas sp.
ACTTCACGTCATCGATTTGCACCGGGTGCAGATTCGCCGCCGCACGCCAAAGCGTTGGGTGATCAAGGACCTGGCCGGACTCTTCTTCTCGAGTCTGGATATCGGTCTGACCTCCCGGGATGTTTTTCGTTTTCTGCGGCACTACCGGCAGCGCCCCTTGCGGGAGATATTTTCAGAAGAGTCCGGATTCTGGTCCCGGGTGGCGCGCCGCGCCGTGCGCCTCTATCAGCGGGACTTCAAACGCGCTCCCCGGCTGCCAAAGGGGCTGGGGAGCGCGGGCTGAGGGATGGCGATGCTCTTTTCCGTTGTGATACCGGCCTACAATTACGCCTCATTTCTTCCCCGCGCCATCGATTCGGTGCTGGCCCAGCCCGGCGGCGATTTCGAAATCATCGTCGCCGATGATGGTTCGACGGACGCCACCCCCGCCATCGGCACCCGCTACCGTCAGGAATATCCGGAGCGGGTGCGGTATCTGCGCCAGGAGAACGGCGGGCCGGCCAAGGCCCGTAATCGGGGGATCGAGGAGGCGCGGGGGGATTTTCTGATCTTTCTCGATGCCGACGACCGGTTGCTGCCGGATGCCTTGGCGCGGTTTCGTCCCTGGGCTCAAGAGAAGCGCTGGGGGATGGTCTGTGCCGGCCACCAGTCCCGGCATGCCGACGGCAAGGTCCGGCTCCACTCCCCGCCGCCTCTGTCGGAAGATCGGCTGAGCAATTTCAGCGCCTATCTGCGCCGGGAATTCGGCATTTCCAATGGGGCGACCCTGGTCGCCCGCCGGGTCTTCGACGTTATCCGCTATCCGGAGACCCTGCGCAACAGCGAGGACATCCCGGTCTTTGCCCAGACTCTGGCCCTGTTCGATTGCCGATCTTTTCCCGAACCGGTGCTGGAGGTCTTCAAGCATGACGACAGTCTGCGCCACAACATCGACCTGGTGATGCAGGCTGGTGCCGAGTTGGCGGAAATACTGTTCGATGGCCAACTGTTGCCCCCCCGATTTTTGGCCTTGCGCGGTGAGTTTGAGGCCCGCAATGCCCTTTCCCTTTTTCGCTCCCTGCATCTGGCGGGACGGTATGCCGAGGCGCGTCTCTGGTTTCATCAGGCGGCGCGGCGGTCTCCCCGCCTGCTGTGGAAATGGTCATATCTCTCCAAGTATTTGCGTGGTTACTTTAAAGGATGAAACCGGTTCACCATCAAGAGGGCGAGTGTCCGACCGTGAAATCCAACCAGGACCTTACACAGGCATTTGCGGCGCCCGTTGAGACAGGCAGGGAGTCCTGGGGAGATTTCGGGGTTTTGTTTCGGCCTGACCGGCCGGTGGATGACTTGCTGGCGGCGCTGCTTCCCAATCCCGACCGCATTATCGCCGGCGGGGAGATTTTCAAGCAGGGAAGCCGTAATCATTCGGTACGCGTCGAGCTGGCTGGGCGTCACTGTTTTCTGAAGCGGTACAATTGCCGGGGCTGGGGCTACCGCCTCGGGAACCTCTTTCGACAATCGCGGGCGGTCCGAACCTGGCGGGTTCATCTGGAGTTTCTTCGGCGGGGGATCCCCATTCAGGAACCGCTGCTGTGCCTGGAGGAGCGGATTTTCCGGCTGCTGGGCCGTTCCTATCTGCTGACCGGATTCGTCGAGGGGGCCTCCTCCCTGATGGAGCTTTGGCCAACCTTGACGGTCGATGCCAAGTCTTCCCTGCTGCAATGTTTGGGCGAAGAGCTGGGTCGCATGCACCGGACGGGAGCCCTCCACGGTGATCTCAAATGGTACAATATTCTGATTCGGAAAATGGAATCCGGGTGGCAGCCGATCCTGGTCGATCTGGATGGAAGCCGGATTTTCCGGGGCGTTTCGGAGCCAAAGATCCGAGAAGATATCGGAAGATTTATGCGGGATCTCGAACAATTTGAAACGGATTCCCGGCTGCGGGCGCTTTTCGAGGGGACCTGGCGGGAACGGGCTGGATTGAAATGAGTGGACTCGTCGCCTTCGATGGTGCAGCGATCCGGCGTTGGAACCGGGCGGCCAAGGAAGCTCTGCGCGACAGTGAACGTTTTGTCGTCACACGCATTCATGGATTTCGAACCTATCGTCAGCGAACTGCCCGGGCCGAGGAGCTGTGTGACGTATTACTCGCCGATCCCGACAGGTTCCTTGAAGAAGGCGACCTGCTGGCGGGGCGCGGCAACAGCTGCCGCATCGGCAGGGTGCTGATCGCCGGCCGGGTTTATGTCCTGAAACGCTACGACCGCCGGGGCTGGGTGTACAGCTTGCGCCATGTCTTCAAACGTTCCCGGGCCCTGCGGACCTGGCTGACGGCCTGGAATCTGCGGGTGCGGGGATTTTCCGTGGCCGAGCCCCTGATCTGTTTCGAGGAACGCTCTTGGCGGCTGCTCGGTCGTTCTTACATCCTCTCCGAATACCTGCAGGGGTGGCAGCCGTTGACGACCTTCTGGGAGGCGTTGACGGCCCCGGAGAAGCCCCTGCTCGTGACTCAGGCCGCCGCGCTGTTGGGAGCGCTGCATCGTGCCGCCTGCATCCATGGCGACACCAACTGGGACAATCTGCTGGTGCGCCGCGCCGAAGAAGGCTTCGCTTTTTCCTTGGTTGACTTTGACTGCGCACGCATTCTTGCCAAGCCCGATCCCCGGCGGGCCCGGCGGGATATCGGCCATTTTCTGCGGGATCTCGACCGCCTTGAGCCGAGCGCCGGCGGCCTGAAGACATTGTTCATCGAACGCTGGCAGTGTGCCGGCGGTTTTATCGGAGCCTGAATGTCTCTCACGGCTACTTCCCTTGAATCCAACGATTGGTTGAATCGTCTCGATGCGCGCCGCATGGTGTGGCTGCTGCTCGGACTCTCCCTGATCATCAAGATCAGCATCTGGGTGCAGTCGCCGGTCATCACCCCGGATGGCCCGGTCTACATCGCTCAAGCCGAGGAATTCCTCCGGGGGGACTGGCAAAAGGGGCTGGCCTTAAATGGCAGTCTCTTTATCTACCCGCTGATGATCGCCGGTCTCGGGCTACTTGGAGCGGATCTGGTTGTTGCCGGCCAGCTCCTTTCTCTGCTTTTTTCCGTGTCGACGGTGATCCCTCTGTTTCTGCTGACCCGGCGGTTGTTCGATACCCGGGCTGCATTCTGGGCGACGCTGGCCTTCGTGGCAGCCCCCTCGCTCAACGAATTTGCCGTCTATGTGATGCGCGATCCCGGTTTTCTCTGTATGTTCGCCTGGGCTCTGTATTTTTCTTTTCGGGCTGTGAAAGAGGAAGATGTCCGGGCCTTCTTCCTCTCTCTGGCGTTTTCCTTCATGGCGTTTCTGTTTCGTATCGAAGCCTTTTTTTTGCCGTTTCTTCTTGTCCTGTTCATTTTTTGTAATGCCTTATATCGATGGCAATGGCGCACTCGCTTTATCAGGCAGGTCGGGATTTTTCTGTTTGTATTGTCATTGGCAATCTCCGTAGCCGGATGGGTTTTTTCTGATCAGATCCTCCGTTTCAATCGCTTAGGGTTGATTGTTTCCATGATGAAAATGCCTCTAAATAAGGGCATTTTTGGCTGCGATCCTCGGGTCCAAGAGGAACTGCGCAAACTGGAAAAAGTCATCCCCATGGGCACGGTCGATAACGATTTTGCTGAAATCGCCCGGGAGAACATCCGGCTGATTTACTTCATCGGGCTTATGGCCAATGTGAAAAAAGTACTCTATCCTGCTTTCTTCGCGGCCTGTCTCGTGGGATTGGTGTCGTTTCGCAACTGCCGGAGCTCCCACGCTCTTCTGATCTGGTTGACGACAGCCTATCTTCTGATTTTGTATCTCTATCTGCTGCACAGCGGTTTTATCGAAACCCGTTATGTCTACGTCCCGGTTTTTCTCCTGCTCCCCTGGGTGGGCTATGGAATCGAGCGGATCCTGGATAGGCTGAAGAAGACAAAGCGTTTGCCGCAATTTGCCCCGTTGCTGCTGGTGTCCCTTCTCTTTGTCGTGCCCGGCGTCGAGGCCGCGACCGAGGTGAAGCGACAACTGATTTCGGCCAAAAAGGCGGGACAATGGCTGGCCGCCCGGCCGGAGATCAACGTCGGGCCATTGATCGCCAACCATCGAGAAACTCCATTTTATTCTGGTCGGGGCATGGATTTCATTGAAACCACACAGATTGATGCGGAGCATCTCTCCTTGGTGGCCCAAAATAATAGCGCACAACTCATCGCTGTCCTCCGAGACCTCGGGGCGGAACCGGCGGAGCTGCACATCGAGAATTTTGTTCAGGTGGAAAAATTCGCCGATAAGCGATATGAAACCCTTATTTTCAGGAAACAGGATGAGCCTTCAGGAAATTAAAGGACATTTTGCCCATTCGGTGCGAGCTCTGGAACTGGCCGCCGCGGAGCTTTCGGAAACGATTGATC
>JAVFAR010000178.1:0-4399 GCA_034002365.1 Trichloromonas sp.
GGCGCCGGGGAGAAAAACGAGCAGATCGCCCTTCGTTTCCCCCAGCGCCCGGCGCACGGCGGCGGCGACGGTCTCGTCCAGCCGTCCCGGAGGTTCCCGGTCGAGATAGCGGATATCCACCGGATGGGCGCGACCGGCGCTGGTGACCAGCGGCGCGTCGCCGAGGAGGCGGGCGACGGGTCCGGCGTCGAGGGTCGCCGACATGACCAGGATTTTCAGATCCTCGCGCAAGCCCTGCTGGGCATCGCGGCACAGGGCCAGGGCCAGATCGGAGTTAAGGTTGCGTTCGTGGAATTCGTCGAAAATCACCAGGCCGACCCTGGTCAGTTCGGGATCGGCTTGCAGGCGGCGGGTGAGAATCCCCTCGGTGACCACCTCGACGCGGGTGGCGCGGGAAATCTTGCGCTCGAAGCGGATGGCGTAACCGACGGTGGCGCCGACCGCCTCCCCCAGCTGCCGGGCCATGTAGCGGGCGGCGTTGGTCGCCGCCAGCCGGCGCGGCTCCAGCATCAGGATCGACTTCCCCGCCAGCCAGGGGGCGTCGAGCAGGGCCAAGGGCACGCGGGTGGTCTTGCCCGCGCCGGGCGGAGCCTGCAACACCGCACAATCACTGGCGCAAAGCGCCGCCCGCAAGGCCGGAAGCGCCTCGGCGATAGGCAGTTCGGAAGCCGACATCAGGGGCGGAATTCGAGGAAGCGACTGACCGCCTCGGGGATCTCGGCCTCGCGGATGTTACCGAAGGCCAGCCGCAGATAGCCTTCCATATCCGGACCGAAGACCTCGCCGGGTAGGCAGATGAGGTTGGCCTCGTCAGCCAGTCGCCGCGCCACCTGCCGCCCGGTGCATCCGGCCAAGGGATGGCGCACCCAGGCGAAAAAGCCGCCGCTGGCGGCCAGCTTGAAGGGATTGTCGGGACGAACGAAGGCGGCACGGAAGAGGTCGTGGCGCCGCTGCATCATCTCGCGGTTGACGACGATCCAGTCATCCAGATGCTCGACGCCGTAACGGATCGCCTGCTGGGTGACGCGCGGCGCGCAGACCACCATGGTGTCCTGGGCCTTGAGGGCGTGATGGATAAAACGCTCGGAGGCGACCAGCGCCCCGGCCCGGTAGCCGGTGAGGGCGAAGGTCTTGCCGAAGGAAGCGATGTGCACCAGATGCTCCCCCCAGGCTGGATCACGGAACAAGTCGTGGGGGGGCGCGTCGATGAAGGCGTTGTAGGTCTCGTCCAGCACCAGGGCGATACCCCGCGCCCGGGCCAGTTCGAAAAGGCGGCGCAGGGTCGCGGGCGGCGTCACCGCCCCGGTCGGGTTGCTCGGCGTTACCAGCAGAATGGCGCGGGTTTTGTCCGTGATCAGTCCGGCGATCCGATCCACATCCGGGAGGCCGCCGGAAGCTTCGTCGAAGGGGGCGTAGACCGAGTGGATGCCGAGCATGTCGAGACCCATGGCGTGATCGAAATAGTAGGGCGTCTGCACCACCACTTCATCCCCGGCCCGGCACAGCACCATCATCGCCAGCCAGAAGGCCTGACTGGCGCCGATGGTCAGGCACAGCTCCGTGGGCTTCGGCGCCGCGCCGTAGATCCGCCCATACCAGTCGCAGACCGCCGCGCGCGCTTCAAGCAGCCCCTCGTCGGGGGAATACTTGGAAGTCAACGGATCGTCGAGCAGCCCTTTGAGATGGGCGGTCAGCTCCGGCGCCGGGGCGTAATCTGGCACCGCCTGACAAAGATCGACCAGCGGCCTGTCGGCGGAAAACTCGCGCCCGGCGATCCAGCCCTTGACCTCGGAGATGGGGGGGAAATGGACTTTTTCGATATGGGGAGAAATGGCGAAACGCATGAAATTGAATCCTTTATGCGAATTGGACAAGCCGTGGGTCCTGTCAATCCGTAATCTGTGCCACTAAGTATCCGTAAAGTAATCCGAATCCAGCCTTTTCAACTCGTACACCGCTTCAGTTGTGACGCCGACGCCGAAATCGATCATGAATTGCGCAAGTTGCTCGCCATCGATCAGGATAATCTTGCTATCGATATTGGCCGCGAATTCCTTGGCGGTGGTACAAAACCGGGAGGTGGTTATGAAAATTCCCTTGCGGGCGCGCTTGCCCTGAAGGGCGCCCGCGAACTTCTGGATTTCAGGACGGGAAATGGGCTCTTCCCATCTTTTGGCCTGAATGTAAATAATGTCGAGACCCAGGCGATCCTCCTTGATGATGCCGTCGATCCCTTCGTCGCCGCTGCGCCCGATGGCTTGCCCGGCATCTTTCCGGGACCCGCCGTAGCCCATCTTGACCAGGACTTCAACAACGACTTTCTCGAAAAAGCTCGGCGGAGAGGCTTTAAGCTGAGAGAGAATCTCGTTCGCCAGATTCTCACGGAGGGTCTGGTAAGCCTCTTCCAGTTGTTCCGCCGGCGTCTTGCTTTCTGCTTCCACTACTTCGGAGGGACTCGCCTGCCGCTGGCTCCCCTTGCCCTTTTCGCGAGCCGCTTCGTATTCGGGAAAGCCGCGCAACAACCGGAGGTTGATTTCCGTAGGCTGCCGTTTCAGCACCTCCCGACCGCGTTCGGTAATGCGAAAAACGCCACGGCGCGTATTCTCAAGAAGCCCAGCCATCTTCATGTGGGCACGAGCCCAGGCGACCCGGTTATCGAAAATACATTGTTGCCCACTCGGAAGCAGCGCCTTTCGTTCCTCCTCCGTCAAGGAAAACTCCCGCGCCAACGCATCGAGGGCTTCCCGGTTCGTATGTTCTCGCCCGTCCGCGCAGAATTTCAGCAGCGGCGACATGATGGATTGGAAATCGGGAATCGCCATTAATTGTCCTCCCCTTTATTGCATCTACATAAACATCAACAGTCCATCCCTCACGCTCGCCGGATGATCTCCACCAGCAGTTCGGCGACCCGTTCCATATCCTCGACCTTGACCTGTTCGTCGATGGTGTGGACGCGATCCATGCCGGTGCCGAGGATGACCGCTTCGATGCCGTGACCGTTGAAGATGTTGGCGTCGGAACCGCCGCCGGCGGATTCGACGGCGATGGTCCGCCCGAGGGCGGCGCCGGCCTCGCGCACCAGTTGGACGATGTCTGCCTCTTCGGAAACATGCATGAGCGGGTAGTCGCCGATCACCTCGACCTTCACCGCGCCGTGGACGACCTTGCCGTCGATGGCGACGGAGGCGTTCAGGGCGGCGCGCTGGAAGCAGCCAACCATGTGCTCGGTCTGGCGGGTGAGCTTGTCGACGTCGTGACTGCGCACCTCCCCTTCGATCACCACCCGGTTGGGAACGATGTTGGTCGCCTGTCCCCCTTCGATGGTGCCGAGATTGGCGGTGGTTTCGTCGTCGATGCGCCCCAGCTTCATCTCGGCGACGGCTTTTCCGGCGATGGCGATGGCCGACAGCCCCTGCTCGGGGGCGATGCCGGCGTGGGCCTCGCGGCCGAGAATCTCGAAGCGCAGCTTGTTGGCGCAGGGGGCCTTGCGGATGATGCGGTCGACGCCGCTGGTGTCGAGGGCGAGGGCGCGGCGGGAAAGGACCAGCGAATAATCAAGAAGCTTGGCGCCGGCCAGGCCGATCTCTTCGCAGATGGTCACCACCACTTCGAGGGGGCCATGGGGGATGTTCCGTTCGCGAATGACTTCGAGGGCCTCGATGATCTCGGCGATCCCCGCCTTGTCGTCGGCGCCGAGAATGGTTTCGCCGGCGCTGGTGAAAACGCCGTCGGCAAAGACCGGCGTGACGCCGTCGGCGGGCTCGACGGTATCCATATGGACCGAGAGCATGAGCGGATCGGACGTTTTGCCCCGTTCGGGAAAGTGAACGATCAGGTTGCCGCTTTCGCTGCCGGCGCTCGCACCGGCACCGTCCATCGTTACCGTGCCGCCCAGTTCCTGAAAGCGCCGGGTCAGATAGCGGGAGATCTCCCCTTCCCGGCGGGAAGGGCTGGCGATGGCTGCCTGACGGGCGAATTCTGCACAAAGTCGTTCTCGATTGATCATGGGGAACCTTCCTTCGGGAATGAAAATCAAGGGGTTGAGGATAGCACGGCGCTTTGGGCAAGCCAAGCGTTAGACCTTCGAGAGAAGCTCACGGCTGCGACTCAATCCTTGATTTCACAGGTCATTAATCGTACACTGGCGAAATTGCAAGTGACTGAACCGGCGAGCAATCGAGACGCGGGCTCGGCGATCGGGCCGGCTCGCTCCCTCCTCCCGCGCTCTCTCTTATCCGTGCCCCACGGGAAAGACTGCCATGGCCATCAGAATCGGCGAACTGCTGGTACGGGAAAAACTCATCACCCTGGCCCAGCTTGAGGAAGCTCTCAAGTGTCAGGTCATCTTCGGCGGGCGCCTCGGCACCAACCTCATCGAGATGGGCCTGCTCGAAGA
>JAVFAR010000179.1:0-4366 GCA_034002365.1 Trichloromonas sp.
CGGCATCGTTTTCCTCCCCGGCTGATCGATTATCCTGCGCTCCCGAGCGCCGTCCCGGATGATGTTTAAGTGTACCCGGGCAAGGGCCGGAGGTCCACCCGACGACCTTAGGCGTGATGAGGAGGGCGCCGAGTTCGAATGCTATGGTCGGCGATTCCGGCGAACTCTTGTTCGATCAGCTTTTTTGATTGATTTTGTCTTTTTGATGCGCTAATGCAGCGGGCAGGAAGAACGAGGAGGGCGGAATGAAGGCAGTCGGCGCATGATGGGATTATTCAGACGGGCTGCCCCCGGCCCTGGTTTCTGGCTGCTTCTGGCCGGGCTGCTCTTTTCCGGGCTGCTGGGCGCCTTCGGGGTGAACAATTACCGCAGCGCCCGGCCCATCGCCGAAGGGACGCTGCGGGGGCTGGCCCTGTCCCTGGCTTCGACCTTCGAGGCGCTGGCCAACCAGGATCCCTCCCTGGCCCTGCTGCGCCGGGTGAGCAGTCCGGATATCGCCTTTTATGCGGTCAGCGACCCCGCGGGCCTGCTTCTTTTTCACAGCAATCCCGACCTGGTCGGCACGCTGACGGCGGATGACTACACGCCGCCGGCCTTTACCGCCCGGGGCTTCTGGGAGGGGCGCATTGTGCTCGGCACCGGCGAAGAGGTTTACGAATTTCTCGCCCCCTTGCACCTGCCCGACCGGGAACTGATTCAACGGTTGGTGCTGCACACCTATCAGGCCGATGCCGTGGTCAGGCGGGCGCGCAACGGTCTGGCGGTTCTCGGTCTGCTGCTGGCGGCGGGCTGGGTGATGGGGGGCGTGCTTTACGCCCAGGCGCGCCGCGCCGCCAGCCATCGCCGGGAAATGGCCCGGCAGCAGCATCTCGCCCAGCTCGGCACCCTCGGCGCGGTGCTGGCGCACGAGGTGCGCAATCCCCTTTCCGGCATCAAGGGCTACGCCCAACTACTCGAAGAAACCCTGGGACACGAGGACCAGCGCCAGTTCGCCCGGCAGGTGGTAACCGAATCGGTGCGTCTCGAAGAGCTGGTCAACGATCTGCTGGCCTATGCCCAGCCCTCTCTTCCCAGAATCGCCCCGGTCGCACTGCCGGCGCTGGCGCGGGAGGCGTTGGCCCTGGTCGAAGGGAGTGCCGATGCTGCTGGGGTGCGGCTGGAATGCGGCGAAGAGGAGACCCCGCCGGTGCTGGCCGATGCCGACCGGCTGTGCCAGGTGCTGCTCAATCTGTTGGTCAATGCCGTGCAGGCGACGGCGGCGGGCGGCGAGGTGCGGTTGACGGCGCGGGAGCGGGAAGGTTGGGTGGAACTGCGGGTGAGCGACACCGGCAAGGGGATCGCCGCCGAGGATCTGCCGCGCATCTTCGAACCCTTTTTCACCCGGCGGGCGCGCGGGACCGGACTCGGCCTGGCGATCTGCAAGAAATATCTGGACGAAATGCACGGAACCCTGAGTGTCGAAAGCGTTCCGGGGCAGGGAAGCGTCTTCACGGTCGCCTTGCCGACGGCGAAGAGGAGCGGAAAATGAGCGCGCGGATTCTGATCGTTGAAGATGACCGGACCTTTCGGGGGTTTCTCCAGACCGTTCTGCGTGGCGCTGGGCATGCGCCGGAGGCCGTGGAGACGGCGGAGGAGGGTTTGGCCCTGCTGGCGCGCGGCCAGTACGATCTGATCCTTTCCGATCTCAAGCTGCCGGGGGTGAGCGGGCTCGATTTTTTCCGCGCCGCCCGTCGGGAGGGGAGTGCCGCCCCCTTTATCCTGCTCACCGCCTTCGGTACCATCGAGGAGGCGGTGGCGGCGATCAAGGAGGGGGTGGCCGATTTTCTCACCAAGCCCCTCAAGGATCCCGAAACTCTGCGGACCCTGGTCGGCAAGCATCTGCACGCCGGCAGCCGCGAACGGGACTATCTCGCCCTCAAGGAGACCGAGGCCGCCGGTCTGCCGCCTGTCGAGCTGATCTTCGCCGGGCGGGCCATGGGCGAAGTGCATCGCCTGGTGCGCGAGGTGGCGGCGACCGCGACCACCGTCCTGTTGCAAGGGGAGAGCGGCACCGGCAAGGAGCTGGTGGCGCGCTCGATCCATCTCTACAGCCCGCGCCGGCAGGGGGCCTTTGTCGCCGTCAACTGCGCGGCGATCCCGGAAAATCTTCTCGAAAGCGAGCTCTTCGGCCACGAGCGCGGTGCCTTCAGCGGTGCTACCCAGACCCGGCGGGGGAAATTCGAGCTGGCCCAGGGGGGCACCCTCTTTCTCGACGAAATCGGCGAACTCCCTCTGGCTCTGCAGGCCAAGCTGCTGCGGGTGTTGCAGGAGCGCTGCTTCGAGCGGGTCGGCGGCAGCCGCGAGATCCTCTCCGACGCGCGGGTGGTGACGGCAACCAACCGGGATCTGGCCGACGAGGTGCGGGAGAAGCGCTTTCGCGAGGATCTCTTCTACCGCCTCAACGTCTTTCCCGTCGAACTCCCCCCCTTGCGCCGCCGTCTCGACATCCTGCCCGAGCTGGTCGACTACTTCATTCGCCGTTTCGCCCGCCTCACCGGCAAGGAGGTTTCCGGTATCGATGCCGAGGCGCTGGAATATCTGCACCGGTACGACTGGCCGGGGAATATCCGCGAGTTGCAGAATGTCATGGAGCGGGCGGTGATTCTCGGCCGGGGGGTGCTGGGGCGGGCGCAGTTACCGGACTTTTCGGCGCGGGCACAAGCGAGCGCGCCGAACGATGCGCCCCGTTTGGAAGAGGTGGAACGCCAGGCGATTCTCGACGCGCTGGAGGCTTGTGGCGGCAACCGGCGGCTGACGGCGGAGAAGCTCGGTATCTCCAAGCGCACCTTGCAATATCGTCTGAAGCGCTATGGATTGATCGGGGAGGACTAAGCGGGGTGCAAAAATGGTGTCAATGGGTGCAATCTTTGCACCTTCGGGTTTGCACCAGGGGGGCTCCTCTCGATTTTACATCCAATGATTCCATGCGGTTGTGGGCTTTTTTCCGGTTGGCACGATCTGTGGATTATTTCGGCTTGCGCGCACAAACCCACAACACACCCACACGGAGGAATCATCATGAAAAAGCAACTCGTTAAAGTTATTGTTCTGGCCGCGGCCTGTACCCTGGCTCTGGGCGGCTACGCTTTCGCCGGCAAGGGTGCCGGGGCCGGCGGTGGCGGCGGCAAAGGCCTGCAGACCCGTACCGCGACCTCTACGAAGACTCAGAGCAAACTTCAGACCCAGTCCCGGCAGCAACTGCATGTCAACACCGGTGACGGTCTGACCACCCCCGCCGGCAGCGCCCAGGGCAGCCAGCGCAAGCTCGGTCTGGCCGACGGCTCGGAGCTGGCCCCCCGTCCCCAGGACGGCACCGGTTTCGGCAGCTCGAAGCGGACGGTGGAATAATTCTTGATTCCGGGGGGCCGGAGCTCGGACTCCGGCCCTTTGCGGGATCAGGTTTCACGCAGGAAAGGTATCGCCATGACCGGCCGTTTTTTTCTCATTCTGCTTGCCCTTGGCCTCTGTTGGTCCGCGCCGTCCCCGGCCCGCGCCGGATGGTGGTTCGGCTCCGACAGCGCCTGGGAGAAAAGCGGCCTCGATCTGCACGGGGGCTATGACGAAAATACGGTGGTTTCCCTCGGCGGCACGGTGGTCGAGATCGCTCCGGGGGACGGCCGGGAACCGGCGCTGGCGGTGGTGGAGAGCGGCGGGGAGCGGGTTTCTCTGGTCCTCGGCCCCGGCGACCATTGGCGCGAGCAGGGGCTGGAGCTGCGCCCCGGCGATGCGGTTTCGGCCCGCGGCTCCAAGGCCCTGGGCAAGGATGGCGTCGCCTACCTCATGGTGCAGAGCATCGCCCGCGACGGCGACAGCCGGGAAATCGCCCTGCGCCAGCGCGATACCGGCCGCCCCGTCTGGTCGGGCGGGCAGCGGCCCATGCACCAGCGGCCGATGCCGATGCGGCAGATGCGCGGCGGCGGCCGCAACCATTAAGCGTTAACGGCTGATGGAAAACGCCCATCCGCGACGATCCAAGGTCGCATCACCCCTCACTCCTCACGTTCTTTCACCCTTTCGCGCCGGACGGCGTCAGGACTTTTCGACATGAACAGACTGTTTTCGGCCGCTCTGGCCGCACTGATGATCCTTGCCGCGGCGGCCGGTCCGGTCCGGGCTTCCGACCCCACCGAATACCGCATGGCCGAGCGTCCCCTTTTCTCCCTGGGAATCGGGTTGGACTACGAAACCGGCGATTACGGCACCGGCAGCGACAGCGATTTCGTTTCCGTCCCCCTCTATATCGATTTCTATCCCAGCGAGCGTCTCGACTTCGAGCTGATCATCCCCTACGTCTATCAATCCCTGGAGGACGGCGACGTATCGACGG
>JAVFAR010000180.1:0-4337 GCA_034002365.1 Trichloromonas sp.
GGGTGTAAAGATCGATAGCGGCATCGAATCGTCCCAGGTTGCGCAGGGATTTGCCGACCGACTCCAGGACATAGGCCGGCGCTTCGTCGAGGGAAGTTTCCCCAGCCAGATCCGCCGCTTCGGCATCCTTTTCCGCCCAGCCGAGCACCACCAGGGTGTCGAAAATCAGCCAGCGGTTTTCAGGGCGGGCGGCACGCAACGCCGCCAGTTGGCGCAGGGCTTCATCCGGCTGGCCCTGGCGGGCGAGTTCGACGGCCTGGCGGTGCTCCAGGTCGGGCAGGGCCGACCAGGCATGGTGACGCAGGCTTTCCTGGCGGTCGGCTGAGAGATCCGGGCGCATGAGCAGGAGGGTGCCGGTGGTCACACCTTGGCTGACAGTGTAAAAACGCCCGTCCGGCTGAGTCTGGGCCGCCTTGGCCGAAGCCAGCCCTAATTCGACGATGCGATAGCGCTCCATCCACTGGAAAAGCTGTTCGTCATCGGTGAAAACCCGGAGGACGGCCTCTTCACCGAGGCGTTCTGCCATAAAGTCGGCCCAATAACGGGCCGCCTCTTCCCCCCCCAGCGCCGCCATGCGTTCGCCCGTCACCCCCAGGTTCACTTCGGCCCGGGCTGGGGAAAAGGCGGTGAGAAGCAGCGCCCAAAAAACCAGCAGGGCCGGAATCAGCTGATGCGGTTTTTTTAATGACATCTAAAAACGCAATATATCTATGTGTTTAAGTTGTTTGATTGACGAGCGGGTATACTAATCTTAAGTCGATTTTATAATCAATAAAAAAATAGACCAAAAACAGTCCTCATTTACATATGGGCGGCTTTTCTCCGGCATTTGTCCTTGTCAAAAAAAGGGGGGGCGGCTATCCTACCCGTCTTTGACGGCCGAAATGGAGAAATCAAGTGGTGGATAATGCGGATCGACGCATTCTGGTGGTGGATGACGAGAAGATCATTCTCGAACTGACTTCGATGATCCTGCGCGCCCGGGGATTCGAAGTGCTGACCGCCGAAAACGGCGAGGCGGGCTTGGCGCTGATCGAAGAGCAGCGTCCGGCGGTGGTGCTGCTCGACTACATGATGCCCTACATGGACGGCCTGACCGCGCTGAAGAAAATCCGCGAAGGCTATCCCGAAACCTATGTCATCATGTTCACCGGCAAGGGGAGCGAGGAGATCGCCGTCGAGCTGATGAAGGCCGGCGCCTCCGACTACATCCTCAAGCCCTTCAACAATCAGGATCTGATCGACCGCCTGGAAACCGTCCTGCGCATCCGTAAAATCGAGCTGAACAACAAGGAGCTTCGCCAGGAGCGGGAACGCCTGCTGCGGGAGATCGAGGAGTGGAACCGGGAACTGGAGCGGCGGGTGGCGGAAAAGAGCCGGGAGCTGGAGCAGGCCCACGCCGAGATCGTCCAGGGAGAGAAGCTGGTGGCCCTCGGCCATCTTTCCGCCGGCATGGCCCATGAAATCCGCAATCCCCTCAATACCATCAGCCTCTTCATGCAGCTGCTGAAGAACGGAATGGAACCCGGTAGCGAACAGGTTTCCTATGTGGACAAGGCCCTCAAGGAGGTCGATCGCATCGACGACATCCTCATCAATCTGCTCGCTTCCAGCAAGCGCCCCCGCTTTGAACTGCACATGCAGTCCCTGCCGGAGATCATCGACCGGGTCCTCGAAGGGTTCGCCGAGCAGATCAAGGCCTACGGCGTCACCCTCAATAAAACCTTTGTCACGGTGCCGCCGCCGGTTCTGGCCGACGGCAAGGAGCTGGAACAGGTCTTCAACAACATTCTCGCCAATGCCCTCTACGAGATGCAGCAGGGGGGCACCCTTGGTTTTGAGCTGCGCCATGACGACCGGGCCATTCACGTGACCGTCAGCGACACCGGCGCCGGCATTCCCGAGGAACACCTTCATCATATCTTCGATCCTTTCTATACCACCAAGTCCAAGGGGACCGGCTGCGGCCTTTCCGTGGTGCTGCGCATCGTCAAGACCTATGGCGGGCGCATCTGGGTGGAGAGCGCGCCGGGGCAGGGGACGACCTTCCACGTGCAGCTGCCGCTGGAGTAAGATCAATGGCGCTGCGCCTGCGGGAAATCCCCCTGAACCTGGACGAAAACGAGGAGTCGTTGCCTCGCAGGGCGGCCGAAATCCTCGGTCTTGCTCTCGAAGACATCCGCGATTGGCGCATTGTCCGGCGGGGCATCGACGCCCGCAAGAAGCCCCGGGTACTGCGGGTCTACACGGTGGAATTCACCGTCGCCGACGAAGCCGCGCTGCTCCGCCGCCACGCCGGTCTGGCCCGGCTGGAAGCGGCGCCCGCGCCGGTTTCGCCGGAGATCGTCCGGGTTGACCGGCCCCACCGGGCGCTGGTGGTGGGGATGGGACCGGCCGGTCTCTTCGCCGCCCTGCATCTGGCCGCGCGCGGCGTGACGGTGACCCTGATCGAGCGCGGCCGTCCGGTGGAAGAGCGGGTGCGGGACGTGGAGCGTTTCTGGGCCGAAGGTGTTCTCGACCCGGCGAGCAACGTTCAGTTCGGCGAGGGCGGGGCGGGAACCTTTTCCGACGGTAAGCTCACCACCCGTCTGAACGATCCCCGGACGCAGTTGGTGCTGCGTGCCCTGGTCGATTGCGGCGCCCCGGAGCGGATTCTCATCGAGGCCAAGCCCCATGTGGGGAGCGACCGCCTGCGCCGGGTGCTGATCGAGTTCCGCCGCCGCTTGCAGGCGTTGGGGGTGGAGATCCGTTTCAATGCTTGTCTCGATGGCTTAGAGTGTCGGGACGGGCGGGTGATCGGCGGTGTTCTGGCGGACGGGACGTTGCTGTCCTGCGGCAGTCTGGTACTCGCCCCCGGGCACAGCGCCCGCGATACTTATGAAATGCTTCACCGTGCCGGGGTGCGCCTGGAGGCCAAACCCTTCGCCCTGGGGGTGCGGGTCGAGCATCCGGCCGAGTTGATTAATCGGATTCAGTACGGATTGCCCGGCCACCCCAATCTGCCGGCCGCCGACTATGCCCTCGCCTGGAACGATCCGGACAGCGGGCGGGGGGTTTACTCCTTCTGCATGTGCCCCGGGGGCGAGGTGATCAACGCCGCCTCGGAAGCGGGCGGGGTGGTGGTCAACGGCATGAGCCTGGCGCGGCGGGACGGCCCCTTTTCCAACAGCGCCCTGGTGGCGGCGGTACGCCCCGGCGATTTCGCCGGAAACGATCCCTTGGCCGGCGTCCGCTTTCAGCGCCATTGGGAACGGGCGGCCTTCGCCGCCGGGGGCGGCGATTACCGGGCGCCGGCGCAGAATCTCATGGCCTTTCTCGGCCGCGCGCGCGGCCCGGTCCGTTCCAGCTGCCGGCCGCCGGTGCGGGAAGCGGCGCTGGCCGAGGTGCTGCCGGAGTTCGTCACCCTCGGCCTGCGCCGGGCCCTGCCCCATTTCGACCGCAAGATGCGCGGTTTCGTCAGCGCCGAGGCGACATTGATCGGGGTGGAAAGCCGCACCTCCGCCCCTTTGCGTATTCTTCGCGACGAGGCGGGGCAATCCCTGTCCCATCCCGGGCTCTATCCGGCGGGGGAGGGGGCCGGTTATGCCGGCGGCATCATGAGCGCGGCCTTCGACGGTTTGCGGGCCGCGGAAAACATTCTCACCACAGTGAACGGGAGCCGTCTTTGAAGAATATTTTTGTCACGCAGATCAAGGAGCGGGATTGGGTCGACGGGGTTTTTCTGGTCGGCGACAAGACCCTGGCCATGGCCAAGAACGGCAAGCCCTACATGACCCTGCGTCTGGCCGACCGCAGCGGCGAGGTCGAGGGACGGGTCTGGGACCGGGTCGACGAGCTCGCCGTCACCTTCGAGAAGAACGATTTCATCGCCATCAAGGCCAAGGCCAGCGTCTATCTCGGCAAGATGCAGCTGGTCATCCAGGAGCTGACGCCGGTCCCCGAGGCCGAGGTCGATCTCGCCGACTTCCTCCCCGTTTCCGAGCGGCCGGTCGCGGAAATGCGCGCCGAGCTGGCCGAGCGGGTCGCCGCCCTGAACAATCCCCATCTCAGGGCACTGATGGAAGCCTTTCTTGCCGACGGCGAATTCATGGCCGGGTACACGGCGGCGCCGGCGGCCAAGGCGATGCATCATGTCTACCTCGGCGGCCTGCTCGAACATTCCCTGGCGGTGGCGGCCCTGGCTTGCGACGTCAGCCGCCGTTATCCCGCTATCGACCGCGACCTGCTCATCGCCGGCGCCCTGCTCCACGACATCGGCAAGGTCGACGAGCTGCGCTACGAGCGCTCCTTCGATTACAGCGACGAGGGCAAGCTGATCGGCCACCTTGTCATGGGGG
>JAVFAR010000181.1:0-4322 GCA_034002365.1 Trichloromonas sp.
TTATTTCCTCTTGGTATATTGGGTATATTCATGCTTTTGAAAAACAGGATTAATATCTTTATGGGTTTTCTGATTCTGACAGCATTTATTAAGGAAATTGATTTGCTTCAGGTTCAGTCGGCCCTCTTATTTCTGCCCGACATTTTTCACCACAGGATCACCTCATATACACGACCCGAATATGCCGAATCAATTAATATGCAGATCCAGGAAGCCAACTGGTACGGGCCTTTTGCCATCAGAGGTCTTACGTATGTCAGTTATGCGGTATTTATTTATATTTTCTTTTTTGCCAGAAAGATCCTTAATGAAAGACCCGATCTGAAAACTCTTTTCTGTTATTCATTGTTATTGTACGGATTTACAAATATCTTTAGCTATATTCCTTCCGGTGACAGATTCCTCTATGTGGTAGACATTTATGTATTTGCCTTCTTGATTTTCTTTTTATCATCATTCCCCAAAATTAAAGGTCGTACTTTTCTTGAATTTATGTCCACGCCACTGATATTATTGTTCTGCATGGTTGCAATCAGAATATCCTTCGATCGTTTGGGCCTAATGACTTTCATTGGTAATCCTGTTGTTGCAACGTTTTTCAGGGAAACTGTTCCTTTAATTGAGGGAATAAAAACAATGCTGTTTTAATATTAAAGACGCACATAATGCCAGAATGAAAGTTAAAATCATATACAAAGGACAGTTTTTATTTTAATGTTTCGCAAATAGTGAAATTCAATAATAATAAACTTGGTTATAAACAATAAATATTTAAAAGTTATTTCATCAGGAATTAAACAGATCCCAGGCTGGCGTACAAAGCGCAAGATAGTTATAATTGAAAGTGATGATTGGGGCAGCATTAGAATGCCATCCAAAGAGACGTATGAAAAAATGTTGAAAGCAGGTGTAAGAGTAGAGGAATGCGCATATAACAGGTTTGATTCCTTAGCCAGTGAAGATGATCTGACAACCCTTTTTGAAGTCTTAAATAAGTTTAAAGACTCAGATGGAAATCCACCGGTAATTACTGCAAACTGTCTGCTGGCAAATCCTGATTTTGAAAGAATAAGGAATTCTGATTTCCGAGAATACCATTTTGAGATTTTCACCGAGACGCTGAAAAAATATCCAAAGCACCATTCTTCATATGAACTTTGGGAGGAAGGCATCAGGCAGAAGTTATTCTTTCCGCAATTCCATGGACGAGAGCATTTAAATGTGGCCAGATGGATGGAAGGACTAAGAAAGAATCTCAAGGAAACCCGACTGGCCTTTGATCACGGTTTATTTGGCATTAGTACAACGATTTCTTCCGAAAAAAGAAAAAGTTATTTAGAAGCATTTGGTTGCGATAATCCTGCAGATATAGAATCGCATAAACAGATCATAAAACATGGATTGGATTTGTTCGAGCAAGTCTTCGGTTATAAATCGAAATCATTTATTGCACCCAAGTATACCTGGCATCATGATCTGGATACGGTTTTAGCAGAAAGAGGGGTATTGTATTTTCAAAATAAAGGTTATCGCATAGAACAACACCCAGATCAATACAAAGTCGAAAGATTATATCCTGGCAAAAGAAATAACCTGAACCAGATCTATTTAAGAAGAAATTGCCTTTTCGAACCCTCGTTTTCAACCAAAGACTGGTTGAATTCGTGTCTCAAAGAGATCTCTTTATCTTTTATGATGCACAAACCAGCTGTAATACAATCTCACAGAGTCAATTTCATAGGTTTTATTGATCCCACAAATAGAGACAGGAATATTAAATTGCTGGATGCGTTGTTCCATAATATTCTGAGACGATGGCCAGATATAAAATTTATGACTTCAGTGGAGATTGGGGATATGATAGCAGAGACCTAAAAGAATTGAAATTATGATAAATGTTTTCATAACAGGTGATTTCCATGCAGGTGGTCGTATCGAAAATTTGCTCAATGAAGAAAGATATGATAACATCTTTGGTGATCTAGTTACAACTATTAAGGAATCGGATCTGTCCCTTACAAATCTTGAATCACCGCTTATTGAAAACGGAACTCCTATTCAAAAAACTGGTCCATCGAAAAAAAGCTCACCCAAAACTGTCAGAGCACTGAAATTTGCAGGATTTCAATTAATCACACTTGCCAATAACCATATTATGGATTATGGTGTGGAAGGTCTGGAGAAATCCATGAATTTGCTTAACAGTTATTCATTATCTTACGTGGGTGTCGGAATGAACTATGATGAAGCGTCCGTACCATTTTGTACTGAAATAAATGGAGCAAAGCTATGTGTTATCAATATAGCCGATAATGAATTTTCGACAACCTGTGGCAATTATCCGGGTGCCAATCCATTGAATCCTGTGGAAAACTACCGAAGCATATTGTCGGCAAAAAAAAATGCTGATCACGTTATAGTTGTTGTGCATGGGGGGCATGAAAACTACAATCTTCCAAGTCCGAGAATAAAGCAACTCTTTCGTTTTTTTGCAGAAGCAGGAGCAAGCGCTGTAATAGGGCATCATACTCACTGTTATAGCGGATATGAGGTTTATAATGGCATTCCAATATTTTATAGTCTTGGGAACTTTATATTCGATAGGCCAGGAAGGGTTAAAAGTAAATGGAACTACGGGCTTGCAGTACTATTAAGATTAAGGAAGGAAACTGAGTTTGAGATTATACCTTATAATCAGTGCGGTGAAAAACCTGGAATTGAGTTTTTGACAGATGCTGAAAAAAATCTTTTCAATAAAGATATTAATAAACTGAACTCAATAATAATGGATGATTCTCTGCTTACAAGCCAATTTAATAATTACTGCAAAAATGTAAGAAACCTATATTCTTCATACCTGGAACCTCATTCGATGAATATCCTGCATTATTTGCGCAATCGTAATTTTATCCCCTCATTACTCAGCAGAAGAAAGAAACTGCTGTATCTTAACCTGATCAGATGTGAAGCCCACAGGGATGTCTTAATGAGCCTACTGCAGAATAATCTGCTCCGGGAGGATGAGGCATGATAAATCGGAGTAATTAGTTGTTTATTCATGCCTCAAATTAAGCGTGCTCCTCTCTGATTCTTTTTCATTTTATACATAAAACTTATGTTAATCGCTATTCATCTGACCAAAGATATTTTCTGCGAAAATTGGATAGAATATTGCAAAAGCAGAATGATTCCATTTAAAATAGTCGACTGCTACAGTTCGGATATAATTAAGCAACTCGAAGAGTGTGATGCATTATTGTGGCATTTTCATCATAAGAATCCAAAAGATATACTTTTCGCCAAGCAGCTGCTCTATGCAGTTCAGGTATCAGGAAAGAAGACTTTTCCTGACTTTAATACGGGCTGGCATTTTGACGATAAAGTCGGGCAGAAATACCTCCTGGAATCCATAAATGCTCCTTTGGTACCTTCTTACGTATTCTTCTCGGGTGAAGAGGCTGCAAGATGGGCACAATCAACTACATATCCTAAAGTATTCAAACTGAGAAGAGGTGCTGGTTCTTCAAATGTCCGATTAATAAAGTCAAAAAGACAGGCAATAAATACAATAAACAAAGCTTTCTCATCTGGTTTCAGATTGTACGAACCTATTGGTGGTATCAAAGAAAGATGGAGGCGATTTAAAGAAGGCAGGTCAGATTTGCGGGACCTATTTGAGGGTGTCGGAAGGTTTTTTATTAAAACGGATTTTGAGAGAACCATGGGAAATGAAAAAGGTTACGTTTACTTTCAGGATTTTGTCGAAGACTGTTCTTTTGACATCAGGGTAAAAGTAGTAGAGAAAAAACTATGGGCATTCAAAAGGCTGGTAAGGGAAAATGATTTCAGGGCATCGGGAAGTTCACTTTTCCTTAATGCTCCCGAGGAGATACCCCTTGAATTAATCAGAACGGCATTTGAAATATGCAACAAACTGAAAATAAATTGTGTGGCTTTTGATTTTGTAATTTCAAATGAAAAGAAACCATTATTGCTAGAAATGAGCTATGCATGGGGTTATGATAAATACAATAAATCACAGTACCAGGGATACTGGGATCAGGACCTGAACTGGCATCAGTGCGAATTTAATCCGTACGGCTGGATTATTGAAAGCATAGTGAGAGAAATAAGACAAGACCAACAAAATCTTAATGAAAATTAAATCAGCGGTATGGGATCCATCGAAAGAGGGATTTTGTTAAAGGGAAGAGACATTTAAATGATACCGCATCCTCAAAAAAAAAGAATTTGCCTGGTCACCCCTTCACTTTCTGGAGGTGGAATGGAACGGGTAATGTCGCAAGATCGGAAGAGCGTCG
>JAVFAR010000182.1:0-4279 GCA_034002365.1 Trichloromonas sp.
AGATGAACACCGCCGAATGCGGTAAGTGTCATGTGGAAATCTTCAAGACGATTCGCGACAAAGGGGGGCTGCATCAGCTCGAATGCCGGGAATGTCATCACAAGTTCCATACCTTCACCCCGGGCGTGGCCTGGGAGGACCGGGTTCCGGCCTGTAACGATTGTCACGCCGGGGTGCATGACGACGCCTACCCCGAGTGCCTCTCCTGCCACCAGCAGGCGCACGCTCCCATCGCCAGCCTGGTCGCCGGCGACAAGCTGGCGGCGGAATGCGCCCGTTGCCATGCCCCGGTGGCGGGGCTGATGGAGGCCCATCCCAGCGGCCATGGGGAAATGACCTGCAACGACTGTCATTCCCAGCAGCACGGCTACAAACCCGGCTGCAATGCCTGTCACCCGGAACCCCATACCCCCTATCAGGACAACGCCGGTTGCGTGACCTGCCACGAACCGCACAAGCCGCTGGCCATCGCTTACAATGATCAGGTGCCCAATACCCTGTGCGCGGGCTGTCACGGCGAACCGGCCAAACTGATGGCCGCCAGCGGAAAGGCTCACGGCGAGTTGACCTGTGTCTTCTGCCATGCGCAAGAACATAGAAGCATCCCGACCTGTCAGCAGTGCCACGAAAACGGACCGCACAACCCGGAATTGCTGAAGGGCTTCCAGGGCTGCACCGAATGCCACGGAGATCCGCACGCTCTGTCCCTGTCCAATCCCTGAATCATCGATAGCCCCGATCGCTGAAACGGGAACGCCCCTCCAGGTCATCAAGCCTGGAGGGGCGTTCTTTTTTTAAGGATCGGATCGACTCCGCAGCGGCTAGCGATAGCGCCAGGCGGGGCGGTGGATCCAGTAGGGGTTGTAGGAGGGCCAGAAAGGGTCGTAGGGACGCCAGAAGGGGTCGTAATAGGGGCCGCCCCAGGGGTAGGCCGGGGAATAGTAGGTTGGATAGGCGTAGGCTTGCGGCGCGCGCCAGAGATAGATTTCACCGATGGTGAAGACCGGATAGCGGTAGTCGATTTCCTTCAGGGGACGGACTTCTTCCCCTTCCAGGGTTCCGGTCAAGGTCACATGCAAACCGCCCTTGAAGATTTCCGGGTCGAGAAAGCTGCTGGTGCGGGCGATGAACCGCCCTCCCTGTTCATCCATTTCGAGGGGGCGTCCCCAGCGGTCGAGACGGAAAAGGAGGACTTCCAGTTCGGTCCCTTCCCGCAACACCCGGGTTTCCACCAAGAGGCCCCCGAGCAGCATGGTTTTTCCCCGGTAGGCGGTGGGGTCGGTCTTGACCCGGGCATAATCGAGCAAGGGATCGACCGACTCCAGCGCTTCGCTGGACAAGACATGATGGCTGCAACCGGCAAACATCGGTCCCAGGCAGAGAAGACCCAGCAGTAATAATCCGCGCATGACAAGCTCCTTGTTCAGTTTCCTTTGCCGGCGTGGCGGCCTTTTCCCGGGTCATGTCGGCATGAAGGGGGTCGGTCTTTATTCCAATCCAGCGTCCGCCGGCCGGGCGTCAATCCTTGCCGAATCCTCAGATAAAGGTATTGATGCGCCGGATAAAGGCCTTGAGCAAGCCGTAACTGCGGTGGTTGAAGTGCATGGCCAGGCGGGGAAGGCCAAGCAGGTTGGGCTGATCGATCTCTTCCGGGAGGGGACCGCACATGCGCAGGCTGGTGCCCGGCTTGAGGATTTCGTTGAATTCGCTCTCCAGGGTCGCGACCTGATCATGGGACAGGGGATGGTTGAGGCGGATGATGAGCAGGTCGCGAACAAAGCGGCTGGAATGATAGACCCGGTAGAAATCGTCGATGTGCCGGACCGCTTCGGCCGGATCGCGGGTGATGGAAAAAAGGCTGAAGTCCTCCCCGGAAATCAGGCCCTTCTTGAGCATGGTCTTTTTCATGAAGTCGAAGAGGTTTTCCCAGTAATCCCCCTTGTCGTCGTCGATGAGGACCAGGGACACCGGCGGGTTCTTGCCGGTCTGCATCAGGGTCAGGGTTTCCATCGCTTCGTCGAGGGTGCCGAAGCCGCCGGGGAAGAGGGCGACGGCGTCGGCCTCTTTAAGAAAGGCGACCTTGCGGTTGAAAAAGTATTTGTAGGTGACCACGTTCTTGGCGTTGGCCATGACCGGGTTGGTTTCCTGCTCGAAGGGCAACCGGATGTTGACGGCAAAGGAGTTCTCCGCCCCGGCCCCTTCGTTTCCGGCCTGCATGATGCCGCCGCCGCCGCCGGTGATGACCATGTAGCCCCGTTCCGCGAGCATGCGGGCGAAGGTCACGCACTTCTGGTAGATCGGCTCGCTCGGCTCGGTGCGGGCCGAGCCGAAGATGGTGACCTTCTTGCGGTCCCGGTAGGGGCCGAAGATCTTGTTGGTGTAACGCATTTCCTTCATGGTGGTGCGCATCAGTTTGAGGTCGGCCAGGTAATCGGTTTCCTCTCCGGCCTTGAGGGCGCTGACGATCATTTCCCGGATCATTTCCGGATGGTGAACGCCGACCTTGTTCATGAGGTTGTCGATCATTTGATCGATTTCGTTATTGGTCCGGGTGAAGCTCAAGTCCATGGGAGCCATCTCCTTGAAATTGCATGGTTGAATCGGGCAAAACACGTTTCATTGTAGCACAGGCCGGCTACAGCCGCGCAAGAAAAGGACGATCGCCAAGACGTTCCGCGCGGATCAGCAGGCCGCGCAGGCTTGAGCCCGCGTAGCGCCGGTCGAAGGCCTCGTAGTCTTTTCGCAGTTGCGCTTCCAGCCGGTAAAAGTCGGCGCGGTCGGGCTCATCCAAGGCATTTTCCACCACTTCGCAGTTGAAGGTGATGCAGTTGAAGGGGCGGCGGGGCACATCGAGACGGCAGCCGCTCGGGGCGAGAAAGGGGCAGGTGGCGGTAAAATCCGGCAGCGGGGGGGCCTCGTTCGCCGCCAGATAACCGAGGAGGTTGACCAGGGTCAGGTGGTTGCGCCCCTTGGCACAACAGGCCCCGCCGCAGGCGGCGCAGTGCCGGGAACCGTCCGCTCTTTGGAAAAAAGCATGAAGCTGCACTTGCCGAATCTGAATGTTTTGCAGGTTGCGCTCTATCCACTCCCGCTCGGAACCGGGCAGGGCGGTAAATTCACGGCGGATGCGGCTCAGGCTGTCTTGCCAGAGGCTGTGGTCGGTCATGGGTTGACTTTCGGGAAAGAGAGATCTCGCCGGGGACTTCGACGAAAACCGGCGGCACATCCCTGGGGATATGCCGCCGAAGTCAAACAAAAGATGGCCGGAGAGGCCCGTAAGCCGGGTTCTGTTCCCCGCCCCGGTTACCCTGGGCGGGGCGACGATCATTCCTCTAGGAGCGCCGTTGCCGACGCCCTCAAGCAGCCAACCCGGGAGCTTCGGACGGGCCGTCCTCAAGCGCTCCCCTATTAGGCCTTGCTCCGGATGGGGTTTACCTAGCATCCGCCGTCACCGACGGACCTGGTGAGCTCTTACCTCACCCTTTCACCCTTACCCGTCACGGTCTAAGGCCGCGACGGGCGGTCTGCTCTCTGTGGCACTATCCCTGGGGTCGCCCCCGGTCCCCGTTAGGGACCATCCCGCCCTGCGGAGCCCGGACTTTCCTCCCCCCGCCGCAGCCAAAGGCTGGGCGGGCGGCGATCCTCTGGCCCTCTCCGGCCATCTTTGTTTTCTCGTCAGTACAATTTTGAAGAGCGGCTGTTAAGCCGGCTCCGTCACGTAGAGGAGCCGGTTGCAGTGGGGGCAGCTCTGGATTTCCTTCACGGTGAAGAGGGTGTTGAAGAGTTGTGGCGGCAGATGCATGTTGCAGCCCGAACACGTGCCGTTGCGCGCCTCGACCACGGCCAGTCCGCCGCGCCGTTCAAAAAGGAGCTGGTAGCGTTTGCGCAAAGTGAGCGGGAGTTGATCAAAGAGGCTGTCCCGATCCTGCACCTGGGTGCCGACCTGAGATTCGCATTCGGCGAGTTGCCGGGCGATTTCTTCAAGGCGGTCGGAAACCTTGGCCGTCAGGTCGGCCAGTTCCTGCTCCTTCTCTTCGCGGTCGCGGGTAACGGCGGCGATCTCGCCATCCTTGGCCTGAATGCGATCCTGAATATCCTTGTTAAGCTTTTTAGCGGTGTCGATTTCCTTGAGGACCGCTACATACTCCTTCTGGGTCTTGATCGCCGGCAGATGACCTTCGGAGCGTTGAATGTTCTGCTCTTCCTGCTCCAGGGCCAACTGCAAGGTTCTGCGTTCATCCCGAAGTTTCTCGAGCTCGGACGTAAGGCATTCGACCAT
>JAVFAR010000183.1:0-4252 GCA_034002365.1 Trichloromonas sp.
GGCCAGCAGCTGCCCCCAGTTGGAAAGGACCGATTCCCGGGAAAAATCGTAAAGCCAGTCGCGCTCCTCGCTGTAGCCGATGCCGGTGACCAGATCGACCGTCCCCTCCCCAAGCCAGGCGAAGCAGTCGGAAAAGGTTCCGGGCCGATACTCCAGGAGCCAACCCTCGCGCTGGGCGATCTCCTCCAAGAGCTCGGGGAAAATCCCCCGGGCCTGCCGGGACTCGCGATCCCAGGCCGCCATCGGCAGGTTGTCGAAGATCCCGACGCGAACCGTGCGGGCGGCTTCGGCGAAATCCGGCGCGACAAACACCAGCAGCAATAGGATTAATCCGCGGAGGAGCATGAAAGTAACCCTGTCATCCTTTTGACGTTTCCTGAAAAAAACCGGCTTTCAAGACCTGTATGCAAGAATCGTTCATTTTCTCTCCCTTCTGCCGTCCCTGGCCGGAAAATCTCTCCAGGGGGATGAAAGCCGTTCGCAAATCCGTTATGCTTTCCGGGTACATACCGTGCCGCCGGCGCGCCCCAAGGAACAAGATCATGACCGCCACTCCGCCCTCCTCCCCTTCGCCCACGCTGCTGGCGGCGGTTCGCCAGTTCAACGAAGGCACCTACTTTCTCTGCCACGAAACCCTGGAAGTCCTCTGGCAGGACGAACCCGGCCCGATCCGCGCCGTCTATCAGGGAATATTGCAGATCGGCATCGGCCTGCTGCACTGGCAGCGGGGCAATCATCGGGGCGCCCGCATCCTCCTGGCCCGCGGCAAAGAACTCCTGCGCCCCTTTCTCCCCGCGGCCCTGGGCCTTGACCTGGCCGGGCTGAGCGCCGCCGTGGCGGACCTGATCGAACTGCTGGACACCCCCGCCGGACCGCCGTCCCTTGCCGATGATCGCCGCCCGCGCCTGCATCCGGCCGCCGTCACTCCCGGGACGGAACGAACAGGTACTTATTGGGCCGACAGGGTGGACAAGTCTCGACAGCCCGGTATAATGAGAGCGATTTTCGACCTTCAATGGGATACAACATGAACGGCGGGAGTTGACATGCGCTTTGAACAGACCCGCGATGCGCTGCTGCATGTGGAACGTTTTCACCGACTCGCGGAGCAACTCTATGCCGAGTTGCCGGCACAGACCGAAGGGCGCGTCGTCATGCTCCTCGATTATCTGCGCCGCCACGAGGCGAAACAGGCCGACAACCTGCGCGGCGCGATCGGCGACCTCCCCCCCCGGGTGCTGAACGGCTGGTTCAAGTACAGTCACGACCAGGACATTCTGGCTCCCCTCGACAAAGCCCGCCTGCAACCCCCGAAAAATTTCGATGAAGCCTTCGATCTCGCCTTCCGCCTGGATGAAAAGCTGCTGGTTTTCTGCCAGGAGATGATCGAGCAGTCCCCTTCCGCCGAAGCCCGGGAAATTTTCATCAGCCTCCTGGGGCGAGAGATGAAGGAAAAACAGAAGCTGATGCGCGGCGCCCTCGGCCTGCTCGACCTGTGAACGACAAGGGACAAAACCCGTGAAACATATCCGCCTGAAACAAGGGTTCGACCTCCCCCTGAGCGGCGCTCCGGAACAACGCATCGCCGACGGCCCGGCGATCCGCCGCGTCGCCCTGCTCGGCCCCGACTACCCGGGGCTGCGCCCCTCCATGGCCGTCGCCGAGGGGGATCGGGTACGCCTCGGCCAGCCCCTCTTTTGCGACCGCCGCGACGAGCGCATCCGCTACACCGCGCCGGGCGCCGGGCGGGTGACGGCCGTTCATCGCGGCGGCAAGCGCGTGCTGCTGGCGGTGGAGATCGAACTGGACGGCCAGGACGAGGAACGCTTCGCATCCTTTCCCGAGGAGGAACTCGACCGCCTCGGCCGCGCGCAGGTCATCGACAACCTGCTCTCCTCGGGACTCTGGACCGCCCTGCGAGTACGCCCCTTCGGCAAGGCGCCCCTGCCCGACCGGGTGCCCGACGCCCTCTTCGTTACCGCCATCGACACCCAACCGTTGGCCGCCGATCCCCGCCCGATCATCGCCGAACGCCAGGACGATTTCCGCAACGGCCTGCGGGTCTTGCTCCACCTGACCGACGGCCCCCTCTACCTCTGCCTCGGGCCGGGACCGGAACCGGTCGTGCCGCGCGGCATCGAACGGGTTCAGTTCAGCGGCCCCCATCCGGCCGGACTTCCGGGAACCCACATCCACCGGCTGGTTCCCATCACCCCCGGCCGGGAGGTCTGGCATCTGGGCTATCAGGACGTCCTGGCCGTCGGTAAACTCTTCACCAGCGGCAGCCTCGACCCCACCCGCGTGATCGCCCTGACCGGCCCGGGAATGTCCAGGCCGCGCCTGGTCCGAACCCGCCTGGGGGCCGCCTGCGCCGACCTTCTCCAGGACGAAAATGTCGCCGCCGATCAGCGCGTCATCGCCGGTTCGGTGCTGCACGGCCGCGCGGCGGAAGGCCCGCTCGCCTTCCTCGGCCGTTTCCATCTGCAAGTCTGCGCCCTGCCCCGCACCGGCGGCTCCCGGCCGCGCCTCTCCCTGCTCAATCCGCTGCGGGCCTGGCTCCCCCGGGGAAAGGCCTACAGCTTCGACGGCCAGCATCAGGGCACGGCCCAGGCCATCTTCCCCAATGGCCGCTATGAGCGGGTCATGCCCTTCGACCTGATGATTCCCTACCTGCTCCGCGCCTTAGCCTGCGGCGACGCCGAGGAGGCGCGGGCGCTGGGCTGCCTGGAACTGGAGGAGGAGGATCTGGCCCTCTGCTCCTTCGTCTGCCCGGGCAAGAATGATTTCGGCCCCATGCTGCGCGCCGTCCTGGACGAGATTGAGAAAGAAGGATGAAGACCAACGACCCGAAAGAGACGACCTCGGCTCTGCGCATCCTGCTCGGCCGGGATGAGGAGACGGCAGCCACCGACGCCCCGCTGGTCCGGGACCGCGCCAATCTGAACCGGATCATGAGTTGGGCGCTGCTGGCCCTGACCCCCTGCTTCGTTACGGCCCTGTGGAACCTCGGCCGCCAGATGCATCTGGCCATGGCGACCGGGGAGATCGAGGCCCTTTTCGACTGGCGCGAAGCTGTCTTCCAGGGACTCGGCATCGCCCACGATCCGGCCTCCCTGGCGGCCAACCTGCTCCTCGGCGCCCTTTATCTGCTGCCGACCCTGCTTCTCTGCGCCCTCACCGCCCTCTTCTGGGAGGCTCTCTTTTCCCGGGCCCGGCGCCAGGCGCTGAATGCCGCCTGGCTGGTGAGCGTGACGCTTTTGGCGCTGATCCTGCCGCCGGCGCTCCCCTGGTGGCAGATCATCCTCGGCGTCTCCTTCGGCACGGTGCTGGGCAAGGAGGTCTTCGGCGGCACCGGGCGCAACTTCATCAATCCGGCCCTGGCCGCCTACGCTTTTCTCTTCTTCGCCTATCCCGCCGGATTCGCCGCCGACAGCGCCTATATCCCCATCGACGGCGTGACCGGCGCCACCCCCCTGGCCCTGGCCGCCGCCGGCGGCTTGCCGGAGCTCGGCGCCGTCGTGACCTGGAGTCAGGCCTTCTGGGGCGCGATCCCCGGCGCCCCCGGGGAAACCTCGACGGCGGCCTGTCTGCTCGGCGCGGCGATCCTGCTCGCCGCGGGCGTGGCGAGTTGGCGGATCATGCTCGCCGGACTGCTCGGCGCCTTCGCCCTGGCGAGCCTGCTGACGCTTCTCGGGGGGGACGGAAACCCCATGCTCGGCCTCCCGTTCCACTGGCATCTGGTCCTCGGCAGCCTCGCCTTCGGCCTGGTCTTCATGGCCACCGACCCGGTCTCCTCGGCTCTCACCCGCGCCGGCCAATGGTGGTACGGCCTGCTCATCGGCGCCATGATCATTCTGGTGCGGGCCTTCAATCCCCTCTTCGCCGAAGGGACGATGCTCGCCATCCTCTTCGGCAACGTCTTCGCACCGGTGATCGACCGTTTTGTGCTGCTCGCCCACACCCGGCAAAGGAAGTCCCGTCATGGCCAATGATTCCGCCGGCCGCACCCTGCTGGTCGCCTTTCTCGTCTGTTTCGTCTGTTCGCTGCTGGTTTCGGCGGCGGCCATGGGGTTGCGCACGATCAAGGAGCGGGACGCCCGCCTCATCACCTACCGCCAGGTGCTTGCCGTCGCCGGCCTGCTCGACGACGATCCGGAAGCCGTCTGGAATGCCCGGGTCGAGGTGAAGCTGGTGGAACTGGAAGACGGGCGCTACCGGGAGGATCTCGACCCCTGGAGCTTCAATCCCCGCC
>JAVFAR010000184.1:0-4249 GCA_034002365.1 Trichloromonas sp.
TTAAAAGTGCCATTAAGACCACTGCGGGGATATCTACGACATCTTGCCGAGGCCTTTCGGCCCGACAACAACCGAATCGGTTGGCTCATGCCTCATGCCGCGTGAGCTTTTTTCGCGAGTGCATCAACCTTGACGATGCCGTCCTCGGTCACGTCGATCAGTTCCACATCGCCGCCGTCGGCCTGCAGGGCGGGACGTACCAGGTTCAAAGCCTCTTGCACTTTCTGTTTCATCGAAATTCTCCTCTGGTCT
Organism: Trichloromonas sp.; assembly: GCA_034002365.1. Taxonomy (GTDB): domain Bacteria; phylum Desulfobacterota; class Desulfuromonadia; order Desulfuromonadales; family Trichloromonadaceae; genus Trichloromonas. The sequence continues at coordinate 253 of JAVFAR010000184.1, forward strand.
TAAATCACTGAAAAAATCCCCTGACGGGGCGCTTGCAAGCAACCCCCCTCAATCCCCCCTTGTCAGGGGGGAGGCCTTCAAGTCTCCCCTGACAAGGGGAGACTTAGAGGGGTTTACGACGAAAGAATGAATTGTTGCGCGGGACTCCTAGAACATCGGCGGTAGCGGCACCTCCGCCAGACTCCGCGCGCAGAGCAGCTTCGGCGCGCCGACCCCCTTGCCCTGCACCAGCACCTTGAAGGTATCGCCCATGCCGCCGTCGGGCATGATGAGATTCTTCAGGGTCAGGCGCAGAACCCGCGCCTCTTTTTCATCGGCGGCGCGCCCCTCCATCTCGACCAGCACGTCGACGAAGCCGAGACCGATGAGAAAACGGCACTGCTCGCCAAAAAAGAGCGGCGTCAGCCCCTGCCCGTTCCCCACCCGCTCCAGGGTGGTGAAATCGATATGGGCGGTGATGTCCTGGTTGCCGACTCCCTGGTAGGGATTTTCGTTGGAGGTGTGACGATGGTAGCACATCAGGGTGCCGCCCTGGCGCCAGGGGGCGTAGCGGTCCGGCGCCGGATAGCCGTAATCGATGGTGATGACGAAGCCGCGCTTGAGGACGGCGCCGACCCGGGCCATCCAGCGCGGCGCCTCGAGATTGACTTCGGTGCGCTGCCCCTCGATCAGGCTCACCCCCAGCCCGGCAAGATGCGCCTCGATTTCGGGCGTGGACGGGGCGCGCAACTCCTCGACAAACGCGCCGTCCCGGTCGATGACGTAGATCTCTTGCAGACGGCCGTCCCGCTGCTCCAGCAGATGCACGGGGAAGGCGTCGACCAGCTCGTTGGTGAGAAAGCAGCCTTCCATCCCCGCCAGCTCGTCCAGCGCGCACCAGCGCAGACGCGCCTCGTGCCTGGCGAGCAGGGCCTTCTGCCGCTGCTGATGATCGGGGCTGATCTCCACCAGGGCGTACCGGAGAGCCTGATAGAATTCCGGATGCTCAATGGCTGCCGCGTCGAGAATGTCGAGGCACAGATGCCCCTCCCCCGCCCCCTGTTCGGCGATGGTGAAGGGGCCTTTGCCGAGCAGCCGCCACATCTCTTCCAGCTGCCGGCAGATCAGCCGGCCGAAGGCGGAATGGACACTGGTTGAAGTGAAAAAATCCCCCCCCTTGCCGATGCGGTCACGGGGAGCCATGTAATAACCGTAGTCGGGATGATACAGACAGTGGCCCATGAATTCGGCGAAGGGTATCCCCCCATTCGCGGCGATCCGCTCACGGATAAAGGCTTCCAGCTCCGGCCGACCGGCCACGGATATTGGTTCGTTCATTGCTCGATATCCTTGCGCAAACATGATGAAAGCCGGGATTTTACATGAGGGGGGAAGGGATGACAAGAACGGAGTTGGGAAGAAATTGCCGGATAACGACGGGGATTATCGGGGCTGTAGCCTTTGCGGGCGAAAGAAGCGCCCTGCCGGCCGTCGAAAAAAGGGAATACGCGTTACGTTATCGCGAAGAAAATACGATTGGCAACCGACAAAACCGAAAGGAGATGCCCATGGACGATGATCGTTCCTCCACCTTTTTCACGGTTTCAAACTGATGATATATCGGCTCAAGGCCTCAAGCTGTCGATCGTCAAACACATGCCCGTAAGAGGGCATGCCGCCAGGTCGACCCTTACTGATACTCTCGATGATCTCTTCCCGGGAATTGCCATAGGTCAATTCCGAACGCTGGAGCGATGGGCCCCTTCGGCTTCCGCGACCGTTTCCTGCCGATCCATGGCAGGAGGTGCAAAGATCGGAAAACAGAACCGCCCCCTCTCTGAAAAGCTCAAGATCGGCTGAGTCGGCGGGCGTGGCAGTGGCCGGCGGGGGAGGGAGTTGAGCTCCATTCCGGCGGGAATCTTGATCGCAGCCGAGCAAAAGGCCCAAAAGGAGGGATGGAGAGATGATCGTCAGGAGAGCGCGACCGTTAAACCGCATCAAACAAACCCTCGGGAAAAGTCGGAACATTTTTCAACCTCTTTAAGATTTCTAACCTGCTGTCTTCACACCACTTCACCGGAAGGGTGACCTATGCACGATCATCATGATCGGCAACGACGGCCTGCCGACGGCGATTGCCGGCGTGGGAACCTGGTGAGAAAGGGCTGTCGCTATATGCGAATATGAAAATCCGCGCCATGCGTAGTATCATGTAACATTTAAATATTCGCAATAAATCAACCTGCTGTATAATCATGGCAATCCAAGGAGGTTGCCATGGTCCCAAGATATCGAGTTACGCTGACAGAACCGGAACGTACCCAACTTGAAGCATTAACACGCAATGGGAAAACCGGAGCCAAAAAGTTCATCCATGCCCGTGCGTTGCTGCTTTGCGATGCAGGTCCAGGTGGTCCCGCCTGGCCTGTTGCCGATGTTGCGGAAGCGTTGGGGGTTACATCCCGAACCATTGAGCATCTGAAGAAACGTTTTGTCGAGGAAGGCATTGAAGCCGCCCTGGAACGCAAATCCCGGGAAAAGCCGCCACGCGACGTTATTTTTGACGGCGCATTTGAAGCACGGCTGATTTCTCTGGCCTGCTCGGAAGCCCCGGAGGGATACGAGCGCTGGACAGTCCGGCTGCTTGCCGACAAGGCGGTTGAGCTAAAATTTGCATCATCCGTTTCGCACATGACCGTGCAGCGGGTTTTAAAAAAAACGAACTTAAACCTCATCTCAGCGAATACTGGAAAATCCCGCCGCAAGGGAACGCCGCCTTCGTAGCGGCGATGGAAGATGTTCTGGCGGTTTATCATCTGCCGTATGACCCCGATTATCCGGTGGTATGCATGGACGAATCCAGCAAACAACTGATCGGCGAAGTCCATGCGCCCATCGCCTGCAAGCCGGGACAGCCGAAGCGGATGGATGACGAGTACGTCCGCCATGGTGTCGCTGAAATCTTCATGGAAGTGGAGCCGTTGGCGGGCAGGCGCCATGTTGCAATTACCGAGCGGCGCACCCGGCAGGATTGGGCGCACCAGATCAGGCAGATGCTTGACGAACGTTATCCCGATGCCGTTAAGGTGCGGTGATAATCTGAATACACACAGCATCGCCTCCCTCTATGACACCTTCGAACCCGCAGAGGCTTGGCGCTTGGCGGAACGACTGGAGATTCATCACACGCCCAAGCATGGGAGCTGGCTCAATATGGCGGAGATCGAACTCAGCGTCCTGAAAGGGCAATGCCTCAATCGCCGGATTGCCGAAATGACGACCATGCAGGCTGAGGTGGCGACCTGGGAAAAGCATCGCAACAGCAGTACGAAAAAAATCAATTGGCAGTTCACAACGGCTGACGCCAGAATAAAGCTGTCCCGGCTTTATCCGAAATTATGAACGTTACAAGGTAGTAGATCATAACCGTGGGGAAGATGATGTCAACCGAGCATGGTGCCCCTGGGATATGGTTTCCCCGGAACTGTCCCTGGGCACCTTCCCCGACCATCACCGACAGGTGGCGATTTCGGTGATGATCGGGGAAGGGAAAAGCTCCGTTCCCGCAGGAAATTCCCTTGACGAAAGAACCGTTCGATTATACACACAAGGCGTTTTCAGATCGCCGTCCCACCACCACCAACACCACCTCTTGCCCTGGCCGCCGCGCGACAAGGACAAATCATGACGCCACTGGATCAACTGCCCCTGGGCCAACCGACCCAATATACCGATCGCTACGACAACCGCCTGCTCTGCCCGGTGCCGCGCAGTCTCAAGCGGCAGGAACTGGGCCTTGGCGAGCCCCTGCCCTTTGTCGGCGAGGACCAGTGGAACGGCTACGAACTCTCCTGGCTCAATCCCAAGGGTAAGCCGGTGGTGGCGCTGCTGCAACTGCGCATCCCCTGTCACAGCCCCAATCTGATCGAATCCAAATCCCTCAAGCTCTATCTCAACAGCTACAACCAGACGGCTTTCGCTACGGAAACGGCCGTGGCCGAGCAACTGCGCGCCGACC
>JAVFAR010000185.1:0-4219 GCA_034002365.1 Trichloromonas sp.
GAAAAGCCAGCGTCTCCGCCTCGAAACGCCCTTCATGGGCGGTATCGTCCTGATGGTTGCGGCCGATGGCGCGGCGCAGCCCTTCTTCCACCGGCAGATCGAGAAGAAGGGTGAGATCGGGTTGCAGCCCGTCCGTGGCGATCCGGTTCAGGGTCTCGATGGTGGCCGGCGGCAGTTGCCTCCCGCCGCCCTGGTAGGCGGTGGTCGCGTCGCTGAAACGGTCGCAGAGCACCCAGGTGCCCCGTCTCAGGGCCGGCCGGATGATTTCGTCCACATGCTGAGCGCGGGCGGCGGCGTAAAGGAGCAGCTCCGCGCGGGGAACCAGGGCCGTATTGGCCGGATCGAGGAGGATGCGGCGAATGGCGTCGGCAATGGCGCAGCCGCCCGGTTCGCGGGTCGCCAGCACCGGTATCCCCCGGTTGGTCAAGCGCGCGGCCAGGGCCGCGATCTGGGTCGACTTGCCGCAGCCTTCCCCGCCTTCGAAGGTGATGAAAAGCGCCATGGATTCCAATCTTCCGGTAAAATCGGGATATTATAGGTAGCCCCCCGGGAAGAATCAAGGAAAACCTGTATTCACGCGGTTTCCCGGGCAATCCCTGGTTGACCTTTGCAAGCGCCCGGTGTAAAACAGGCCCCATGTCAAAAACAGTTGCCAATTCAGACTCTTGGGCTCTGGTCTATTCGCGCCGGTTCGATGATTTCAGCTTCGGCGACGATCATCCCTTCAAGGTGGCGCGCTACCGGCTGACCTATGAGCTGATGCGCATGCTCGGCCTGCTGGAATTGCCCGGTGTGCACCAGATCGAATGTCCCTTCGCGCCGGAAGAGTTGCTGGCCGGTTTTCACGCTCCCGGCTACCTGGCGACCCTCAAGGAATTCAGCCGTGCCGGCACCCCCCGGGCGAATTTCCGCTATGGCCTGGGCGATGTGGAAAATCCCGTTTTCCAGGGGGTTTATGAATGGTCCCTGCTCGGTTGCGGCGGCACTCTCGAAGCCGCCCGCCAGGTTGTGGATGAGGGTTGCCGGGCCGCCTTTTCCCTGGCCGGCGGCTACCACCATGCCCACGCCGCCCGCGCTTCCGGTTTCAGCTACCTCAACGACGCGGTCATTGCCATTCAGGAACTGGCGCGCCGGGGCCTGCGGGTCGCTTATGTGGATATCGACGCCCACCACGGCGACGGCGTGCAGGAAGCCTTTTATACCAGCAACCAGGTTCTGACCATCTCCCTGCATGAATCCGGCGAAAATTTTTTCCCCCAGACCGGTTTTCCTCAGGAACTGGGAGAAGGGGAGGGGTACGGCTATTCGGTGAATCTCCCCTTTCGCGCCCATTCCGACGATCTGATTTTCGAGCAGGGCTTTCGCAGGGTTGTTCTCCCCATGTTGCGGGCTTTCGCCCCCGATGTGCTGGTGACCCAGATGGGGGTCGACACCCTGCGCACCGATCCCCTCACGCGCCTGGAAATGACCACCGGCGCCATCGAATACGCCGCCCGCGAGTTTCTCGCCACCGGCCTGCCCTGGGTCTGCATCGGCGGCGGCGGTTACGAAAAGCTCAACGTCGCCCGCTCCTGGGCGCTGCTTTGGGCGATGATCGTCGGGGCCGAAGTGTCCGATCACCTGCCTGAGGACTTTGTCGCGTTGATCCGCGGCCTGGGCTACGGCGACATCCGCTTGCGCGACGTGCCCCACCTGGCGCAGCCCAACGACTTCGCCCGGGCCCAGGAATATCTGGAGAAAAATCTGCGGGTGCTTGAACGGAAACTTTTCCCCTTGCACGGGATTTCCGCTGGAGGTTTTCGATGAAAGCCGCCGGCGGTCATCTTCTCGATCCCGACGGTTTCCCCCTGTTCAGCCTGAAGGACATCAATCGCCTGCCCATGGCGGTAAAAGAGACCATTTATCGCCGCCTGGTTCCCGAGGCGGTCTTCGAGCGTTTCGCCATCGATCACGAAACCGGAACGGGGAACGACGGCCGGCGGCGGATCACGACCATCTGTCCCGACGGCATGGGTCTGTTGCGTATCGAGGTCCGGCGCGATCCCGGTGACCAGGATTGTCTTTTTTTCGTGGAAGTGGCCGACACCCCTTTCCGCCAGATCGAATTGAGCTTCTGCCTGATCAACGACCCTGACGCGCCGCGCTTCGACATCGACCGGGACGGGCAGGGGCGGGACAACTGCTTCGGCACCCTGCGCCGCAATCTCGGCGAGGAAATCAAGGCCATGGCCGCCGGGCTGTCCCCTAACCAGGTACGGCGCGGGCTCAAGATGTTCTCCGGCTTCTTCCGTCAGTTCGAGGACTTCGTCGCCTCCCTCGGCGTCGACATCATCGTCGCCGAACCCCTCTCCTACAGCAACGCCATCCGCTACGAGCGTTACGGTTTCGATTACATCACCGGCAAGCAGCTGATGCTCTGGATCAACCAGGAATTTCAGCCCGGCGGCGAACTCTTCCGGCGCCTCGACGGCTCGGCCCCCTTTCGGCAACCGGGCATGGAAGAGACCGTACGCGGCCGCGCCTGGGCGATTCACGACGGCATTCTTCCCTGTCCTTGGGACGACATCAAAATTTACAAAACCGTCGGTATGAACGCGGGAATCAACACCTTCCCCGAACGGCTTTTCTGATAGAAAAGCTTAATCCATTACTTCAAGGATCTTTGCCATGTCACCGTATTCCAACGAGCTTTCTCTCGATCCCGAACATTTTACCCTGTGGGCTCCCGAAGCGGGGATGACCGTGCCGGTGGGCCCTGAGCAAACCCCTGTCCCGTTGCCGGTGCTTCCGCTGCCGATCCATCCCGAGGCCCTCAAGGAGGGAGAGCCTTCCGCCAATGCCATCGGCGAAGGGGTCTACGACTATCTGCGCCAGTTTCCCGACTGCCTGCGCAACCGGCCCTATGCCGAACTGCTGCGCGATGCCTACCCGCACTATCTTGCCGATCTCGGCGCCCAGATCCTCATGCTCGATCACAAGGAGGTGGACAGTTTCTATATCCGCCGCAAGATCACCTACATGAAGATTCTGGCTCTGCTCGATAACGAGAATCTCGGACTGCGCCTGCGTCTGGGCATCGAATATTTTCAGCTATCCCAGATGTTCAGCGAGTTCGCCGAGGCCCGGGCCTATCTGCTCAAGGCCATGGGATATCTGCAGGAGGTGGTCAAAGCGCAGCCGGACAATCTCCAGGCGCAAAACGTGCTGGGACGCATCGATTATCTCTTCGGCGATTACCCCTCGGCCGTCGCCCGCTGGCGGCAGGTTGTCGACAAGCTCCCCCCGGGGGAAGCCCGCGATGCCCTAAGCGAAATGGTGGCGCGTTTGCAAGGCCAGGAACCGCCGGAAACCCCGCTGATCGACGATTATGAACATATCGGCGCGGCGATGGAGCTTTACGGCCAGGGGCATTTCGAAGAGGCGGTCACCACCCTCGATATCATCGAGGAACGAGGCCGTTTCACCACCGAGGTCCCCTGCTGCGAGTTTTACTATTTCCTCGGGATGTGCCGGAGCCGGATGGGGAATACCGGCGGCGCCTTCGAGGCGCTGGAAAAGGCGCTCGAACTCCATCCCGACTATGCTCCGGCGCGGGAAGCGATGGATCGCTTGCTGGAGACGGGAAAAGCCGACTGAGCGGTTGCCGCGAAGATTGAATCCGCAGCGGGCATTGTTGAGTTTAATCCTCTCCCGTGCTAGGATCGACCCGCTTTTTATTAAAATGTCTTTGTCTTGTGAGGAAATTCCTTGGGCAACGCCTTCTTCACGCCCCTTTCGCCGCTATTGCTGCTCTTTTGTTCGCTATGGTTGCCGGCATTTTCTTCCCCGGTCCAGGCGGCGGAGGAGGGGTCTGTCCGGACGCTGTGGCCGCTCTTCGATTACCGTGCGTCCCCCGCTTCCGACTACCGGGTTCTGCATCTTCTCGGGCCGCTGCTTAAGTTCGAGAACAAGGGAGTAGAGCGGGAATTCGCCTTGCGCCCTTTGGTTTATAAGGCCACCGGTGGCGAGGATGAGCGTTTCACCGAGGTGCTTTATCCGCTTCTGACCACTTCCCATTCATCCGAGGATACGAGCTGGCGCGGCCTGCAATTACTCGATTATCGCGCTCGGCACGACGAAAAAGAGGAGGGGAGCCGTTTCACCCTCTTTCCTTTTATCTTTTCCCGGCGGGGAGCCGGGGAAGAGAAGGATTATTTCGCCTTCTTTCCTTTCGGCGGTA
>JAVFAR010000186.1:0-4131 GCA_034002365.1 Trichloromonas sp.
ATTTTTTACGCAAAACTTACACAATCCTAACATCCAGGCGAAAGTCCGCTGCTATAGTTAGTCTTTAACAAGCTAGCCATGCTTTGGTGGCCATGGCGATCTTTCCAGGGGAGGTGACATATGAGTGAGGATGCGGGCAAAGAGTTGCAGCGGATCAAGGGGATCGGCGCGGTGCTGGCGAAACGGCTGGCGGCGGCCGGACTCGACAGCCCGGCGCGATTGGCCCAGGCCGCGCCGGAAGACCTGGCGGCGATTCCGGGGATGAATCCCCGTTATATAGCGAATATCATCGAGCAGGCGGCAAGGATGGTGGACGCGGCGCCGCAAGAGGAAGGGGCGCTCGCGGCGCCGGACAAGGGCGCGGCCCTGCGGCAGACCGCCGAAACGCTGCGGCTGCGGGTGCGTGACCTGGCCGACGGTCTTCTCGTGCGCAAGGCCGAGAGGCTTTCCGAGGAGAAAAAGGCCCTGCTCGACAAGGAAGTAAAAAAATTTCTGGCGCGGCTGGAGAAGGTGGAGAGCCGTCTCGACGGCCGGCGCAAGCGGGCGCGCAAGGCCCTGGCCCGCGCCGCCCGCCGTTTGCGGCGGCTGGACTCGGCCGGAGCCGGAAAGCTTGCGCGAGGGGTGAAAAAAGCGCGCAAATCCTTCAAGCGGATTCCGGCATAAGTCCCGGCAAAGCCTGCGCTCACGGCTACGAAGCAAACGCACCCCCGAAAAAAGTCCGGCCCCCGCTCCGGGAGAAGCGGGGGCCGTTTTGCGTTCAAGGGGTGCCGAATGGTGCTCAGCGGGCGGCGCGAACCGGGCTGACGAAGGGGGCGCGGGGCATGCCGGGGCGCCAGCCGGCGTATTCCCAGCTAAAGGCGAACTCGTGCATCACCTCATAAATATGGGTGTTGTCGAGGAGGTTGGTGCCGGGATACCAGGACCCTTCCCGGGACATAAAGAGATCGGCGGCGGCGCCTTTGGCGTAGAGGCTGACCAGCTCGTTGGTGTGACTGCCGGTGGCGTAGGTGACGATGGGGGTGACGCCGGGAGCGGGGGACTGGTTCCAGGCGACGATATCCCCCTGCTCGACCATCAGGAAGAAGCCTTTTTGATTCTCGCCGAGGACGGTCAAAGTCGTAAAAGCACCGACATGGAGTGTTTCACCTGGGTGAATACCATCCTTGGCAATCTGAAAACCGCCATTGCCGGAACGTATCACGCCTTTGATTTCGAAAAATACGCTCACCGTTACCTCGGCGAGTATCAGTATCGCTTCAATCGCCGATTTGATCTTGCTCGAATACTCCCGCGCTTGATTACAGCGGCGGCCCAAACTGGCAAACGTACTGACCGCTGGCTGCGTCGCGGGCTTGCGGAAGATTAGTTCTATTCAGGAAACGGAATCTGAGGCTGGTCAGGGTGGGATTATTTTAGTATGGTAGCGCTCATGTCCCAGCCGTGATTATTTTGCAATGAATCATCCGCCCGCTGGAGGGTCCCTCCCATGGATAACCGCTTCTTCGAGCAGCCCATCCTCAAATGGGAAGACCCGGCTGGTCTATGTCTGGGGTTCAGACGACAAGCAGCGGCATCCCAAAATGCGGCAACTGATCGGCAAGGCAAGCAATGACTTGATCCGTCGGCGGATCGAAGATGCCAGCGCCCTCACCACCGAGGTTTACGCCAGCCTGGTGGACCATCTCGACAGGCTCGGCGCCCTGCGAGTTCCTCCCTTTGACACATCGGCCTGCGACCGGGCCACCCTGAGAGACATTTCCCGCAAGCGGGTCGAATGGTTCCTGGAGGCCGCCCGTCGCGAGCGGGGCTTCCCCCTCAAACCCCATACCAGCACCCCGGCATTGCTCACCCACCTCAAGCTGCTCGATGATGGCAAGCCGACCAACGCCGCCATGCTTCTGTTCGGCAGCGATCCGCAACGCTTTCACCGGACCGCCGAGACCAAATGCGTACACTGTCACGGCACGGAGTACCGCCGTCCCTTCGCCTCCATGCAGGTCTATGGCGGCGATCTCTTTCAACAGGCCGACTTGGCGAGTGATTTTGTCCTGGCCAAAATCAACCGTACCATCGGCACCCGTGTCGCCGGCACCACCGCTCCCGCCACATACGAACTTCCCCCTGAGGCCATCGCCGAAGCCATCGTCAATGCCATTGCCCATAGGGATTACCACAGCAACGCCTCCGTCGAGGTTCGCCTCTTCGCCGACCGGCTGGAAATCTGGAACCCGGGATCGCTACCCGGCACCCTGACCCTCGCCAGCCTGCGTGAAGATCACCCCTCGGTACCCTACAATCCGCTTCTGGCGGAATCCCTCTATCTGGCCCGTTACATCGAGCGGGTCGGTTCCGGCACCCAGACCATGATTGAGCTCTGTAGTGAGGCCGGACTTCCCGAACCGACCTTCGAGCAGCGTGGCGGTTCATTCGTCACGACCTTCTGGCGAGACTGGCTGACGCCGGAGGTGCTGGCAGGGTACAACCTGAATGAGCGGCAGATGGGGGCGATTGCTTACTTGAAGGCACATCAGAGGATTACAAACTCAATTTACCAGTCGGAGTTTGCGACATCGAAACGGTCGGCTTCCCGCGATCTTGATGAGATGGTGGCAAAGGGAATCATCGAGAAGATTGGAACGACAGGGATGGGTGTCTACTATCAGTTGCTTAAAGGGGCCGTAAAGGGGCCAAACGGGCCATGAGAATGGAAGGGGCCGTAAAGGGGCCAAACGGGCCAAAGGCAAAGCACCCCTCCATGGCTGATGCGTCAAGGACCAACTGGCAGGCTGCGGCCTGGACAATTACGACACAATTGCACATTGAAGGATAGAAAATCATGGCAAAAGCGCCGACCCTGAAAGCCGTCGAAACCCTCACCCACGACGACGCCACCCGCAAGAACATCCCCTCGGCCGAGCATCAGTCGCTGATGTACGACGCCGACAAGAACCCGGTGCGGGTGACTTACGAGTGGCGCAACCGCGACCTCGACCCGCAACTGGTCTGGCGCGGCAAGGATGAGCAGGACTGGTCCGACCAGGTGGTGCAATACCTCACGACCGTTTGACAAACCGAAAACCGGGCGCATCGCGGTGAAGGTGATTAATCATTTGGGGGATGAGGTGATGAAGGTGTTTCGGGTATAAATTCAGCTGAGAATGGTCACGGAGGGGGGCAGCATGGAAGAGAAAAGAGTAACTTGTCTTTTGTCCAGGATCTGATCGGATCGCTGAAGTTTGGCCCCTTTCAGCGAGTTACCCATCGGGCAAGCGTCTCTGATCTTTTCAAGAGTGGTCCGGTGCCTGGCCTTTATGTGTTGAGCTTCTCGGACGGGGCGTTTTACGTTAAGACGCCGACACCTGGGTTCAAAGGGCCATCCGGCAGGGGAATCTCGGGCTTTCGTTGGGACGCCTGTTTTTTACAAATCTACTTCATGCCGGGAAAGACAATTACATTCGCAAAACCAAATCTTTCCACCAATCTTTCCACCTTTTTTCAAAAATTGCGTGTACTAAAAAATTAAAGGCCCAGCCGAAACCGGATGGGCCTTTATCATTACTGGCGGAGGGGGTGGGATTCGAACCCACGGTAGCTTGCGCTACAACAGATTTCGAGTCTGTCACCTTCGACCTCTCGGACACCCCTCCGCAAGAGGTGATTTTCGAAGCAGGGCGCATACTACTTCATTTATCCGGCCCTTGCCAAGATTTTTATTCATCCTTTCCGGTCGCTGACCGCAACGCCTTTTTTCGCGTCCGCAGCGCCTGAAAAAAGCCGCTGAGCTGGGCGCTGCATTCATCCCGCAGTACGCCTTCGGTGACCTCGACCCGGTGGTTGAAGCGCTCGTCCCGGGAGAAATCGTAGATCGAGCCGACGGCGCCGACCCGGGGGTCGCGGCAGCCGTAAACCAGCCGGGGAATGCGCGCGAGGATGATCGCTCCCATGCACATGACGCAGGGTTCCAGGGTGACGTAGAGAGTGGTATCGAGCAGCCGCCAGTGACCGATATGTTCCGCCCCTTGGCGGATGGCGAGCATTTCGGCGTGCGTGGTCGGATCATTGCTCGTTTCCCGTAGATTGTGGCCGCGCCCGATGATCGCTCCGTCCCGAACCAGCAGCGCACCGATCGGC
>JAVFAR010000187.1:0-3958 GCA_034002365.1 Trichloromonas sp.
ATTTTGTCTTGAACTCGAACTGAATTTTATTCTGAAGGCCCCTTTTTTCTATCTCACTAAGAAAAAAACCGCTTTCATCAAGAAGATGATCGAGGGCAAGAGAATCGGCAAGCTCACCTGTTCCTACTCGCAACCAGCTGTTATTTTTCAGAAATTCTTCGATCTCATCCATCGCCTTTTCACGATTCAGGAACACCGTGATAAAAGGATTGTTCTCAATGTAATGCTGCAAGATGCAGTAAGAACAGTCGTAAGGACACCCGGTCACACTGTTTATCGTGTAGTAATCACAGCACACTACGCCTTTGCTCCCCGGACATTTTTTCAGGAATTTTCCCTTGTTTTCAGTAAAGAACAGTATCTTTTTCGCCGTCTTAAAAATGTCATCGCCCGGATTATCTTTCACAAAAGCGACAAGCTCATCTTTTGACATTAATTCCGGAACAATATCAAGTGTTTTAGCAATGTTATGAGGCAGAATCGCATCACTGAACTTTGGATCAATAACGATTCTCTCTATCTGCGGACGCATTGATTTAAACCTGAAAAATCAATAAACTTCGCAATATTAATCAATTTTTACAGATATGCCAGAATTGTTTTACCCGTTCAGGGGGATTAATCTTCTACTGTGGCGGACAACTGTAAATAAATAGGTAGTCACCAGTCCGGGATGGCGTTTCATCATATTGATCGCGCTCTGTCCTGAACGATTGGAAGATTAAGGTCATCGGGGCTCTTTCCGAAACGATCTCCATATGCTGGTCCATATTATCGAGGTAGTTGTTGAACGGATCCGTCTGATAAGATGCGCCGTTAGCAGTCAACCGGAATCCGTCCTCCACAGCAGTCGCATCTGATATAAAACGGGTTTGGATATGATTTGTGAAATAGGTTTTGTCTGGAGGTCTTGCAGAACCACCAGTGCCTTGATATCGCGCCTCGATATTGCAGTCGGTCGGCACAGGGCCATGAGAAAAAGAGTTGCAGGTAAATATGCTGACATAATCGTTTAAACAAGATGATTCGTGCTCTATCCCGTTCTCCAGTATCTTTAGAGTAATCGTTCCTATTTCACTTACTGCATCCATAACCCAGAGGTATTCATTACCGGAAGAGTATGTTTCTTCTGATAAAGGATATGAGAGAATAGTCTCGCCGTTATAAATTATTTCAAATCCATATCCCGAAACTATCGTGTTTGAATCAAAGAAAACATATGCCTGTTTTGCGGCAATGTAGTAGTCAGTGTTCGTTTCGCTGTAATCTTCGGGGCTGCAAACTCTTCCGGTCAAATCGACAAATCCTGGACATATATCTTCGGTAGGAGCCCATCCATTCCGATTTATATCACCAAATTCGGTCACAAGCACCTTGTTGAGGGGTGTCAAATAATTGCTACAGTCGCTGTTACAGTAATCGTCATTCACCGTATTGCCGTCATCGCAGGTCTCGACACCTTCCCAGTGGTATCCGTCGCCACAGACCGCGACCTTGCACAATGCGACACAATCGTCACTGTTGTCGGTGTTGGCATCATCACATTCTTCAACACCTGCATGCACAAAACCGTCACCGCAGAACGCGGTCACGCAAGAGATACAGCCATCCGTATCAATATCGTTCCCGTCATCGCATTGTTCGTGACCGGACCAGACAAAACCGTCACCGCATACAGCTGGCACACACTGTGCACAACCATCCGTGTTGATAGCGTTACCATCGTCGCATTCCTCAACACCGGCTTGCAGGTAGCCGTCACCGCAGACGGCATGTTTACAAAAGGCACACGAATCAGTGTTGTCGGTATTGGCATCGTCACATTCTTCGTACTCCTGCCGGATACCGTCACCGCAGGTCAGAAATTCGTCGGAGAACTCACAGATGTAATATTCCGCAGTTGCAGCAGAGGCATCATCCCACTTGAGCCCTGGGACTGCCCATATCCTTGCATAATCCTGCCCCCCCATATAGTCGTCCGGCTGGCTTTGATTCCAATTATGGTAACCATATGCGATACCTGCCGCTCCACCCAGCCAGAATCGTGTCCCGTCAACCCAACGCCAGTCGCCTTCGGTCGCCTCATCGGTTGCACCGATCCAGTAATTCTTTGTTGGATCAAGCAAAGTTCCAAGGTTGCGCTGTTCGAGGTCACTGTTGATAATGACCAGATCACCGCCCATTTCCTGACAGATCTGACGGGCGTCGTGCCATGTCTTGGCGTCGGTGCTGATAAAATAATTGTCCGCTATGTCAGAAGATGGCGGTACAGCACTAGGATCGATAGAGTAGCGGACGACTACTTCAGCATAATCTGTGGATATACTGCCCATGTCAGTGCCACAGCCGTTGGTAGAGATTGGAACAACGGAAATGTTGATGGAACGGTTATCGCCGAAGAAGAAGTGGTTCATGAGGGAGGAGTCGGTGGTGGTGAAGGATATTTTCTGCGGTGTGGTACTGCTGGCGGTATTGGCGGCGACATCGAGCCATGCGCCGCCTTTGTAAGCAGTGTTCCAGAACATCATCTTGGCGCCGTTTATCGCACCGCAGTTGGTCCCGGTATAGCCGGTACCGCCGACATGAAAGTTCGCGGACAGGGACATGAGGGTTGTTTCGGATGCGCTAGCGCCTGATGAGGCGAAAACAGTTTCCATGAGGTGAGCAGGACGACCGTTGGCACCACCGTCCCATTCCCAGGTATCTTGAAGATATCCACCGGCAAGCACTCCACCTCCAAACAGAACTGTCCTGTCCCGTAAAGTATCGTATGCCATTTCTACATTGAATCGTCCTGAAGGCCAGCTATACGGAATAGTGTTCGGTGTTCTATTTTTCCATGTACCAGTTGTACCATCCCACTCCCAAACATCGTTGAGGTCTTTATTCACTGACCGCCCTCCGAACAGAACGATTTTCTTTCGGCCCGCATCATAGCTTATCGCGTGACTGGAACGAGAAAGCGGTTTAACACCGGAAACATTCCGCTCCGCCCATGCACCGTTTGTGCTGTCCCATTCCCAAGTATCGTTCAGTTTATTGATGCCATCATCACCGCCGAATAAAACAATTCTTTTTCTCACAGCATCGTATGCCATATTATGACCAGCTCGCTTGGAAGGACATGTCGTACTTGAGCAGAGAGTACAACTACTGCCATTACAAGGCGCCGTATTAGATCCCTTTCTCTGAATCCAGACCGTCCCGTCAAACTCCCATGTATCTTGATCGTAATTACTAATTGTCCCTCCAAAAAGTGTGTGTCTGGCATTTTCAGCATTGTAGGCCATTTTATGACTGATTCTTGCCGGAGGTTTTATTCCGGAAATTGTTTTCTGGTTCCAATTTCCTGTTGACGGAGACCATTCCCATGTGTCTTGACGGAAGATATCAACCCAACCTCCGAATACAATAACAGCTCCATTAGTGGTGTTTCGGCTAATAGAATGCCCCGTGCGCCCAGCTGGGCAAGTTGTGGATGAACAGAGCGTACATTCCGTGCCACTGCAGGCATCTATATCCTCTTTTCTTTGAATCCAGTTTACTCCGTCCCATTCCCAAGTATCCGCACGATGGTCCCACACATCCTGCCCTCCAAAAAGAAAAACTCTTCCCGTTGAGGCATCATCTGCCATTGCATAATTAACCCGTGCAGATGGAGAATTGTTCATAGGTGTCCGATGTGCCCAGGATCTGGTTAAACTGTTCCACTCCCATATCTGATTATCTCCTCCACCGAACAATATCGCTTTTGATCCGCCACTTTCATAAACCATTGCATGATTATTTCGTGGTGATGGTTTGACCGTTGATGGAGTGCGATTTGTCCATTCTCCTGAAACACCGTTCCACTCCCAAGTCTGGTTATCATAACCTCCAAAAAGCAACATGACATTATGCGTGGAATCGTATAAAAGCGAATGAGAACTTCTTGCAGAGGGCCAATTAGCTGGAATTA
>JAVFAR010000188.1:0-3890 GCA_034002365.1 Trichloromonas sp.
ATCGACAAGGTGTTCAGCGGCGAAGAACTGCTCGCCGTGCGGGAAAAGGGAGAAGCGGCCGTCGCCTGAGTCGGCGCGACGCGGTCGATTCGGGGGGATTTTCGTCAAGGGTATGCCCTTTGTGGAAAAGATTATCTTTTAATGTTTTTGTTGATTGTGCGGCGACGCGCGCGGCACCGGGGGGCGGAAAAGATCATAAACCCAGAATCAGCATGAACAGCATTGCGGATGCTTGGCGCGGCCAAGAGAAGGGGGAAGAGTATGCAGTGGAAAAATCTGAAAATCGGTAAAAAGCTGACGGTCGGATTCGGCGCCATTCTGCTTTTGATCGGTGTCACCATGGCCGTGGTGCTTGTTAATACCGAAACGATGGTGGGCCAGATCGCTCACCTGGAGGAAGAGAGCTTCCCCTTCACCCTGGTCGCCACGGAAATGAGCCTGGCCACGGTGCAGGTGCAACAGTTTCTTACCGACGTTTCCGCCACCCATGACCCGGCGGGTTTCAAGGAGGCGGAACTGGCCGCCGAAGCCTTCCGCGCCGGGCTGGAAAAGTACCGGGCGATGTTCACGGCGGAAAACGATCAGCAATCCCTGGCCGAGATCAACGCGACGTTGGAACTCTTCGAGAGATACTATAAAGACGGCCGGGGCATGGCCGAAGTCTACCTGGCCCAGGGGTTGGAGGCGGGGAATGCCGCCATGGAAAGTTTCGACGCCACCGCCACCCAGCTTGCCGAGCGGATCGAAGGCCTGAAGAAGGCTCAGATCGACGAGGCCGACGCCAGTCTCAAGGAGGTTTTCCTCAACAGCCAGGCGATGCGCACCCTGATTTACGCCATGGCGGCGGCGGTGCTCTTCGTCGCCCTCTTTATCGGCTGGTTCATCACCCGTAGCATCACCGGGCCGTTGGCGCGAGGGGTGGTCTTCGCCGAGGCCCTGGCCCGGGGGGAGATGAACGCGGAACTCGGCATTGATCAGAAGGATGAAATCGGCGATCTGGGCCGGGCCATGGGGCGGATGAAACAGACCGTCGCCGCCGTGCTGGCGGAAATGGAACAACTCACCGGCGCGGTCAACGACGGGCGGCTTGACACCCGCGCCGCCGTCGGCGAGCTGACCGGCTCCTGGCGGGAGCTGATCGTCGGCACCAACAACCTGGTCGAGGCCTTCATGGCACCGCTTTCGGTGGTGCAAGAGAATCTCGACCGCATCTCTCGGGGAGATCTCCCCGAACCCCTGACCGTGGCTTACCGGGGGGATTTTGACAAGATCCGTCTCAATCTCAACGCTTTGATCGAAGCCATGAACAGCGTGACCGGGATGAGCGAGGCGATTGCCGGCGGAAATCTGCTGGTCGAGGTGCAAGAGCGTTCCGAAAAAGACCGCCTGTTGCTCGCCCTCAAGGAGATGGTGGCGAGCCTGCGCGAGGTGGTACAGCAGGTGCGCACCGCCGCCGATAACGTCGCCTCGGGCAGCCAGCAGCTCAGTTCCACTTCGCAGGAGATGTCCCAGGGGGCGACGGAACAGGCGGCCGCCGCCGAGGAGGCGAGCAGTTCCATGGAGCAAATGGCCGCCAATATCCGTCAGAATGCCGACAACGCCTTGCAGACGGAAAAGATCGCCCTCAAGTCCTACGAAGTGGTGAAAGAAGGGGGCGCGGCGGTCAGTGCCACCGTCGCCGCCATGAAGGAGATTGCGGGCAAAATTTCCATTATCGAGGAGATCGCCCGGCAGACCAACCTGCTCGCCCTGAACGCGGCGATTGAAGCGGCGCGGGCCGGGGAACACGGCAAGGGATTCGCGGTGGTTGCCGCCGAAGTGCGCAAGCTGGCCGAGCGCAGCCAGAAGGCAGCCGCCGAGATCAGTGAGCTTTCGGGAAGCAGTGTCGAGGTGGCGGAAAAGGCAGGAACCATGCTGTCCCAGATGATTCCGGACATCCAGCATACCGCTGAACTGGTGCAGGAAATCACCGCCGCCAGCCGCGAGCAGAATACCGGCGCAGAGCAGGTCAATCAGGCGATCCAACAACTCGACCAGGTCATCCAGCAGAATGCTTCCGGCTCCGAGGAGATGGCTTCCACCGCCGAGGAACTTTCCAGTCAGGCCGAACAGTTGCAGGAAATCATCGCCTTCTTCCGGACCGAGGAGGCCGTTTCCGGTCCGGGTCGCGCCGGTGCGCGACCGGCGCCGACGAAAAAAAACAAACCGGTGGCGGATAAGCGTTCGGCCGTAAAGAAAAAGGCCGTTTCCGGCAACGGTCATGACAGCGGCCTGCTGCTGGAAATGGGGCACGGCCGGGACCGCCTTGATGAGGAGTTCGAGAACTACTGACGGTTACCTAGGAGGGGTGAGGCGAAAGTTTCACTCCTCACGCCTCTACCCTCACATACCCCCTTTATCCCACGCCTGCCGGAGGAGCTACAGCGCCTCCGGCATCTTTTTTTCTTGCGTCAAAATTCCGACTCGCCGGACAAGAATCTGACAGGTAAATTTCCTTCCGTTGTTCCAGGAGGCCGACCGCGCCTTGATTTTTAATAGGATCATTTTTGTCTCTTTATCCATTGATGTAACAAAGTTTGAGATAATTACATTGGCATGCGACTTGCTGTACATTAAGAAAAGATTAATCAATCGTAACTATTCAGCGCCCTCCCAGGAACGGAAGCAGCCGGAGATTTTCTGCTGAACCTTGGTCATGCGAAGATCGTTTTCCGCCTGGTTTCTGGAGAAAGGCACCTCGTCTTCGGCCATGAACCGCAACACGTCAACCTCATAGTCTCGAAGTCGCTCCAGCAGGTTGCGGGCTTTGGAGCGAGCCAGGCGCCCCCGGCGCCCATTTCTCTCACTTTCATCGGGGGGAGGGCACTCCTTTTCAGCCTCTTCAAGCAGGGTTCGGTAGCGCCTTCGGAAGATTTCGGCATCAAAAGCCTCAAGACGGCCCAGGATAACACAGGTTTTCAGGGCGGGATTTTTGTCCCGAGACCCCCTCGTGGGGCGGAATTATTATCGGAACGCCCCCGGGCGTGGCGGTGATAAAATCGTGCGGCACAGGCCAGGCAGGGCGGCCCAAGATGAACTCCTGCTGCTGCCTTGGCAAGATGCCAGTGTTTTCAGTTTTTGCAGAAAAACCGTGTCAAGAACTTTTTTCAGCAATGTGCTGAATAGTTACAATCAATCCTTGATGCCCTCGCAAAAAGTCAGGGTTGATCGATCTGGCGGAAAATAGACCGTCATATTTCGCTCTGAATCAACGAACTCGCTTCTGTGAATTGTTTGGCGGCCTTGAAAAACGGTCATTTTTGGTTCTGTTCGACTTTTTGCGAGCGCATCAATCCTTAAGAGATAAAAAATTACATATAGTTTATTCAACGCGGATTTGGACTTCAGGTCGGAGTGGGGCGGCGGTTAGCGAAGGTTCCGAATCTCTTTTGGAAAGGAGATTTAGGCATGGCGGAAGAAGCGTACGGCAGCGAGAACCACCAGTATCTGACCTTCAAGCTCGATGAAGAGGTTTTCGCTCTCGGCATCGACAAGGTGCGCGAGGTGTTGGATTACACCAGCGTTACCAAGGTCCCCCAGACCCCCGATTTCATGCGGGGCGTCATCAACCTGCGCGGCAGCGTGGTGCCGGTGGTCGACATGCGTCTCAAGTTCGGCATGGCGAAGACCGAGCAGACCGTCAATACCTGCATCATCATCGTCGAGATCAATCTCGAAGGGGAAACGACGGTTCTTGGCGCCCTGGCCGACTCGGTGCAGGAAGTCCTCGACCTGGAACCCCATCAGATCGAGCCGGCGCCGAAAATCGGGACGAAACTGCGCACCGACTTCATTCGCGGCATGGGCAAACGCGACGAGCAGTTCATCATCATTCTCGATATCGACAAGGT
>JAVFAR010000189.1:0-3878 GCA_034002365.1 Trichloromonas sp.
ACCCTTCGGTGGCGGCTAAGATTGCATTGCTAATGTCGGAGCGTGTTATGGAAGCATTATTTGCTGCAATTGGGTCGTAAATGGTCATTAGTTCTTTAGTTTTGGATTCCCAATCGTTACATACGGTATAGGCATCTACATTGGGGTTGCCTATCATCAGTTTTTCGGCCTGGTTGCTTAGTTGTTTCAGTACCGCAGGATCAGGGCCCGAAAATTGGGCTTCGATGCTGTGAGACGATGCGACAGAAAGGTTGTATTTTCTGATTCGGCTTATGACTTCGGGGAACTGGCTTCGAAGGTATTTGCTAAATACAGGACGCATACGCACCATTGTTTCATAGTCATTGAAATTGACAATTAACTCGCCATAGTTATCCTTGTTCTCTGTCATCATTCCCCGAACCAGACAATAACGCAGTGGAGTCATCCCGTGACTGGAGACCACCATTTTTACTTCGCTGTATTTTTCAAAGTGCTGGGTTATAGTGTCCAATTCACTGTTGACTTCATCAGGCATTGTTCCAGAGGGGAATTCTAACTCGATATAAAATTGATTATAGTTAAAGTCGGGGAAGAATGTTTTATCAACGTGTTTGAAATTTAGCCCGGCAATGATTAGGATAATAAAAAATAGGGCAATTGTGAGAAAACGATTGTGCATTGCTAAACGTAGGGTGCTTTTGACAAAGCGATAAAAACGATTATTGTAGAGGTCGGTTTCCTTTGCGTTCTCTTTAGACTTTCTTTGTTTTTTCATAAAAATAGCCGAGAACAGCGGCACTTGAGTTAAAGCCAAACCCCAGCTTATAAACAAGGATATTGCCAGTACTAAAAACAGGTCATGGATGTATGTTCCAGCGGTATCTTTTGAAAGAAAAGCGGGCAGGAACGCCGTGATGGCAATAAGCGTAGCACCAAGAAGTGGGATTGCATTTTTTTGAGCAGGAAAAGTAAATGCTGATTTTCCTCTTTGCCCTTTTTGTTTCTCGATAAGGATGCCATCAAAGACCACTATGGCATTGTCGACAAGCATTCCCATGGCTATAATGAATGCTCCCAACGAAATACGCTGCAATGTGCCTCCCATTACAAGTAGTAGCGGAAAGGTGGCGAGAATAATAATAAGTAATCCGGAGCCGATAATAAGCCCTCCACGAAAGCCCATTGTAAACATTAAGACAACAATCACAATAAGGACTGATTCCAGCAAGTTCCACATAAAGGTATTAATGGCATCATCGACTTTTTCAGGCTGGAAGAAGACTTTTTGAAAATTTATACCTGCAGGAATATTCTGTTTCAATTGTGCTAATCTGGCTTCGACCCTTTCACCAACATTCAGGATATTTTCACCGTGTTCCATCGAAATACCAATAGCCAGCGCTTTCTGGTTATCAACAAAAAGCGTGTTTTTAAATGGTATTTTGTAGCCCCGTTTAATGGTTGCAATTTCGTCTAACTTAAAAGAGGTTCCATTAAGAGCCGTGAGAACTATGTTTTTGAGGTCGTCAACTGATGTGGATTGGTCGCTGACTTGCACCCGCATCTGCTGGTTGCCTGATTCGTAATTGCCAGAATAGGTCTCTTTGGTTTGGACATTGATGGCACTAAGTATTTGGATTGGTAATATGCCCAGCTTATCCATTTTATCGGCAGCAATGGTGATACTAATCTCCGGTTCTTGTTCTCCATAGATTTTGACACGTTTTACACCCTTTACTTCCAGCATATTCTTGCGGATATATTCGGCATAGTCGTTCATGTCCTGATATGAAAAACCTTTATCAGCGGTCATAGCATAGAACATTCCGTACACATCGTTGAGGTCGTCGATGACAATAGGTTTTTGCACGCCTGCCGGAAGTTTAGGCAAGGCCAATTCTAACTTTCGACGTAAGAATTCCCATCGCTGTTGAACCTGGTTTTGAGGGACTGTGAACTCTAATTTTACTTTGATAATAGAGACATTTGGCCTTGATTCGGACTCAATTTTATGAATGTCAGAAAGGGCAGAAAGCTCATCTTCTAAAACCTTGGTTACTTTCAGTTCAACATCGTGGGCTGAAGCTCCCGGATATACGGTAACAATATTTGCTAATAAAACTTGAATTTCAGGGTCTTCGAGTTTGCTTAGTTTTTTGTATGAGAATATACCTCCAATTATAATTGCTATTAAAAGGAAATAGACAATTTTTTTCTTCTTAAATACTTCTTCTGATAAACGCATGACTTTCAATTAAAGGATATTACCAATATTCGATTTACTCATTTTAGGGACGACTTTGACTTTTTCACCTTCGGAAAGTAAGTTCAATCCTCCTGTTACTACCTGGTCGTTTGGATTTAAGCCTGATGTTACATTTATAAAGCCATCGTTGAAGATGTTGTCGGTTGTAATTTGTTTTGCAGTAACCGTTGAGTCACTTACAAGCCAAACAAAGTTTTTCCCATCTTTATCGAATAATGCAGATGCCGGGATTTTAACACCGTTAGTTAGTTCGTTTTTAAGATAAACATTTACCGATACATTCATCCCGGGAGTCAGTTTTGAATTTGCAGGCGACGGATAAGATAGGTATAAAGTGTATAGTCCGCTGCTATTTGCCTTCTTTGCATCGGCATCGATGGATAAGTTAAATGTTTGATTGGGCAATTCGTTTTGCGTACATTCAATTTTGGTAATCAGGTCGCGTTTGAGGTACAGTGTTGCCGGAATATTAATTTCAATTTTAAGTAAACCTAATTTAATGATTGAGGCAACAGGCATTCCTGTGTTAACGATCTCTCCATTTTCATAATTTGTTTTTGTTATGTAACCGGAGAAAGGGGCGTAGAGTTTGGTGTCGTTCAGCTGGTCAATTGCATTCTTTAGTTTTGCTTCGGCTAACTCCTTTCCCGCTTTCATTTTTTCGTAATCGTTGTCAGCTAGGCTTTTGCGGTCGTTCAGCTCTTTCACCCTTTTATATTCAGATTGGAGCTGTGTGACTTGGGTTTGAATGGCCTGTTTTTGCACTTGGTAGTCACGGGGATCCATCTCGGCTATGAGTTGGCCTTTCTTGATATAGTCTCCTTCTTTAACATGGTATTTGAGTATGGGGCCAGCTACCCGAAATGAAAGGTTTACTTCATTATCCTCTTTGATAATACCGGGGAACTGTTTTACATACACCGAAGGGATTTTTTCGGCTACTGCCGTTTTAACCATCTTGGTGTAGTGTAGGGTGTTCTCGGTTTGATTATTACTACAAGAGGCAAATAATGAGCAAACTGCAATTGCTAAGAATACATTTCTGTATTTGTTTCTCATTCTAAAAATGTTAGTTTTCATGTTCGAATTATTTTAATGTTTCTGTTGCTATTTGATTTTTATTGACATCGAGAAATCGCAGATGCCCCAAGATAAATTCAACGAAGCCAGAGTTTCCTATTATTTTAAAAAAGATATTATTGGCTATTTTACTGTTTAGGGCGGCTTCTATTTTATCGCAATTGTCAATTGTGTCTGGTGTGTGTTTTATAAAATCTATTGATAGTTTTGAAGGATACCTGTGTGCAAGATATTTAAGCTCATATCGAAAAAGAGGCAATGTGTTATTAGATGTGAAATAGATGAAGTAAACAAAACCACATGATTGGTTCTTAAGGGTATCCTTTAAAAAGAAGAAAGCATCATTTATACCATCAACATCGGTAATGATAACTTGCTCGTCTGTAGTGTGTAAATCTGTTGTATCAAAAATCATTTTAATAAATTTGATTATTCGATACAAAGGAAAAGAGAAGTAAAAAGTTGTCGTGTGACCTATATCAAAAAATGAATGAAGCGAAAAATAATTATAGTTCAGCCCTTAGGCGGCTTAGTGTTTCGCGAGTGATTC
>JAVFAR010000190.1:0-3806 GCA_034002365.1 Trichloromonas sp.
ACGCACTCGACCACGACGCTTTCCAGCAGCAGCGCCTTTGTCTCGCCGACGCGCACTTTTTCGAAAAAGGCCTTCGCTTCGGCGAACTGGTGGGGATGTCGGCGAGCAGGTAGCGCAAAACGACATTGGTGTCGGGCAGGGTTTCAACGCTCGGCGTCATGGGCGACCTCCCCCCAGACCTCTTCGCGGATTTCGTTCAGCGTCTTGCCCTCCCTGGCGTAATCGCGCAGAGCCCCGGCTAGGCTCCGCACCGGCCGCAACAGCACCCGCCCCTCTTCGACCTCGATCTCGACCACATCCGAGCCTAACGCCTCGCGGGCATTCTTGGGCAGGGTGATCTGCCCCTTCCCCGTCACTTTCGCCGTAACCGCCATTGCAGCACTCTCCTTTGTTTGCATTACTTTTTCGAATTGTAATGCGCATTGCCTGTTTGGTCAATGCCGGGCTGGGTTCGAGAGTGGACATAGCCGGCCAAACTCCCTTATTTTCTCATTGCTTCCCATCTCCCCCCCATGCTAGTTTTTAACCATCGGACAACTTCGGCCGGGCTGGTTCGCGCCCCGGCCTTTTTCGTTTCAGGTTCTTCATGACCCCTTCCGTCAAACCCGAACTGCTCGCCCCCTGCGGCAGCCTCGAAGCCTTCTTCGCCGCCATGGAAAGCGGCGCCGATGCCGTCTATGCCGGGCTCAAGGAGTTTTCCGCCCGGGCCAAGGCGAAGAACTTTTCCCTGACCGACATGGAGCGGATGCTCGCCTGCGCCCACCAGCGCGGGCGCAAGGTCTACGTCACCCTCAACACCTTGGTCAAGGAAGCGGAGCTGCCGCAGCTGGTCGACACCCTCGCGGCTTTGGAGGCGATGGGGATCGACGCGGTGATTTTGCAGGATCTGGCGGTCTGGCGGCTGGCGAAAGAACACTTTCCCGGTATCGAGCTGCACGCCTCGACGCAGATGACGGTGCACAACGCCGCCGGAGTGCGGATGCTGGAGAAGATGGGCTTTACCCGGGGCGTGCTGGCGCGGGAGCTGTCGCTGGCGGAGATTGCCGCGATCCGCGCCCGGACCACCCTGGAGCTGGAGCATTTCATCCACGGCGCCCTCTGTTTCTGCTTTTCCGGCCAGTGCTATTTCTCCTCCTTTCTCGGCGGCAAGAGCGGCAACCGCGGGCGCTGCGCCCAGCCCTGCCGCCGCCGCTACCGCTACCGGCAAACGGACGGCTACTATTTTTCCCCCAACGACCTCTCGGCCATCGACCTCTTGCCGCAACTGCAAGAAGCCGGGGTCATCAGCTTCAAGATCGAGGGGCGGATGAAGAGCGCCGAATACGTGGCCAACGTGGTCGGCGCCTACCGGCTGGCCCTCGACGCCCCCGCCGCCAAGCGGGCGGAGGCGGTCAAGGAGGCCAAGCAGCTGCTCAAATCCTCCTTCGGACGGCCGCCGACCAAGGGTTTTCTCCCCGGCGGCGTGCCCACCAATATCGCCGTCCCCTCCATCAAAGGGGCGACCGGGCAGCTGCTGGGCGAGGTCGCGGCAGTGCGCGGCGGCGACGTTTCCTTCAAGACCCGCGACCGCCTCCATGTCGGCGACCGGTTGCGTATCCAGCCGAAAAGCGATCAGGCGGGCACCGCCTTCACCGTGAAGAGCCTGCTGCTCGGGCGCAATGCGGTAAAGAAGGTCAATGCCGACAGCTTCGTCACCGTCCCCTCGCCCTTTTCGGGGATCTTCAAGGTCGGTGACGGGGTCTTCAAGGTTTCCTCGGAGCAGGCCTTCACCCTGAGCGAGGTCGCCTGCCGGCGCAAGCTGGAGGCGGTGCGCCGGGAACCGGCGGCGGTCGATCTGGAGCTGTCCGTCAGCGCCGAGCGCATGCACATCGTCGGTATCTGCGGCGCCGTCCGCGTCGAGGCGGACTACCCGCTGGAAAGCTACCCGGCCGGGGATTCCTCTCTCACCCTCGACATTCTGCGCGGGGTCTTCGCAAAGGCCGCCGACGAACCCTTCGCCCTGCGCGAACTGACCGCCGGGACGCTGCCGGCGGTGGTCATCCCCCCCAAACGCCTCAAGGAGATTCGCCGCGACTTCTACCAGGCGCTGCGCCGAGAACTGGAGGAAGGTCGGGGGCGGACCCGCCGCGAACATCGGCAGGCGGGCATGGAGTCTCTGCTCGGCGCCGCGCCCCGTCGGACCGCCGAGGAACGGCTGATCTCCGTCGCCATCCGCGACAGCCGCGATGCCCAGTTGCTTAATGACTCGGCCGCCGATCGCCTGATCCTCCCTCTGACCCCGGCGAACGTCCAGGAGTCAGGCCGCTTGGGCAAGCGCGGCGGTGATCGGGGGGAGCAGATCGTCTGGGATATCCCCTTCATCATCTTCGATCACCAGTGGGACGGCTACCGCGGCGCCGTCCATGAGCTGGTGAACCGGGGTTTTCTCTCTTTCCGTCTCAACAATCTCGCCCACTTCGCTTTGTTCGACGGGCTGGAGAACGTGCGCCTGATCGCCGGTTACCGGCTGTACTCCCTCAACAGCCAAGCGCTGCTCGCCTGGAAGGAGCTGGGCGCCGGTGAAGCAACATTGTACATCGAGGATGATCGCGACAATCTCGGCGAAATCCTGCAACGCCCCGTCGGCATGCCGCTGGGGATGGTGGTTTACGCCTCGGTGCCGCTGATTACCTCACGCATCCCGATCAAGGGGGTGCGCGGCGACACGCCGGTGGTTTCCGACCGGGGGGACGCCTACCGGGTGCACAAAGCGGGGGATTTGACGGTGCTGACCTCGGAAACGGACTTCTCCCTGCTCGGGCGCCTCGGCGAGCTGCAAGGGCTCGGCTGCGGCCGCTTCACCCTGGAGCTGGGGCATCTCGGCCCCTTCTCCCCCCGGGGCAAGCAGGTCATGGAGGCGCTGAAGAAGGGGCAGGCGCTGCCGGGAACGAGCCTCTTCAACTATGAATCGGGGATGGAATAGGGAGCCGGAGCAAAGAGGATGCCCAAGGAGCGGAATAGGCTGCTGATCGTCAACAAGGTCGCGCCGGGAGCGGAGGGGTTCGAAAGCCTGCCGGCGACGCTGGCGAAGCGTTTCGGCCTCGACGCCTACGCCGCCCGTCAGCGCCTGCTCGGCCAGGGGATCGCCACGCTCGCCACGGGCCCCGACGAAACCCTCGAAAAGATGACGCGGCTCTTGGCGGAACAGGGCATCGAGCACTGGCTGGTCGACCCGACCCCGCCGCGCTTCGCCCCGGCGCGGGTGCTGGGGTTTCGCCTCGGCGGCGACAGCCTGACCTTTCTCACCGGCGAGCAGGAAGTGACCCTCGACGGCGAGTCGCGGGTTCTTGCCGTTCTCGCCGATCTCAGCGGCGCCGTGGTCGACCGCGACCTCAAGCGCCTGCTGGTGCAGACCGCCTATCGCGGCGCCGACGCCCTGAGCCGCCTTGATGACGACGAAATCTTCAAGACCGCCCTGCAGCATCAGCCGATCCTCGATCTCTACCTGCTCGATACCGACTACCAAGTGCGCGCCGGGGTGCGCGTCTTCGCCGGACGCTTCGATCCCCAGGGGCTGGAAGAACACAAGAGCTACAGCGTGGCCGGCAATCTCAAGGCGATTCTGCGCCTGATCCGGGAGCGCGCCGCCGACTTCCAGTTACGCTGCGATTTCGGTCTCGCCGCCCTTCCCGGCTGCGCCCTGAAGCGGGTGCCGCCCGGGGAGGCGCCGGGGCGGGAGCAGCTTGCCCCCCTGACCCGCTTCGGCTGGCTGATGGCCGACCTGTGGCGTCACCAGATCGCCGCCGAGGAAGCGAGTCGGGCCGCGT
>JAVFAR010000191.1:0-3783 GCA_034002365.1 Trichloromonas sp.
GAGTGCGTCATTATCCATTGCAGGGCTTTCGCCTTGCCTGGTTTAACTTCGCTGATTGCCTTTGCAATACGTCTCTGCAATGATCTTACCTTCTCGTACACTGTATCCCATGGGATGAAATTCCAAGCTACTACGAAAGTCTTAAGAGCACACCTTTTTGAGGGGTTCATTTGCTTCCTTAAATAAAGATCTTACTACAAATTTCTTGCAACAGAGCACCAGATAAAATTCAGCCATGCTTTCACATGAGGGCAAATCTTGAACCCCTATCTACCAAATTACATGATAGCCTTCGCTTTCTTTATCCTCCTTTACCTGCATGGTATTGTGCCTCCGTCACCAGAGACCTACCATGTGCGTGGAACCATACAGGCTTACCACGTTTCGTTCTAATAACAGGATGGGTTAGGTGCTGCCTGCTACGCCGAAGGGTCAACGTCCATGTATGATATAGCCGAAAATTCATATCCTGCCCTTTACCTTTTGGTCAAAGCGTATCAACAACTTTCGCTTTTGCGTCTGACGGCGCTTAAAACAGTTCACATATGTTCACCATACCACCCAAGCCGGCACCTTCCGAGATGTTGTTTCTGAAGGGTAACCTTGTCCCGACAGCTTCATACCCCGGATCACTCCAAACGCATGTGTCGGTAAGCTCAACTGATGGAACAGAAGGTCAACTCGTGTTGTCGAAAAGTATCATGTAAGACATTGGTTGACAGTTATATAGAGCGACTTCGTGTCGCACTGTGATATGCCTGCTAACGGCCCGGCGGTTGAGGGAGTAAACGTTACCCGACGAAGCCACCCGGGCAGTATCCCGGTACTTTATGCAGAAATCTATCCCGGTGGCGAGGAGGGTATGGCGCAATTTTTGCAAATCCAGGTACAAGTTATTAGTCCCGCTTTATAACTATCCTGTCCACCAGCAGCCAGAAGAATAAATTGAGTATTGGAAAGTTTATCTGTCAAGATGAAGTTATCTAGGTGAAGAGCAAAAATTGTGACAAGTTTATTACCCCAACCGTCCGTGTTAGTACATGTATTAAAACTATCACACATGCAGAAAACTGTCACGATATTTGAAATCATTCCTGATGCAGAACTGTTGATGTCGAGTTTGAATTAGTTGTTAATCTCCAGACAGCCAATCTCTTTATAATTCGGATCAGTCAAGAAAGTTTTAATGAGTTCGTAATTCTTTCTTAAGACATTCTCAATGTTTTGTGTACTTGTGTTCCCAAGTCTCAGCCAGATTACTTTAGGAGAGGAACCTTTAATAAGTCCAAGATCGTAAAAGTCGCCATCAAATGTCACGATGCAATAATTATTTTCTTTTGCGTAATTCCATAAAAAGGAATCTTTGGAATTTTCAAGTCCTAAGTCCCGAACTTGTTTAGAACCAGGAAATAAGTCCTGAATTTTACTTGTGATCCTAAATGAAATATTTTGGTCAAGAAGTAATTTCATCAGATCGTTTGAAGTTTACGTTCTCTGTCTGCAGCGAACATTAAACTGGCTTTGATATCCTCTCTTGAAAGTTCAGGATAGTCATTGAGTACTTCTTCAAAACTCATTCCTGAACCTAGCCATCCAAGAATATCAAATACAGTAATTCTGGTGTTTCTGATACAAGGTCTTCCAAATCTCTTGTCAGAGCTGATTTTGATTATCTTGTTGTATGTTTTCATGGCCCAAAGATACTACAATTTTAACTTGAACATATCTGGCTTTCCTCCTTGGCTGTTAGCACATGTATTTTTTGTCGCGCGATGGGGGTCCAGGTAGAAAGCAGTATTGTTAATTTAATAACAGATTTTTCTGGTGACGGCGGGTGGGCTAAAAGTCTGTCGCGCGATGGCAGGTCCCGGTAAAAATGCTGAATTTATATTGTCAAGATGAAACTTTATTAACACGGCGAGAAGGGCTAAGTCTCATATTATCAAATATATGTGCTAACGGCCCGGCGGTTGAGGGAGTAAACGTTACCCGACGAAGCCACTCGGGCAGTATCCCGGTACTTTATGCAGAAATCTATCCCGGTGGCGAGGAGGGTATGGCGCAATTTTTGCAAATCCAGGTACAAGCTATTAGTCCCGATTTATCACTATCCTGTCCACCTGCAGCTAGAAGAGTAAATTAAGTACAGGAGAGTTTATTTGTCAAGATGAAATTGTCTAGGTGGCGTGCAAAAATTGTGACAAGTTTATTACCCCAACCGTCCGTGTTAGCTTTAGCTGTATTATTAAATTTGTTTCAACTATTTAGAATCTTGGTTGTTAGGCAAGAAATGGATCAGAGTTATAATCCAGTTTGGTCAGTCAACATTAGTAATTTTGGTAGGATTCTGTCGAGTATCAAATACCATTGATATATTAATGATATTGAATTCATAATCAATCCAGTAAATAATCTTATAGTTTTTGACGATTATGAAACGAAATTCCTGTGTCCGGGTGTTTAGTAAATCCTCTTTTCTCCCTGATTTTGGATTGTTCTCAAGAATTAATGTAGCATCAATGATTCTCTGAATTAATTTTTGGGCGATACTGGGACTTGCTTTAATTAAATGATAATCAAAGATATCCTTAAGTTGGTTAATTGCGAAATCAGTCCAGAGAATCCTGAATGTTATTTCCATTTTTTAACTGATTCTTTCAATTCCCGAGCGTCAACTACATTTCCTTGTGTCGCGTCTTTAATAGACTTATCGACCATCTTGTTGAAGTTGTCAAGGCTAAGGGGTTTGAGATTAGCTTCAAAGTCCTTAGCTTTATCTTCAAGGAGAATTTTCTCGAGTTTTTCTATCAGTTTTATATTTCTGAGTCGAAGGAATTCTTGAACGAAGTTTATTTTTCTAGTCTGAATATCCATATCGGTCTATTTTTTTACAAAGTTAATACTTAATAGGGTAGAGTATGCCATCGAGCAGGATATTAATTCAATTTGAAATGGTCTTTTAGGGAATTGTCTAGATGGCAGAGAACGAGAGATGGCGTCGGATAGGTCGGGCGGGTCACCCCGCCTTTCCCTCCTAAGAACCGTACTTGCGACTTTCACCGCATACGGCTCAAGCACTCTAAAGGTAACTAAGTTACCCGGCAATATAACATCAGGCTGCTTTACTCATGGCAAATATTCGACGGTAATACCGATCCCATTTTGCACAGTACGGGTTAGCTTTACCCTTAATGAGGACATGTCGTTTGATGATAGTGTCAGAGGCATATTTTAATAAGATCACTGAACGATTATCAAAAGTGCCAAAGAAGGTCCATTTACGGTTGCCAACCTTTTTAAAGTATTTGTTAGCAATCCAGATATGTCCTTTATTGGAATGTCTTCGTTTAGCCCATTTCCAGAGGTAGAACCATATGAACCTATCGAGAGCGACAAAGTGTCTTGAGGCAACGATGTGTTTATGATAGTTCGCCCAACCGGTAATCACAGAGTTGAGTCTGCGAATGAGTTCTACAGTGAGAGCACCTCTATGTCTAATTATTATCAACTTGATCTTTGACAGAACAGATTTAAAATTATCCTTTGAAGGTCTGATCAGCAATTTTCCGTTTGAGAACTTTCTGATATTCTGACCTAGGAAGTCGAACCCTTCATACACGTCTGTGATTTTGGTCTTTGTCTCCGATAGAGTCAGACCACGTTCGGCAAGGAATTCAGCGATCACGGGCTTAACAACGTTCATTAAGACCTCTTTGCTTGTTCCTGTGACGACGAAGTCATCAGCATATCTTATAAAATGTATTTTGTGGTAGTTCCTTCGAC
>JAVFAR010000192.1:0-3737 GCA_034002365.1 Trichloromonas sp.
TAAGACCATCGACAACTGCCCGCATAAAAGCCTTTTCTTCCTCTGCCAACTCGAAATCCTCCAGCGATTGCATAACGGCAACCCCTCGGCCACGGCTGGTCAATAGAATTGGTCGATGGGACTCCCTGGTCCGACGGATAACCTTTCCAGGATTTACCTTTACATCTGCCAGTGGGACTATATCTTCTGAAAACTTGATGGCCATGACTACACCTCCTTTTGACCATTTAATAGCACCTATATAATGGGACGTCAAGAGCACCCTAAGATGCTCGAAAAATAGAGCATTATGATAAACGCCCTTGGTGGCCGAGGTGAACCATTAATCCGAAACCCCCAATATCAACGTGATAACTGGTGGATGGTTTTCAACTAAAACGCTTGGCTAGTTTTGACTGATAACAGGTGGAAGGGTTTGCTCAAGAAAACCTGTATGGATTTCATCAGAATAAGCGACATTCATGGGATGAACCCTGGCAGCGGCAGCCAGCCATCGGCCTGCAGCCGGGCGGGCAGGTGTTCTTGCAGGATTTGCCTGAAGGTCGAGGGGCGCAGGCCGGAAAGGCCGTGCCAAGGCTCCAGTCCCAGTTCCCAGTGGCCCAGATAGGCTTCGATGATCTCCGGCGGACAGCCACTTTTCAGAAGGTGGTTTTTCAAATAATGCCGATTGGCATTGGGCGGCAGGTGATAGTCGAACTGTCGGGCCAATACCTTGCTCAGCAGTCCCGGACCCAGAAGCTGCGATTGGCCGAGATCCAGGTCAAGCTGAAACAGCCTCGCTGGCCGCCCCGGGCCGCAATGGTTCTTGATCAGGTTGAACAGCGGCGGACTGGCGGGGCCGATCCGGTCGTACAGCGCCAGGAGGTGCTGCCGGTAATGGCGGATCTGCGCCAGGCATTCTTCAGGCATCCATACCAGCCGGTTGGAGTAGCCGAGGTCATCGGTCTTGTCGCTTATGAAAGCGAGCCCTGTCGCCTCGTCGATGTCGCCACCGGCGAAAGAAGGGTCCCGCACCGCCCGGTACCCGGTCGCGAAGGCGATGAAGCAGGCCGTATAGACCGCATAATGATTGTGGAAGATGGCCACGCGGTAGGTGTCGCCCGGATCGGGGCGATTGGCTTCGACGGTGTCGCTCAGTCTGCGCACCAGATCCTGGATCGTCTCTTCCTTGGGGCACCACGGCGTTCCGACCGCAGCGGTTGGCGAATTGACCGGTCGCGGAAATGTGGCGGCATAACCGAGCGGAGTCAGCAGTTCCCGGCACAGGGTGCGGAAGGAATCTTCGAGGCGGGGCAGGGGGGCGTGGGTGTAGTGAATGCGGGTTGTGGCCAGTTTCTCGTTGTAACCGAAATAGAGGGCCGCACTCGGAAGATCCTGCCCCGGCATGCGGGCCAGGTTTCGCAGCAGATATCCGCTGATCCTGGTGGCGGTGAGCCGGGTTCCGTGCGCGCGATTCAGCCCCCGCAGGCAGGCGGACAGAGCGCTTTGCAATTCCTGGCGGATCTCCGCTGCTGGATCGAACAGCGGACGGGACTCGTAGTCGTGGGTCCTGGGATCGTCCGGAAGCAACGGCCCGAGAATGTCCCGGACCGCATCCGGGAGGGGGATGTTGGCGGCCGGTGATGTGGGAAGGGCCTGGGGGAAATCCCTGGTCATGGTCTCATCGCTCAGCTCAGGTCCCGGCGACAGCAGACGAAAAAAAGGTGCTTCGCCGCCGTCCCAATACAGGGCGTGGCCGGCGCCGTAGCGAGCGCCGCCGTTCCGGAAATAGTCCATCTCCAGTGCCCGCTCCATTGGCGACCCGCTCCAGAGCATGACCAGGAGCAGACGCCGGACGTCCTTTCCCCGCAGGATGGGGCCGTTGCCGGAGGTTTTTCCTTCCAGATAGTGGAGCAGGATGGCAAGGTCGAACTGGTTGAGTTCTTCCCAGGACAGGGGGAAGAGCTGGTTGTGCATCGAGATCCGGTTACTGACCTGTCTGGCCTGGAAAGCCAGCTCTCGTAGTCCTGCCCGGTCATAGAGCCGCTCTTGCGGGGCCACGACCGGAATGTCGTCCCGTGGGAAGACGAACTCTCTGGAGGTTCCACCCCTGCTGCGGTATGCTTTGTCCGCTTCCGGCCGGTTGGCCGGCGACTCGACAAGGTCTGTGCCGGTCCAGGCGACCTCCGGTGGCGAACCTTCCTCCCCTGGATCCTCGGAATCGTCCGGCTTGGTGGCGCGCTTGGGCTTGGGGGCAGGGGCGGGCGGCGCCGGAGAAAGACTCAGTTGTGCTTTTTCGAACAGGGCGCTCGCATCATGGAGTCGGGTGCCTTTTTTCGCAGTGCGGATCAACGCGAGAAATTCTTGCGGAGTCGTCGGCTGGGCGGGGAGTAGGGCGAGCTGCGAAGAATATTCGCGCTGGGAAAGCATGCGGATGCCGCGATAGGCCTTCAGCAGCAAGGGAATATCCTGTGGGGGCACCTTGTGGCTGGCCAAAAAGGTCTGAGCCAAAAGATGGGTATAGTGGTCGGCAAGGCTTCTGTTGTGGGCCGAATGGCCGAGGGTGCAGTAGAGGGGGTACTCTTCCAAGATATCCAGGAATGCGTCCCTGGCGTTTCCACGTTCCGGGGCGAACAGGTGACTGAGGCGGGGATCGTTCTCAATTTCCGAGGCCATGGAAAGAAGCGCCGGAATGGAGCGCATGGATGGCTCGATGGTCACATCCTCGTGCCCCGACAGTTGGTAAATCCCCCGGGCGCACTCCAGGACCGGCATCAGCCTGCCGAGTAGGAAAAAGTACCCCTGCAGGTGTGGAGGAGCCAGGACGGCATCCAGCAAGACCTGGAGGTCTTCGGGGTCAAGAGCCGCTCTTTCGGCCTGGGCGAGCAGGTGCGATACGGTTTGGCTGGAGGGGTTCACGGCGAAGATTTTTTGGGTGGGTTGTAGAGGGTCTGCGCGGTGACGCCCAACAGGCCCGCGCTGGTGCGAACCCCGGCAGCCAGGGCCGGGGACCACTTGGTGAGCAGGTCGGGATCCAGGTGCCGGCTACTGGAGAAGATTGTTTTGGCCCCACCGTGGCACCCGAAGGCCATTAGCGAGAGGAGGTTGTCCGCCTCCATCAGGGTGATGAGCTCTTCCTTGGAGGTTTGGGCGGGAAGGATGCCGACCGGCACCAGGTCCTCCGGCTGGAGGTAGGGGGCTGCGAGGGTAAGAGTTCTCAATCCGCCGATACACTGATGTTGCTTGCCCCAGACGAGGGGAGGGTGAAGGTGCACCAACAGGAGGGCCGCTTCCCGGGTCAGGGACGGGTGCCTCTTCCTACCGACCTCAGTCTGGTTGATGATATATTCCGGCCTCGGGATCCTGCAGGACTGAAGGATCTCCTGCGGCGGAGGGGAGATGTCGCCCACCTGGAGCGTATGCCATTCGACTTTTTTCAGCATGCCCCATGGTAAGGCAGTGGTCAAAAAATGTCAAAAGTTTAGAATCGCTATTCTTGCGATAAATTGTTTTAAGTATAAAAAAGTGAAAAATAAAAAAAGATTAAAACATGACAAACTTCCGATATGAAACAACTTTACGCAATATTAGCGGATATTGAAATGTGTTACGATACCGCCTTCACACGGCATTTTGTGACAGTTTTGTGACAGTCATTTTTGTCACACCCGCCAAAATGACCCCTGCCGTCAATCCTCTCCGTTTTCTGTGACACCCCTCCTGTTTTCCGAAATTTGGTCCTTTTCCGGGATGTATTC
>JAVFAR010000193.1:0-3728 GCA_034002365.1 Trichloromonas sp.
AGCTCGCGATTATATTGAGAAACTCGTACAGAGCGGCCACCTTCGAGAAATTACCGGCTATGCCCGGAATCGTATTTATCAGGCAGATGAGATATTCAAAGTAGTCCAGGGAATTGATGTTGAATGACATTTTCTTACTTTGAGGTCTTGTACTCGGTTGGCTTTAGAGACATTTATTAACCGATTATTTTCCCCCTAGGATAATACGTTCAAATTGCTACAATAGATTTATAGACATAATTTAGGATTTTATATCGTTGGCCGGACATTTGCCTGCTGGATACGCAGTGTGTGTCCGGCTTTTGTATTCTGGAGAACCCTTTTAGAAATGAGGGCAATGGATCTAAACCTGATCGCCAATTCTGTACTACTTGTCCTGCTATTCGTTTGCATGATCTACGATCTGAGGGACCGTGAAGTGCCCATGCCATTAACCTTGGGGTGCCTGGTTGGAGCAGGTATCTATGCATTATTTAGTGGATTATGGTCTCCAGTTTTATTGACCATTGCTTTATCTCATGTGGCAGACTTCGACCCCAGGGAAAAACGCCTAGCTTTTGCCTTTACGCTATCGGCTTTTGCCGGAATATTTCAACCTGCAGCTGCCATAATCTGCGTGGTGATTCTCGGTGTTTGGATGTTATGGGAGTTCGGCATCATGGGTGGCGCAGACGTAAAGCTTCTGATCGCCATAACGTTAATAACGGGGGTCCCTGCAATTCTGATCCCTGTTTCAGTAGTGGGTGGTATTCAGGGTGTGATTGCCAGTTTGCGAAAAAAAAGGAGCATCCCATTTGTGGTTTCGATTTTCTGCGGGGCGGTATTATTTGTTCTATACCCGCTAATCTAACAAAAAAAGGAGGTGATTGGCTTTGCGTTTCCTAAGAGATAACCGGGGAATCGAGTCGACTGAGGTCGCTTTGATTATTGCAGTGGTTGTCCTGGTCAGCTATGGTGCTTACCGGTTGCTGGGACAGAATATAGCTGCCATTGTGAATGATATTGCGGGAAAAATCTAAACAGATCCATGTTCTGCCAGGTATACACGTCCGGTGTGGTTCTAATCTGGCAGAACAATTTTCCTTGATAGGAGGATAATGAAATTTCTAAAAGATAATCGTGGGATGGAGTTGCTGGAAGCTGCCATCACTACCCCAATCGCAATCATGGTTATGTTAGCAATCGTGAATCTGGGAATGCTGGTTTATGCTCAACAAGCAGTACAAGCTGCAGCACGACATGGGGCACGCATGGGAAGCGTGGCACAACAATGCCCGGCCTGTTATGCAGTGAGTGGAGCTAGATCGGCAATCGCTCAAGCTGGTATCCTTGAGGATGCTTCGGTTAGTGTATTGGCTCCTGGTGGAAGTGCTGGCAGCATTCTGAAAATCCAAGTAAGCGGCCATGTACCTAACTTCATGGCTCCGTTGACCAGTCTGTTTCCCGGATTACCAGGAGAGACATTTACAGTTCGTGCAGATTCAACCTTTCGTCAGGAGGGCTGGTAATGTTTTGGCGAGACCAGCGAGGGTATTCAATGACCTTCTGGGCAGTATTCATCGGACTGGTAATGATCCCTGCATTGGCTTTTGCTATTGAACTTGGTAGATATTTTTATGCAATTTCTGAAGTTCAGAAAGCAGCGGATGCGGCAGCAGTTGCTGCTGCTTCCGAGATCAACCCCACCATTTTTCAGGATACAGGCAGTCTGATACCCACCTCAAAAACCTGGGCTAACGCTCAATCCTATGTTAATTCCAACACGATCGGTTTATCCGCCAAAGGGGTTCATGC
Source organism: Trichloromonas sp. (assembly GCA_034002365.1). Lineage (GTDB taxonomy): Bacteria > Desulfobacterota > Desulfuromonadia > Desulfuromonadales > Trichloromonadaceae > Trichloromonas. The sequence continues at coordinate 1,795 of JAVFAR010000193.1, forward strand.
TTTTGTGACCGGCATTCAAGTAAGCGGAGTAGATAATACGGTGCGGGTTAATGTGTCGGCAAATTTGTCCATCCTGTTCCCGTCTGTGGTGCCCAACATTACAGTAACCCAGACCGGGATTGCCAAACTGCGAGCATTTACCCATTGAAAATAATTTCGCATGTACTCGTCTTTCTGTCATGTTTTTTTACGTGGGTTGATTTAATACAAAATACAGTTCATATGGAAGAGCAACCCTATTCAGTTAAAACATCCCCTACGTCATTTCCAAGCCCAAGTTGTATCAGAGCGACTCAAACCATCATTCCCTCTTTTGCGAGTACTCTAAATCCGGAACCATTACCTACTATTTTGCCGAGTAAAACACCTACTCCATGGTCTCCTGATCCAGTCTCCGCGTATCAAGATTTACTTAATTTCTGTAATCAAAGCCAGGTGGATAACGATTCGTGGCGGTACACATTAAACCGGATTGTTTTTCCAAGCGATGTGGCGGATTCCGCACAGGCACAATTACCCAGCCGTGTTGAGATCCGTCCTTCCTGTAATTTCGATTTGCAAAACCATCCCAGAGCGATTGTCCTTCACTATACCGAAGGTTCATTGGGTGCGACGATCACCACTTTCCAACAACCACATAACAGCAGTGCTCATTATGTCATCGATCGAGATGGTAAGGTATATCAAATCATTCCTGAACAATTCGCCGCTTATCATGTTAATTGTTACGGAAATCGGGCTTTTTGTCTGCCAACCTGTCCGATTTGTACAGATCAAGACGGTAGTTTTATCGAGCCAAGATTCCAAACCATCGGAATCGAATTGGTAAATTTGGGGCATGTTGACCCGCGATATTATATTGGAACAGCGACAAAAAATGGTGGATTATTCGAAGACTATAACAATTCCTTCGGTTATCGTTTCTGGGAGGATTATCCTGAAGCACAAATCCACTCGCTCCAAATCCTGGTCGAGGATATCCGCTCTCGTTGGAATATCCCAGTAAACATGGTGATGGGACATTCAAGAATCAACAATAACGTTGATCCGGGCCCAGCACTAAATCTATTCTGGCCGCGTTACGGAAATCCTGCTCGCCCTGCCATTTTTCAAGAGGTGAATATTGTCCCCCTAGGATAAAGACAAAGCTATTGCTATACTGAAATAAACAATCATCAATTCTTATGTATCGTCAGCCGGACAATTCCAACTGGAAATCTGTTCGGTATTTTTAATTAACAAGGAGGTTCTATTGATCAATGATGTAGTAATTGAAGGGATTGTTGTCCGAGACCCTTGGAAATTTATGGAAGACCTGTTCTTCCGTTTGGTGGTTTATCGTGATAGCGATCTACCTTCCAAGAAATTAGACCAAGAACATGACGCCGGTGATTACATCAATGTCCGAGTCAATGGCGGAGCAAATGGACTTATCCATATCCGCCGCGGAATGCGCTTACGAGTGCATGGTTTTTTCCAATCACGAGACTATCGTGAAAGTCTTGAAGAATTTATTAGCAAGGCCCGAAAATCGAAAAACCTTTCCGAACTGGCAGTCGAAATCAAAGGTTGCGAATTCAAACCCGGACAGATACAGATTGACCGGAACGTCGTTGAAGTTGTTGCCAGACGTATCATCGTCCTGGAACGGCCAAATACAGCTCCTGTCGGGAGCTTGAGTGAAACAAAGGGCGAGACAGATGATGTGAAACAAAGCAAGAAGAAACCAAGATCTGCAGCAAGAAAGGTTTCCGCACCAAATGGAGACACAGATAATCATATTGCCGATGAGGTCTCCACCATTGGAGACGAAGATTTAACCAAAGACTGATTTACCCCATTCCAGAATAGTGGTAATGCGCTCGAAGATACCCAGTATTCTTACGGGGAACTAAATCTCTCATGCGTAAAAGACTCGTGAATTTTTTTACAGG
>JAVFAR010000194.1:0-3701 GCA_034002365.1 Trichloromonas sp.
TCAAGAGAAAATTCAATAATTAAGCGACTTAGCGGCAGATCTCCTGAAATCGGAAAACTTATAGAAGAGATCTACGGGAGAATCTTCAATTGGGTAAAAAGCCGCTGATCTCATCAAAAATCCTTTTAAAGATCGAAACACTTTTAATTATTGCTGTGTCATTTTTTCTTCTTAACACTTTCGGGGAAAAAGAGCATGTCACGGAAAGATCAGAAGAGTCATCGCCGCAAGTTGTTGAAAAAACTGAGTATCTGCCTGAAAAAACAGCAGCGTTCTTTGATGAAGAGATTTACGAAATTGAAAAAAAGATGGTGATGAATGCTCAGAAAAGTATTAAAATTGCGACATATACATACTCAAAAAGTCCTCTTACCGATCTTCTTGAAAAAAGAAAAAGCGAAGGAATTAATGTCAAGGTTGCAGGCGGAAAGAACAGAGATGGTCATGTTCCGCAGTTTGATATGGTTGTAACTACTCAGAAAAACGGGATATATCACCCTAAGTTTATGGTGTTTGATTCAAAAGATGTCATTATTTCGTCATCAAACATCAGTTCTGAACGGTCGGCTTCAAACAGTGCGGTTCTTTTCCGGGATGTGCCGGTAGCGGCGGCCATTCTTGAAAGCGAGATTGATGCTGTTTTTTCTAATAAGTTTGAAAGAAGGTGTGAAACCGGTTGTGAAACGGAAACAGGGACGATAATTTTTAATCCCGGCAAGGGTTGCGTTCTGATAAAAAATGAATTTCTTAAGGCAGAAAAATCAATAAAAGCAGGGGTTTACACAGTGACATCAAAAAACCCTGTGATAACCGGATTGAAAACTGCGATAAAAAAAGGGGTTGATGCAAAGCTCATTTTTGACAACTGGAAAGGGGATGACGGCAAAATTGTGAACAAAAAAGCGTTCAATTATCTTTCTTCAAAGGGGGCGGGTGTTAAATTTGATGAACCTGAGCAGAAAAATGAGTCTCTTTTTCACCATAAATTTGCAGTAATTGACGGAGTTACAACAGTTTTTGGTTCAATGAACTGGACCTCAAGCGGCTGTTATCGAAACCGCGAAATAATCGTGATTAATAAAGATCCACAGATCGCACAGAAATTCGAAAAATATTTTGATTCGATCAATCAGTGATCGTGTATCTCACAACAACTTCGGCGTAGTCGGTGGCGATGGAACCCATGTCGGTTAAGGTTCCGTTTGGTGCAGTTGGCACAACCGCAAAATTGAATTTTCGTAGTCCACTGTTTAAAAGTGTCTGTATCTCGACCGGATCGGTTGTTTCCCAAGTCACCGGCTCAAGTGTGTCGGGACCAGCTTCATTATATGCAACTGTTACCCAGCGGTCATGCTTCCATGTTAAAAGATCAACTCCCTCGTGCGAAATTCCAGTGAAATCGCCGAGACCTCCAGCGTTGAAGAGCACAGAGAGCGATTGAATTTGTGAATCGTCGGTGGCACCGGAATTTTCCCATGCGACACTCATGATTTGTGCGGCACGATCATTTCCGCCACCTTTCCAAAGCCATGTTTCGTTGTCATATTCTGAAGATCCTTTTCCTCCAAATAAAACAACTTTCCCATGTAAACGGTCGTAGTCCATTGCGTGAAATCCTCGTGCCGAGGGTTTGTCAGCAGGATTATCATGTGTCCAGTTATCCCCGTCCCATTCCCAGGTCTCGTTGCTATATGTTGATGATCCCAAATTTCCCCCAAAGAGCACCACCTTCCCGCGGGGACTGTCGTAGGTCATTGCATGGCTGTATCGTGCAGAGGGCTTGGTAATGGGGTTCGACTTATTCCAATCGGTGCCATCCCATTCCCATGTTTCATCACCACCAGATGAGCCGCCAAAAAGGACCACCTTCCCTCGGACGCTGTCGTAGGTAATTGAGTGGTACTTTCGTGCCGAGGGTTTGGTGGCAGGGTTCTTTTGGGTCCAGTTGGTGCCGTCCCATTCCCATGTTTCATCACCACCAGATGAGCCGCCGAAAAGGACCACCTTCCCTCGGGAACTGTCGTATGTCATTGCGTGTCCGTATCGTGCAGAGGGTTTGGTGGCGGGGTTTCGTTGTGTCCAGTTGTTGCCATCCCATTCCCATGTTTCGTTGTTGCCAGAATCGGTAAATCCACCGAACATAATCACCTTCCCTCGGACGCTGTCGTAGGTAATTGAGTGGCACTGTCGTGCCGAGGGTTTCGTGGCAGGGTTCTTTTGGGTCCAGTTGGTGCCATCCCATTCCCATGTTTCATCACCACCAGATGAGCCGCCGAAAAGGACCACCTTCCCTCGGACGCTGTCGTAGGTAATTGAGTGGCACTGTCGTGCCGAGGGTTTGGTGGCAGGGTTCTTTTGGGTCCAGTTGGTGCCGTCCCATTCCCATGTCTCATCGTTATAGGCTGAACCAAAAAATACATATACCTCTCCCCCGAACATGACCGTTTTTTTACGAACACTGTCGAAGGTCATTGAGTGCCACTGTCGTCCCGATGGATTCGTGGAGGAGTTTCGTTGTGTCCAGTTGGTCCCGTCCCATTCCCATGTCTCGTTGTTGAATGTTGTTGAACTGGAATTTCCCTTTCCCCCGAACAAGACCATTTTTCCACGAGTACTGTCGTAAGTCATCGCATGAATATTTCGTCCCGACGGCTTCGTGGTGGGGTTGGCTAAAGTCCAGTTTGTCCCGTCCCATTCCCATGTTTCATCGCTATAGACTCCTCCTCCGAACAGAACCACTTTGCCGCGGGCACTGTCGTATGCCATTGCGTGCCAGGATCGTGCAGAGGGTTGGGTGACGGGGTTTCGTTGGGTCCAGTTGTTGCCATCCCATTCCCATGTCTCGTTGCTGTATATTCCGGTACCTCCTCCAAACAGCATCACTTTCCCGCGGGAACTGTCGTATGTCATTGCGTGACCCCGTCGTGCAGAGGGTTTGGTGGTGGGGTTTCGTTGTGTCCAGTTGGTGCCGTCCCATTCCCATGTCTCGTTGCTGTAACTCGAATCGGTTCCTCCCCCGAACAGTACTACCTTTCCTCGAGCACTGTCATATGCCATTGCGTGCCAGGATCGTGCAGAGGGTTTGGTGGCAGGGTTCTTTTGGGTCCAGTTGGTGCCGTCCCATTCCCAAGTATTGTTGTTATGATATCCTGAACTGGTATTTCCACCGAACAGAATCACCTTCCCACGAGCATAATCGTAGGCCATCGCATGAGAGTGTTGTGCCGATGGTTTGGCATCGTTTCCAGTCCATTGATCCCACTCGGAACCTTTCCCCGATTGCGTTTGTAGGGAAGTACCGCCATTCAACGGTTCCTGCAGATATTTCAGACCTTGCACCAGCGTTGGCTCAATAAATCCTTTTGAAAAAAAAGAATGTGGATTTTCCCATGTACTTCCCGGTACTTTTCCTCCCATTGTCGCTGTCCATTCGACATCGCGAACTTTGACAGCATCGCTTCTGTTGCAGGCACTGTCGTATGCGGCAAGATAAACTTCTGTTCTGTCTGCACGGTTAAGTTCAAATTCGGAAAATGTGCCACCGCTGGCGGCAGTTTTGCCTATTTCACTTGCCGTTGCAGGATCAGACCCGTCATAAGCATAAACCCACGATGTGTTTTCATCGACGGCATCTCCAGTTGCTTTAAGCCCGAAATATTTTATTCCGCCTGTTTCATCACTTCCCCACGGAATTCTGCGGT
>JAVFAR010000195.1:0-3636 GCA_034002365.1 Trichloromonas sp.
CCCACCGCCCTACCTCAAAAACGATGACGATGTCAGATGCAATTCAATCTGAGATTCTCATTCCCCTCTCTAACACATTCTGAAAATAACCCGCCAGTTTTTATCAGCTCAGTCTGGGAACCAACAGCTTGGGACTCGGGTTATTGTTTTTGTGCGGGTATCGCAGTCGGATCGCGAGGGGAAATCCCGGTTTCGCCACCAACGCCGGTCGCGCCACCCTGGCTTTGGTTCACCGGCTGCGCAGCCGGTGAACCGTCGATTCAAGTCCGATTCCGCGCGTTCGGCACGTTTCACGAACAAACGCCCCGGCTTGGTGCCGGGGCGTTTGTTCGTGAAGGACATCAAAACATGCGCCCGGTTCAGTCTGTCTGTCCTCGACCCGGGCAAAGTCTCTGCTTCAGATTGGCTCTTCACTTGGCCATCCGCGCCAGAGGCTCCGGACCAGTATAGCCCCCTCAGCGCATCTCGATGGCGACCAAGGCGTGCAGCCAGCAGGCGAAATCGCCGATGGTCTTGCGCTCGCCGGTCAGCAGGGCGCGCCAGGCATTGTCCTCCCCGGGCTTGAGAAGGTCAAGGGAATCAAGCACGGGGAAGGGAACTACAAGTATCGGAAAATACAGAAAAAAGGCCCAGTCGACTGACCGGGCCTTCGTTGTTTTTCTGGAGCGGGAAACGGGATTCGAACCCGCGACTTCAACCTTGGCAAGGTTGCACTCTACCACTGAGTTATTCCCGCTCGATGTGCCGCTTTGGCTTGCTGCGAGCGGCTGTATTAATAGCAAAAGGGAATTTTCAAGTCAACAGATAATTTTTGAAAAAAACTTGGTGCGACTTTCGCGGAGCTACAGGGACGCGGTGCGGTTCTGGCGGAAATATTCGAGATATTTCTTGACCTTCAGAACGTAGTTGCGGGTTTCTTCGTAGGGGGGAATCCCCTGGTGACGTAAAACGGCATTGGGCCCGGCGTTATAGGCGGCAAGGGCGAGATCGGTATCGCCGTTGAACTGGTCGAGCATCAGGCGCAGATAGCGGCTCCCCCCGCGGATATTATCCTCGGGATTGAAGGGGTCGCGCACATTCATGTCGCTGGCGGTCGTGGGAATGAGCTGCATGAGCCCCTGGGCGCCCTTATTGGAAAGGGCATTGGAATTGTAGTTGCTTTCCACCTTGATGACCGCGTGCACCAGCGCTTCATCGAGGTTGTAGGCGGAAGCGTACTGCTTGACCAGCGAATCGTAGTGTTTGGTGAGATTGGTCAGATTGACGGAACCCCCAGCGGGTTTGGGAGGCTGGGACCGTTTCGATTTCATGAAAAGCCGATACTGTCCATGGGTTGGACGGTCGGTGAAATGAACGACGCCGTTGGTGTCGATATAACGATAAATGTCGCCATAGCTGGTGACCGGCAAGGACAGCAGGGCGACAAACAGACCCCAAACGGCCAAATTATTGACGGCGAAGTGTTTCATGGCTCCCTCGATTTTCTGAAACTCCAGCAATATATCGAATTTTTTTCTGTATTTCAACCTAGTTAGCACGTCGGCAAAGAACTTGACAAGGGCTGATCGCGGGCCGATAATAACCCATTTTAATAGATCTTAAAGTGCAAATCCCTTTCCGGATGGAGGCCATCGGACGATCCGGCCCCCATTGCCTATCGGCATGCAAATGCCGGTCCATTCTTCGCCCAACGAGGCTTATCATGAAAATTATTTCCGATTTTCTGGTTATCGGCAGCGGTATCGCCGGTCTCTCCTACGCTCTTAAAGTCGCCGCCCAAGGCAAGGTCGCCATCGTCACCAAGCGGGAAATGTCCGAAACCGCCACCAGCCTCGCCCAGGGCGGGATCGCTTCGGTCTTTTCACCGGAAGACTCTTTCGAAAATCACGTGCGCGATACCCTGGTCGCCGGGGCCTTTCTTCCCAACGAAGAGGTTGTGCGCATGGTTGTCGAAAATGGGCCCCAGGCCATTCACGACCTGATCGACTGGGGCGTGCAATTCACCAAAAAGGCCGACGACAGCTACGACCTCCACCGCGAGGGGGGGCACAGCCACCGCCGCATCCTCCACGCCCAGGACATCACCGGCCGGGAAATCGAGCGGGCGCTGGTCGAAGCGGTGCGCAAACATCCCAACATCAGCATCTATGAAAACCACATCGCCGTCGACCTGATCACCGCCGCCAAAGCCGCCCACCGGCGCTTCCGCCCGGACAACTGCCTGGGCGCCTACGTGCTCAACATCGCCGGCGGGGAAATCCTGTCCTTCGGCGCGAAAATCACGATCCTGGCTACCGGCGGCGCCGGCAAGGTCTATCTCTACACCTGCAATCCCGATGTTTCCACCGGAGACGGCGTGGCCATGGCCTACCGCGCTGGCGCGACCATCGCCAACATGGAGTTCATGCAGTTCCACCCGACCACCCTCTTCCATCCCCACGCCAAATCCTTTCTTATTTCCGAGGCGGTGCGCGGCGAAGGGGCGATTCTCAAGCGCCGGGACGGCACCGCCTTCATGGAAAAATATCACGAACTTAAGGATCTCGCGCCAAGGGACATCGTCGCCCGCGCCATCGATCATGAGATGAAAACCTACGGGGATGATTGCGTTTTTCTCGACATCACTCACAAGGGGGCGGAGTTCATCGAGGAGCATTTCCCGAACATCCACGAGACCTGCCTTTCCTTCGGGATCGACATGACCAAGGAGCCGATTCCGGTGGTGCCGGCGGCCCATTACCTCTGTGGCGGGGTCCGGGTCGATGAGTGGGGGGAGTCGGACATCCAGAACCTCTTTGTCATCGGCGAATCGTCCTGCACCGGCCTCCACGGCGCCAACCGCCTGGCCAGCAACAGTCTGCTCGAAGGGGTGGTCTACGGCAAGCGCGCCGCGCAACGCTCCCTGGAGCGCCTGGCCGGCCTGCCGGACACCTATCCCTCCATCGATCCCTGGGACTACGGCACCGCCACCAACAGCGACGAAGAGGTGGTGGTCGCCCACAACTGGCACGAAATCCGCCTCTGCATGTGGAACTATGTCGGCATCGTCCGCTCCAACAAGCGCCTGGTGCGGGCGCTGCGCCGCATCCAGATGATTCAGGAGGAGATTGCCGACTACTACTGGGATTTTCTCATCACCTCGGACCTCATCGAATTGCGCAACATCGCCACAGTGGCGGAACTCATCGTCCGCTGCGCCCTGGAGCGGGAAGAAAGCCGGGGGCTGCACTACACCATCGACTTCCCCGAAACCGACGACATCCACTGGAAACGGGACACCCTGATCCAGAAACAGTTCTGAAAACCCAACCAGGAGCCGACCCTTGACCATTGACGAGATTCGCACGCGCATCGATGAACTGGATCGTCTGTTGTTGAAAATCTTCAACGAACGGGCCGACTTGGCCTTGCAGATCGGAGAGATCAAAAAGGAACGGGGCCTGGCCGTCTACGATCCGGCCCGGGAGAAGCGCATCTTCGAGGCCATGCAGGCGGCCAATCCCGGCCCTCTGGACAACGGCGCCATCGTTCGCATGTTCGAACGCGTCATCGACGAATCCCGGCGGCTGGAACGTATCCGCACGAAAGGTCTGTGAAGATGCTGATTGTCATGAAAAAAAACGTCACCGAAAACGA
>JAVFAR010000196.1:0-3625 GCA_034002365.1 Trichloromonas sp.
GGTGCCGCTTTTGATCCACGGCCATTTTGATGTAGGGGAGCAGCTCCGGGGCGTACTGGATTTCGTCGATCAGCACCGGGGGCGGAAACCGCTGCATGAAGAGCGCCGGGTCCGACTTGGCCAGGCTCAGGATCAGCGGATCGTCCAAGGTGACGTAGGTCCGCTCGGACTCGGCGAGTTGACGCAGAAAGGTGGTTTTGCCCACCTGTCGGGCGCCGGTGACGAGCATGACCGGAAAGAGGGCCGCCGCCTTGCGAAAAAAGCTTTCAAGAGTTCGAGTCACATACATGAAAACCTCTTCGTCCAATATGCAATACAACTGCATTATGGACGATGCAGCCCCCAACGTCAAGCATCCTCCCCCGTAAAACCCTTCCCCTTTCCCGCCGAAACGGGTACATTTTGACCTTTCATGCCATTTTCGCGGGAGGGTTCCATGTTCGAAAATACCGATTCGACGGCCGCCGCCATCGACACTTTCATCGCCGGATGGCAGGCTTCCGGTGGGGCCGAGCGGGCCAACTACCAGCTTTTTCTCAGCGGCCTGTGCGATCTGCTCGGCGTGCCGCGCCCCGAACCGACCCGCCCCGACAACCGCGACAACGCCTACGTTTTCGAACGCAGCGTCGTCTGGCAACACGGCGACGGCGGCGCCAGCGCCAACTTCATCGACCTCTACAAGCGCGGCTGCTTCATCCTCGAAGCCAAGCAAGGCAGCGACAAGAGCGCGGCGACGGAATTTCCCGAACTGGCCGGAAAACTCAAAACCGGCACCGCCCGGCGCGGCACCTCGGGCTGGGACCGGGCGATGCAGGCGGCGAAGAACCAGGCCGAGCGCTACGCCAAGGCGCTCCCTCTGGATGAAGGCTGGCCCCCCTTTCTGGTGGTGGTCGACGTCGGCCACAGCATCGAGCTCTTCAGCGAATTTTCCCGCGGCGGCAAAACCTATCTCCCCTTTCCCGATCCCCGCTCGCACCGTATTTCCCTCGCCGACTTGAAGCGACCCGAGGTGCGCGAGCGGCTGCGGCTGGTCTGGACCGATCCCGACGCCCTCGACCCCGCCAAGCGCAGCGCCAAGGTCACCCGCGAGGTCGCCGACCGGCTCGCCCGCATCGCCAAATCGCTGGAGGGCGCCGGGCATTCGGCGCACAAGGTCGGCGATTTTCTCAAGCGCTGCCTGTTCACCCTGTTCGCCGAGGATATCGGCCTCATCCCCGGCAACGGCTTCACTCAGCTTCTGGAGAGCCTGCGCGGCGCCGCCGACACCTTCGCGCCGATGGTCGAAAGCCTGTGGCAAACCATGAAAGACGGTGGTTTCTCGCCGGTGCTGCGGGCGAAACTGTTGCGTTTCAACGGCGGGCTGTTCGAGGCCGCCGAGGCCCTGCCCCTTTCCGAGGACCAGCTCGAAATGCTCATCCGCGCGGGCAAGGCCGACTGGCGCGACGTCGAACCGGCGATCTTCGGCACCCTGCTCGAACGCGCCCTCGATCCCGTCGAACGCCACCACCTCGGCGCCCACTACACCCCCCGCGACTACGTCGAGCGGCTGGTGCTGCCGACCGTCGTCGAGCCCCTGCGCGCCGATTGGGAAACCGTCCTCGCCGCCGCCGTGACCCTCGCCGGACAGGGGAAGGTCGACGAGGCCGTGGCCCAGCTCAAGGCGTTTCACCGCCGCCTCTGCAATCTGCGCATCCTCGACCCGGCCTGCGGCAGCGGCAACTTTTTGTACGTCACCTTCGAACATCTCAAGCGCCTCGAAGGGGAAGTGCTCGACGCCCTCGAAGGCTTCGGCGACACCCAGGATCTGCTCGGTTTCGAGGGGAGCACCGTCGACCCCCACCAGCTGCTCGGCATCGAAGTCAACCCCCGCGCCGCCGCCATCACCGATATGGTGCTGTGGATCGGCTATCTGCAATGGCATTTCCGCACCCTCGGCAACGTCCAGCCCGCCGAGCCGGTCATCAAGAAATTCCGCAATATCGAGTGCCGCGACGCGGTGCTCGCCTGGGATGCCGTCGAGGCGGTCCTCGACGAAACCGGAAACCCCGTCACCCGCTGGGACGGCGCCACCGTCAAAACCCACCCCGTCACCGGCGAGCCGGTCCCCGACGAAAGCGCCCAGGTGCCGCTGCTGCGCTATGTGAATCCCAAGGAAGCCGACTGGCCCGAGGCGGATTATGTCGTGGGGAATCCGCCGTTTATCGGCAACTGGCGAATGCGTCAGGCTTTGGGGGATGGTTACGCCGAAGCCCTGCGCAAGACCTACCCGGCGGTGCCGGACAGCAGCGAATATGTCATGTACTGGTGGCACAAGGCCGCCGACCTCACCCGCGCCGGACGCCTGCGCCGCTTCGGTTTCATCACCACCAACAGCCTGCCGCAGACCTTCAACCGCCGCGTCGTCCAATATCATCTCGACGCCAAGTCGCCCCTGTCCCTGGTCTTCGCCATTCCCGACCATCCCTGGGTCGATGCGGCGGACGGCGCGGCGGTGCGCATCGCCATGACTGTCGGCGAAGGGGGCGAGGCGCATGGTTTGCTGCAACGGGTGACGGCGGAATGGCCGGGAGATGGCGAGGGCGTGGAGGTGGAACTGACAAAGTGCACCGGCAAACTTTTCGCCGATTTGACCATCGGCGCCGATGTGGCGGGATGTTCCCCGCTATTGGCGAATGAAAATCTGAGCAATCGAGGTGTCTGTCTTTTCGGTGCGGGCTTCATCGTCACCCCGGAAGAAGCGGCGACGCTCGGCTTGGGCCGGATTGACGGCCTGGAACGGCACATCCGCGAATACCGCAACGGCCGCGACCTTACGCAGACCCCCCGTGGCGTCATGGTCATCGACCTCTTTGGCTTGGAGGCGGACGAGGTTCGTGGCCGTTTTCCCGAGGTTTATCAGTGGCTTCTGGAGCGAGTCAAGCCTGAACGGGACCACAACAACAGAGAATCTCGCCGAAAAAATTGGTGGCTGTTTGGGGAAACGAATCCAAAACTCCGCAATCAACTTTCCGGCCTTCCCCGCTACATCGCCACCGTCGAAACCGCCAAGCACCGCTTTTTCGTCTTTTTCGACCAGTCCATTCTGCCGGACAACAAACTGGTCAACATCGCCAGTGACGACTCCTTCATCCTCGGCGTCCTCTCCAGCCGTATTCATGTCACCTGGACTTTGGCATCTGGTTCGACATTGGAGGATAGGCCCGTTTATGTAAAGACAACATGCTTCGAAACCTTCCCCTTCCCCGACGGCACCGAAGCGCAAAAAGACCGCATCCGCCACCTCGCCGAAGCCCTCGACCTGCATCGCAAACGGCAACAGGAACGGCACCCCGACCTGACCCTGACCGGCATGTACAACGTGCTGGAAAAATTGCGGGAAAACCAACCCCCCTCGGTCCCCCCTTGTCAGGGGGGAAGAGTCGGATTTGCTCCCTCCCCTGACAAGGGGAGGGCCGGGGAGGGGTTAAGGCTTGCGGAGGCGTTGACCGCCAAGGAAAGAACCATCCACGAACAGGGGCTGGTTTCCATCCTTAAACAACTGCACGACGAGCTCGACGCCGCCGTCGCCGAGGCCTACGGCTGGCCCGTCGATCTTGCCGACGAAGCGCTTCTCGAAAAACTCGTC
>JAVFAR010000197.1:0-3608 GCA_034002365.1 Trichloromonas sp.
TAACACTTTCTGCTGATGGAGTTTCTGCGATGGAATGGCTTTTCTATCTCGGCACCGGCGCCTTCGCCGGGGTCCTGGCCGGGCTGCTCGGCGTCGGCGGCGGGGTGATTATCGTGCCCCTGCTGGTCTTCACCTTCACCGCCCAGCACCTGCCCGAGGCCTATATCCTCCACCTGGCCCTCGGCACCTCGCTGGCCAGCATCATCTTCACCTCCATCTCCAGCCTGCGCGCCCACCATGCGCGGGGGGCTGTCAACTGGCCGGTGGTCAAGGGGATTTCTCCCGGCATCCTGGTCGGCACCTTCCTCGGCTCCTGGGTCGCGGCCCAGCTTTCCACCGGCTTTCTCAAGGGCTTTTTCGTCGTTTTCCTCTACTACGTGGCGATCCAGCTGCTCCTCGACATCCGCCCCAAGCCGCACCGGCAGATGCCCGGCACGGGGGGGATGTTCGGCGTCGGCAACGTCATCGGCGGCGTGTCGAGCCTGGTCGGCATCGGCGGCGGCAGCCTGTCGGTGCCGTTTCTCATCTGGTGCAACCTGCCCATGCACCACGCCGTCGGCACCTCGGCCGCCATCGGCTTCCCCATCGCCGTTGCCGGCGCCGCCGGCTATCTGGTCAACGGCCTGATGGCCGAGGGCCTTCCTTCCGGCGCCGTCGGCTTCATCTACCTGCCCGCCCTCGTCGGCATCGCCCTCGCCAGCATCTGCACCGCCCCCCTGGGCGCCCGCCTCGCCCACAGCCTCCCCGTCCCCCGCCTGAAAAAAGTCTTCGCCGTTTTCGTGCTGATCATGGGGACGCGGTTGCTGGTGAGTATGTTCTGAGGGGGAGAGCAATGCGGTCCTTAACTGCATACCGTGGAAATGTTGTTTTCCAGAATGTGTCCCGATTTTGACTCCCGTTCAACTGGCAAATCAGAAATTTACGGACTTGAAGTCGCAATTTGCGACCGCAAGTCAATGGGGCGGTCGGCGCACGCCCCTTACGCGTTTTCCGAACAGGGTGTAGCTGCTTTTCGCCGACTGGTTGGCCGAAAATAGATCATATCTATCCAGATTTACTCAGCCCGACCCCCTTTTCCGGATTCACGCTTGCACGGTATCACGGTTAGCGTTAAAATGCCTGCGGAGGGCTTTATATGATCTCATCCTTTGGCGATAAACTGACGGAAGCCCTTTATCATGGCACCAACGACAAGGGCCTCCGGCGGTTGCCGCCGGAAGTGATTCGTCGAGCACTCAATAAACTGGATATGCTCAACGCCACAAAAGACGCCTTGGACCTCCGTTCACCACCCGGTAACCGGTTGGAGGCATTAGGCGGCGACCTCAAGGGATTTCACAGCATACGAGTCAACGGCCAGTGGCGCATTGTGTTCCGTTGGCAAGATGGCAATGCCTATGAAGTGCGTCTCGCCGATTATCACTAAAGAAAGAGGAGACCGCCCATGATCCCGACTGATCGCATCCCGGCCCATCCCGGCACCATCCTCAAGGAAGAATTTCTCGACGAACTCGGCGTCAGCCAGGTGGCGTTCGCCGCGCATATTCAGGTTCCTGTGCAGCGGATCAACGAGATTGTGCGCGGCAAGCGGGGCATCACCTCGGAAACGGCATGGCTGCTGGCCCAGGCCCTCGAAACGACCCCGGAGTTCTGGCTCAACCTGCAAGCCGCTCACGACCTGGCGCTGAACCGCCCGCAAAAGATCGTTCCAACGCTCCGCTTGGCGAGCTGACGACGTCTCCACTCTTCCGGTCGCAAGCGAAAAGTCTTCACGGCCGGGAGGGGCGCTCCTTGGTCTGCCACCCTTTTTTTCATCCCCCCTCCCGAGTTCCCCATGAATCCCCAAGCCCCGATGGAAGGCAAACGCAGATCGTTCCGCCGGCGGTTGTTGTTCGCTTTCGCGAAGGCGGCTGTCGGTCTGGTTGGTCTGTCGCTGCTGGCGGTGCTCCTCTTGCGCTTCGTGCCGCCGGTGACCAGCGCTTTTATGGCGGCGCGCTATGCCGAGGGGGTGTTCGGCGCTCGCGCCTATACGGCCATCGACTACCGCTGGGTGAACGGGAAGAAGATTTCGCCGCAGATGCCGCTGGCGGCGGTGGCGGCCGAGGATCAGAAGTTTCCCGAGCATTTTGGTTTCGACTTCGAAGCCCTGGCCGATGCCTTCGAGCGCTTGGAGGAGGGAGGGCGGCTGCGGGGAGGGAGTACCATCAGCCAGCAGGTGGCCAAAAACCTTTTTCTGTGGAAGGGGCAAAGCTTTTTCCGCAAGGGGATCGAGGCCTGCTTCACCGTGCTGATCGAAACCCTCTGGCCCAAGCGGCGGATTCTCGAAGTCTACCTGAACATCGCCGAATTCGGCGACGGCGTCTACGGGGTGGAAGCGGCGGCGCGGCGCTATTTCGGCAAGCCGGCGGCGAAATTATCCCAGCGCGAAGCGGCGCGGTTGGCGGCGGTGCTGCCCAATCCGAAACGCTTCAAGGCGGCGGTGCCCTCGGCCTACGTCGAGCGGCGGACGGCGCGCATCGAACGGCAGATGCGCAATTTAGGGTCCGACTATTTGCGGGAGGTCTGGGGCGAACCCTGATCCACCCTGTTCACTTCTGCTCTCACCACCTCCGTCTTATCCCTCCAGCACACTCCCCACCGAACCAAAAAAGAAACGCTCCCCCAGAATCGCTTGCAAGCGGGCGGCGCGGGGCAAGCCGGTGCAGTGGGAAACCCCGAGTTTTTCCACCTTGTAGTTGTCCAGCGCCTGCAAGGTCCGCTCGAACTGGGCATCGTCGGCGAAACCGAGATGGGTGCCGCCGAGGATGGCATAAAAACCGTCGCGGCCAAGTTTTCCCAGCACGTGATCCATGATGTTGACCAACCCGGCGTGGGCGCAGCCGAGGACCAGAATCAAGCCCTTCTCCGATTCCACCACCAGCGAGAGATCGTCGAGAATGTCGTCGTGGCTCGTCGCCCCGCAACAGACCGCCGTCATCAGCGGATCCCCCTGCTCGAAGGCGGTATGGCGCGGTACCTCGCCGGTCAGCCAGAGTCCCGGCGCGACTTCGTGCATTTCCCGGTCGAGGACAAAGCGGGCGCCCTGGGCTTCGAGATATTCCCGGCGGCGGGGAATGCCGATGAAGCGGTCTTCCCGGTAGCGGGCCAGAAAGAGATCGGGGTGGCCGTGCACATCGATGGGGCCAGTGCGGCGCAGGACTTCCGGCAGGCCTCCGGTGTGGTCGTAATGGCCGTGGCTGAGGAGGATGGCCTTGAGCCGGGAGAGATCCTTCTTCAGGGTGAGGGCGTTCTGGATGATGCCGAAGCCCTGTCCGGTGTCGAAAAGGTAGTTGCCGGCGGGGGTCTCCACATGACAGGCGAAACCGTGTTCACCGATGAGGTTGGCCTGGGGCCGGACGGAATTTTCACAGAGGATGGTCAGCCGGATCGCCATGGGAACTCCTTTCGAGCGGGTTGGTCATTTCCTGGGGGCGTATGGCAATACACCCCTGATATGGTTGTCAGTTGTCAAGCAGAAAAATAGCTCCCCTGACCACGTTACGGGTGGTTACGCTGTTCATCAAATAGGATCCAGAGCATATGCCGGGACAGGGAGTATTTCGCGACGT
>JAVFAR010000198.1:0-3549 GCA_034002365.1 Trichloromonas sp.
CAACTAATCCCGGGCATACTGTCCATATAGTAAACAAACGCGAAGGAGCTGCTCTGAGAGGAGAGTCAACCTATTCCAGTGGAATTCATTATGGAGGAGCTTTCACAGCTAATACAGGTACTGTTGGTTATGGCTGTTATGCTGCCGGAAGTCAATATGATTTTTTCGCCGGAGGTGCAGGAATTGATTATGGCAGTTCATCTTCAATAAGATGGAAAGATAATATTGTTGAAATAGAAAATGCTATTGATAAAATAATGAAGATGAGGGGAGTTTACTTTGATTGGGATAATGCACACGGAGGATCTCATGATATTGGATTTATTGCAGAAGAGGTGGCAGAAGTAATCCCCGAAATCGTAAGTATGGATCCTGAAGATAATGATTTTGCAGTAGGACTTGATTATGGGGCATTAACACCCTTGCTTCTTCAGTCAATAAAGGAACAACAGCAACAGATCGAAGCCCAGCAGCAGCAGATCGATGAACTGAAGGCGATGGTTGAGAAGCTGATGATGAATCAGGAAGATTGAGGCTGCGGTTGACTTGACTAACATTTTCCTGCGTATATGCGGCGTGCGGCGTGCGGCGTGACGGTATGCGGCTTGCGGCGTGTGGTGTGCGGGAGGGTTCAGGCTTTGCAAACCGAAGCCTTGCTTTGCCGACCGGAGCCATGCGGAGGTTGGGCGAAGGTTTGGCTCAGGGCACAGGGCTCAGGGCACAGGGCACAGGGCACAGGGCACAGGGCTCAGGGCACAGGGCTCAGGGCTCAGGGCACAGGGCACAGGGCACAGGGTACAGGGGGAGAAAAAAACTGTGGAACTCTGTGTCGGCTCCGTGTAACTCCGTGGTTAGAAATGTTGTTCAGGTCGAACAGATTATCCCATTCGTCAAAAAAACTTGACTCGCCTTCCGTTTTGTCATAACTTGCTTGTGAATGGTGTAAAAGCATAAAGGCAGCAAGGCATTAAGGCATTAGGGCGTAAAGGCATTAAGGCATAAGGGCGTAAAGGCATTAAGGCATAAGGGCGTAAAGGCATAAAGGTTTAAGGGCTTATAACTTCATTATGCCGTAAAGCCGTAACACCGTAACACCGTAACACCGTAACACCGTAAAAAACCGTAACACCTAATAATCATGAAAACAAAACTCTCCCTGAGAAAATTTTCTGAATTCTCAAAGACGCCCAGATCGGGCGTTTCTGCTGTAGTGATCATAATTCTGCTTCTTGCCCTGAGCCCTGCGCCCCCCGCCCTGAGCCAGATCCCGCAGGGATTCAACTACCAGGCCGTTGCCCGCGACGCATCCGGGACGTCAATAGTTAACACTCCGCTGCCTGTGAGGATCACCATACAGAGCGATTCGCTGGGCGGGAATATTTTCTGGCAGGAGCTTCATGCAGATGTAGTATCGAACAGTCTGGGCATCATAAATCTGGTAATCGGTAAAGGAGCCCGGCAGGCATTGAGCACAGTGCCTCTTTTCAGTGATATTGACTGGAGTGTCAGTCAGAAATTCATAAAGACGGAGATCAACTACAGCGGCTGGAAGACCATGGGAGTGTCGAGGCTGTGGTCTGTTCCCTATTCCCTTGTGGCAGAGGATCTGGCCGGATCTGTTAAAAGATTAACAGTAACTGGTGAGACAGAGAACATGGAAGAGGCTCTGTTCGAGGTGAAGAACAAGACAGGACAGACGGTCTTTGCGGTATACAATGAAGGGGTGAGAGTGTATGTATCGGACGGCGATGCGAAAGGGTTAAAGGGAGGTTTTGCCGTTGGAGGTTTTGGCACCGACAAGGCTGAGTCGACGAAATACATGTTTGTGGGGAAGGACAGTGTAAGGATCTACCTCGACACAAATCCGCAGACAAAAAAACTCAAAAGTGGTTTTGCAGTAGGAGGTTATGATCTGACGAAAGGGACGGTACAGAACTATCTTGACGTCAGTGCCGACAGTGTGAGGATCTATATCGACAGTAATCCCGAAGAGAAAAAGGTAAAGGGAGGCTTTGCAGTTGGGGGTTATGATCTGACAAAGGGCATCACCGGGGACTACTTTAATGTATCAGGAAAATCGGATGCGGAGATAATAAACGGGGAATCCATGGTGCTATGGTATCCTGCTAAAGAGGCGTTCCTGGCAGGTAATGTACTGATAGAATCAAAGGATAGTGTAGGGTTGAATTCATGGGCATCGGGCTATCAGTCAAAGGCGGTCGGTAACTATTCACAGGCGCTGGGTTATCAGGCTATAGCGAGTAAGGATTTTTCGACAGCTATTGGGAAGAATGCAGTAGCTCATAAGATTAACTCATTTGCTTTTGGAGAGAATGCCAATGCAGGGAATGAAGAGAGTTATGCTTTTGGAAGAGGCGCTATAGCAGAGGGCTTCAGGAGTTACGCTCTGGGGAGTGCAGGTATTGATTCAGCAGGGCAGGTGACAGGTGTCGCTTATGCAAAAGGAAATTATTCTTTTGCGATCGGTCAGGGATCACAATCTTTAGGATTTGGGTCAGTCGCAATGGGTCTGGCTGACACAGCCGGAGGCCAGTACTCACTGGCGATGGGTTATAACACTGCAGCGCTGGGATATGGATCAACAACCATGGGATATAAGACTATTGCCTCCGGTTCATCTTCTACTGCCTTGAATAGTATGACAGAAGCTTCAGGGGCGTCGTCTTTGGCAATGGGCTATTCTACAAAAGCAATAGGACACTATTCAACAGCAATGGGATGCTTTACGACCGCTTCAGGGAGAGGATCTACTGTTATGGGTCTGGGAACAACCGCTTCAGGTGATTTTTCTGTTGCAATTGGAAGAGAGTCTTCAGCACGCGGAGAAACTTCTATTGCTATCGGACGAAAGACAACAGCGGCAGGAAGATTTTCAACCTCAATAGGATATGATATCACAGCGCCTTCTGCCTATGAAACGGTTCTTGGTTGCTATAATACAATTTATACACCAGTAGATTCAATGAGTTGGCTGCCGGAAGAGAGGCTTTTTACTATTGGAAATGGAGATTTCAATGAAAGAAAGAATGCAATAACAATACTGAAAAACGGCAATATGGCTATCGGACATGATAATCCGACTCAGGTTCTTGATATTAACGGACAGATCCGGATAAGGGGAGGAAATCCGGCTACAGGAAAAGTATTGAAATCGTATAGTGATGGAACGGCACTCTGGGAATTTATAAATGCTTCTGACCTGAACGGAGTTCTTCCAGTGTCAGGAGGAGGGACCGGTACTTCAAGCCTGACTCAATATAAGCTTCTTTTTGGAAATGGGACATCAGAAATTCTGGCCGCTGCAAATCTTCACTGGGATGATTACTTTGGAAGGCTGGGAATAGGTACAACTAATCCCGGGCATACTGTCCATATAGTAAACAAACGCGAAGGAGCTGCTCTGAGAGGAGAGTCAACCTATTCCAGTGGAATACAGTATGGAGGAGCTTTCACAGCTAATTCAGGTTCTGTTGGTTATGGCTGTGATGCTGCCGGAAGTCTATATGATTTTTTCGCGGGAGGTGCAGG
>JAVFAR010000199.1:0-3522 GCA_034002365.1 Trichloromonas sp.
CCACCACCCTCGCCCACCCATCCCCGGCCCGCCAGCGCACGTCCAGATCGAACAGCCGCAGACCGTAAATCCGTTCAGCTTCCTGACCTTTGCGATAGGCCGGGCGGGGGTCGTATTGCAGAATCTGATTGATCAATTCGTGCAGGCCCGGCCGCTCCCCCGCCAGTTCGCGGCAGCGGTCGCGGGCCTCGGGGATGAAGTCGACGCGCAGGCTCGGTTCGGGCGCGCCATCGGCGAAGCCGCCGTGGGCGTCAGACAGGGCATCGGCGTAAGGGAGATAGGGCTTGATGTCGAGCACCGGGGTGCCGTCGAGCAGGTCGGCCCCTTGCAGTTCCAGGCGCCACTGGCCCAGGTCCTCCACGATCCCCAGCAGCTTCACCACCGACAGGCCGAGGGGGTTGGGGCGATGGGTGCCGCGGGTGGCGAAGACTCCCAGGCGGCGGTTGCCGCCGAGGCGCGGCGGGCGCACCGTCGTTTGCGTCGGCGTAGCGGGGCAGGCGTGAAAGACGAAGAGCAGCCAGAGATGGGAGAACTCCTCCAGGCCGCGCAAAGCCTCGGCGCGGTTGCAGGGAGGAAGGAGTTCCAGAACGGCGCGGGCGGCGGGAACCAGCCCCGGCTGGCGGGGGATGCCGAACTTCTCCTTGAAGCAGGAACGGATGATGCCCACGGGCCGAAAAGTGAATTCCACGGGACTCCAGGATGAAGGACAAAGGATAAAGCAAGGGCCAGGCAACAACACCTGGCCCCGCATTTGACGTCAGGGGCGAGGCGGTGCCTCGCCCGGTTTTCATGCTGCCGGATTATTTCTCGGCGAGAATCCGCACCATGCGCCGCAGGGGCTCGGCGGCGCCCCACAGCAGCTGGTCGCCGCAGGTGAAGGCCGACAGATACTGGGGCCCCATCTTCATCTTGCGCACCCGGCCGACGGGAGTTTTGAGGGTGCCGGAGACCGCCGCCGGGGTCAGTTTCGCCAGGGTGTCGGCCTTGGTGTTGGGCACCAGTTCGGCCCACTCGTTGTCGTTGGCGATCATCGCTTCGAGATCGGCGATGGGCACATCCTTGGTCAGCTTGATGGTCAGCGCCTGGCTGTGGCAGCGCATGGCGCCGACGCGGACGCAGATGCCGTCCACCGGAATCGGCTTTTCGGTGCCGAGGATCTTGTTGGTCTCGACCAGCCCCTTCCACTCCTCGCGGCTCTGGCCGTCCTCGACTTCACGGTCGATCCAGGGGAGCACGTTGCCGGCCAGCGGAAAGCCGAACTCCTTGGTCGGCAGCGAGCCGTCGCGCAGGGCGGCGGTGACCTTCCGGTCGATTTCGAGGATCGCCGAGCCGGGATCGGCCAGCAGTTTATCGACGGTGCCATGGAGCACGCCCATCTGGGAGAGCAGCTCGCGCATGTTGGGAGCGCCGGCGCCGGAAGCGGCCTGGTAGGTCATGGAGGTCATCCACTCCACCAGATTATTGCGGAACAGCCCGCCCAGGGCCATGAGCATCAGGCTGACGGTGCAGTTGCCGCCGATGAAATCCTTCTGGCCGTTTTTCAGGGCCTTGTCGATGACGTTGCGATTGACCGGATCGAGAATGATGACCGCGTCCTTCTCCATGCGCAGGGTCGAGGCGGCGTCGATCCAGTACCCTTTCCAGCCGGCCTTGCGCAGTTCGGGATGGACGGCCTTGGTGTAGTCGCCCCCCTGGCAGGTGAGGATGACGTCGAGCTTCTTCAGCTCATTGATGTCATCGGCGCTCTTCAGGGTGCCGGCGCCCATGGGCGCCGCCCCGCCCGCCTGGGAGGTGGAAAAGAAAACCGGCTCGATACCGGCGAAATCGTTTTCTTCCTGCATGCGCTGCATGAGGACCGAACCGACCATGCCCCGCCAACCGACAATACCGACGTTCATTATGTGCACTCCTTGTGCTAGGGGGGTTGAGTAAAAGTCAGCGGAGTATAACCGAAACGGGGAAAAAATTTAAGGGGCGGGATCGCGTATACGGCAGAAAAATAAAAAAATTTTCTGTTTTTACGAACGTCACGGATGAAAAACCTGTAAAACCCTGGATGTCCACGGAAAACACGGAAGGCACGGAAAAAGGCCATAAGACAATCCAATCTCCAGTATTTACGGAATGGGCTTTGTAATTAGCGGTTCTGTTCTTGCTTTGGTCCGTGTTTTCCGTGCCTTCCGTGGACTAAAAGATTTTTAGGGCCTATTTTGTCCACGGAAAACACGGAAGGCACGGAAAAAGGCCATAAGACCAACCCAACCATCACGATTCTCCTGTTTGACCCTTCGGTTGCCGGTTCCGTTCTTGCTTTCGTCCGTGTTTTCCGTGCCTTCCGTGGACCCAAAGGCTTTTAAAACCCCTTGCGCCCGGCTTGCCCCTGTGCTAACAGAGCGGGACTTTTTCCCGACGGAGTTTCAATATGATCCACTTGACCAACATCACCCGCCAGCACGGCACCCGCGTTCTCTTCAGGGACGCCAGTTTTCAGATCCTCCCCGGCAGCCGCAGCGGCCTGGTCGGCCCCAACGGCGCCGGTAAATCGACCATTTTCCGCCTGATTACCGGCGAGGAAGACGCCGATGCCGGCGAAATCAGCTGTTCGAAAAAGACCGTGATCGGCTACTTCTCCCAGGAAGTCGGCGATATGGCCGGACGCAGCGCCCTGGCGGAGGTCATGGCCGCCTCCGCCCGCACCATGCACCTGGGCGAGCAGATCCAGCAGATGGAAGCGGCCATGGCCGAGCCGATGGACGACGAAGCCCTCGCCGCCCTGCTGGAGCGTTACGGCGAGGCCCAGGAGGAGTTCGAGCATCGCGGCGGCTACGATCTCGAAGCCCGCGCCCAGGCGGTGCTCACCGGCCTCGGCATCGGCCCCGACGACTACGGCCGGCCGGTGGAAAGTTTCAGCGGCGGCTGGAAGATGCGCATCGCCCTGGCGCGGATTCTCACCATCAATCCCGATGTGCTCCTCCTCGACGAGCCGACCAACCACTTGGATATCGAATCGATCGTCTGGCTGGAAAACTGGCTGGCGGAGGAGTTCAAGGGGGCGGTGCTGATGACCAGCCACGACCGCGACTTCATGAACCGCCTGGTGACGCGGATCATCGAAGTCGGCGGCGGCACCATCACCACCTACGGCGGTAACTACGACTTCTACCTGCGCGAGCGGGACATCCGCCGCGAACAGCTTTTGGCCAGCCACCGCCGTCAGCAGGAGATGCTGGCCAAGGAGGAAGAATTCATCGCCCGCTTCGCCGCCCGCGCCAGCCACGCCGCCCAGGTGCAGTCGCGGGTCAAGAAGCTGGAGAAGATCGAGCGGATTGAAATCCCCCCGGAGCAGAAAACGATCAAGTTCGCCTTCGCCGAGCCCCCGCGCAGCGGCGGCGACGTGGTCAAGATCGAGGACTTGAGCAAGACCTGGCCCCTGCCGAATGGCGGAGAGAAATCGGTATTTGGCGGAGTCTCGGGGCTGATCCGCCGGGGCGAGAAGATCGCCGTGGTCGGGGTCAACGGCGC
>JAVFAR010000200.1:0-3503 GCA_034002365.1 Trichloromonas sp.
CCCGCATTTTTTCCATGGTCTGGCAAAACTCGGCGATTTCCGGATCTTCCGGCAGGAGGGTGTCGATGATGACCATTCGTCCACCCTGGCGGCGTAAAACCCGGTGAAATTCCCGTAGCGCCCTGGGGACATCGGAAAAATGATGGGGAGCAATCCGGCAGGTGAGGATGGTGAAGGAGCCGGAGGGGAACGGCAAATCTTCGGCGTCGGCCTCGCGGAAGGTCACATTATCCACGTTTCCTTCTTCGCTGATATATTCCTGAGCCTTTTTTAGCATTTGCATGGTCAGATCGGAGGCGACCACACTGCGGACCCTGGGGGCGAAGTAGAGTGCCGTGTGCCCGCCACCACAGGCTACATCGAGAAGAATGTCGTCGCTCGTCGGCTGCAGAAGTTTCGCCGCCTCCTCCAGGTCGGCTCCTTGCGCAAATCCCGGATCCCGGACGTACCCGTCAGCCGCCTTGCCGAACTGCTCCTTAACCTGGTTTTTAAATTTGTTCGACATCGACTTCTCCTCGCTTCTTGCGCTCGCCTCATCAACTCCAAGTATACCATCGGTCGGATTTAAGACCTGGAGGTGAGATTTTTTGTTCATTGGAAAATTTTGGGGAGGATAGCATGAATAAGGTCTTGCTGGGAAGTACCGGGATGGCGGTCAGCCCTCTGATTTTCGGCAGTCTGCCGTTGGGGCCATTGCAGGCGGACATGCCCCTGGAGAAAGCCGGACGGTTGCTGCGCTATGCCTTGGAGCGCGGCGTCAATATGATTGATACCGCCGCCCTTTATGAAACCTATGGTCCCATTCGGGAGGCCCTCAAGGGCTACCACGGATCCTGTCATCTGGCCAGTAAAACCCATGCGACGGATGCGGAAACGGCGCGACGGCATGTGGAGCGGGCGCTTGTTGAACTCGGTGTGCATCGTTTAGATGTCGTGCATGTACATGCCGCGCGGGTTGCCGATCCCTTTATCGAGCGCGCCGCGATCTTCGATCTTCTACTGGAGATGCGTCACGAGGGGAAGATCGCCCATGTCGGGCTGTCGACTCATTACATTCGTGCGGTACGGCAGGCAGCACGTCACCCCGAAATTGCCGTGGTCCATCCTTTGATCAATCGTCAGGGCATGGGGATTCTGGATGGTTCGGCCGAGGAGATGGCCGAGGCTATCGCCGAGGTTGCCGCGGCCGGCAAAGGGGTTTACGCCATGAAGGCGCTGGCCGGCGGCAATCTGATTGCCCAGGCGCGACAGAGTCTACGTTTTGTCCGTGACCTGCCCGGGGTTCATGGTATTGCCGTGGGCATGTTGTCCGAAGCTGAGGTCGATGCCAACATCCGCCTCTTTTCCGATGCTCCCTTGGATGATGACTTGTGGCGGAAGCTGGAGTCGCAGCGGCGTCAGCTGAAAATCATGGACCGCTTCTGCACGGGTTGCGGTTCTTGCGTCGCGGCATGCACCAATAATGCCCTGACCCTTGTCGACGGCAAGGCGCGGGTCGATGCCGAACGTTGCATCCTCTGTGGTTATTGCGCCCCGGCGTGCCCGGAATTCATGATCCGGGTGGTCTGATACCCCCCCTATGTCTGGAACAGGTTTTGCTTGTCTATGAACCGCGGCGTTCCCGCTTTTTAGTGGAAGATGGCGAACGCCGGGTTTGATAGGGGTTTCTGTCGGAAAACCGTCTGCCCGGCCCTGTGCCGGACAGAATCTTAACCGAAGGGGTAATCGGCGCGGACATGGAAAACTGGAGTGAGTTGATCGTCAAGCTGGGTGCGGGACTCTGGCGCGAAATTCTTTATATCCTGCCTTTTTTGATGTTGGGCGTACTGCTGGAAGCGATTATTCGTACCTTCAAGTGGCACGTCAAGATCCGCAAGGCGCTGACTCATTTCGGGGCGCTTTCCATTGTTGTGGCGACCTTGCTGGGCCTGGTCAGCCCACTGTGTGCCTGCGCCACGCTGCCTCTGGTCATTTCCCTTTTGCTCGCAGGCTTACCCCTGGCCCCCGCCATGTCGCTGCTGGTGACCTCGCCGCTCATGAGTCCGGCGGGCTATACCCTGCTGAACTGGGAGTTGGGTACCCTCTGGGCCAATGTCGTGCTGGTCTGCGCCCTGTTCATGGGACTGTATGCCGGCTACGCCACGCACTTTTTGCGCCGTTACGGGTTCACCGAAGAGCGCCTTTTTCGTAAAGTCCTTCCCAAGGGCGATTTCCACGATCCGGATTATCCGGTGGAGGAGTTGCGTTGTGATTGCGGCAAACAGCTCTCGCATCGGGTCGACCGCTGTACTCACAATAAGTTTCTGGTCTTTCTCGCCAAGTTCTGGGAAGGGCTGCTTAAAATCGGTCGCTTTGCCCTGATCGGACTGGTGATCGAGGTGGTCGCGTCAACCCTCATCCCCACGGATTGGTTGGCTGCGCTCCTTTCCGGCGAGGGGATCGCGCCGATTCTGACACTGACATTTGTGACCATCCCTTTGCATCTGCCGCAAGTGACCGCCGCCGCCATGCTTTATGGGTTTGTTTCGCCGGAGGTGGGGGAAGGGATCACTCTCTCCAAAGGGGCGGGGATCGCGTTGCTCATCGGCGGGCCGGTGACGGCCCTGCCGGTCATGGGCATTTTTATCTCCATGTTCCGCAAGCGGGTGCTGCTGCTCTATCTTTTCCTCTGTGTTACCGGCACCCTGTTTTTGGCCTTTGTCTATCGCTGGATGCCGGTCGGTGGATAGATGGACCTCAGCCGCTCTGCTCCGTCCCTTCCGAAGCTCCCAGCATTTCCAGCTGGTCCTCCAACCAGGGGATGAGGCGGGCAAGATCGGTGGGAGCCTGTTCCGAAACCGTTTCGAGCCGTTCCACGAGGCTCGCCAGGCGGCGGGCGGTCTGCAGGGCGCCGCGCAGTTGTTCGCTGGGGGAGGGGCCGCCCTCTTGGGCCGTCGCCACTTCCTTGAATCGTTTTTGCACCGTGGGGTGACTGCGGTTTTCTTCCAGCACCGCCCGGCGCAAGCCGGCGTAATCCTCCTCTGAAAACCCCTTTTCCTCCCGCGCCTGCCGCAAAAGCTCGACGGACCGGTAGTCCGGCATGGGGGCGATTTCCCCCTGGCGGGGAACAAGCTGCGGTTCTTCCCGTTCGAGAAAGTCGTAGGCCAGGGTCAGTTTCTGGGCGGTCGGCTTTTTGATGCGGATTTCCTGGGCGCAATACGCTTCGAAATTTTCGTAGCCCCACTCCTGAAAAAGCCCGCCGCGTTTGACCCGCAACAGTCGTTCTCCTAACGCGACCCACGAAGATTTGAAGGTTCGGGCGGTCGCCAAGACCTGGTAACGCTCCGATTCCGGGGGCAGGGTTTCCATCATTTGTTCGATGGCCATTTCCCCCCGGGTGTGATTTTTCACGACCATTCCCCCACCTGAGCCCCTGATTTTTCAGGAGCATTCCTCCACCTCTTTTTCAAGAGCATTCCCCCACCCCTGAGATTATCGGCACGGCGCTGTTTCTAACCTGTATC
>JAVFAR010000201.1:0-3500 GCA_034002365.1 Trichloromonas sp.
CGAAACGGCCTGCCCCCCTGCGCTCGGCGGGCGGAACTCGGGAGGCGGCGGCGACGCCGCCCGGCCGGAAAGATCGACGGCGGGGGCCGCTTCCTCCGGCTTCATCCCGGCCGGCATCGGCGGCTCGGGCGCGGGCGCCGAAGCGGCCTGCCCCCCTGCGCTCGGCGGACGGAACTCGGGAGGCGGCGGCGACGCCGCCCGGCCGGAAAGATCGACGGCGGGGGCCGCTTCCTCCGGCTTCATTCCGGCCGGTACCGGCGCCTCGGGCGCGGGCGCCGGTATCGCTGATTTATTCGTCCCCGCGGACAAAGGCTCGCCTTCAGACGTCAATGCTCCGGCGATGACGGTTTCCGCCCCTGCCCGATCGCCGCCGCCGGCAGAGCGGGTTCCGGCGAATTCGGACACAGGGGGTGAAACGCGGGGCGGCGCATCCGCCTGCCCGCGGGCAGTGGCTTCGGCTGCCTCGACCAGAACGGTTCGGCCGGACGTTTCACCATGCGGCGCGGCTTCCGGAGCCGGAACCGCCGATGCTGTCATCCTTGCGTCAGAAGATGCGAGATTGACGGCGGGCGCGGCCTGCTGGGCGGTGTGCAGATCTTCCCGCTTTGGTATCGCGGTTGTCGCGCCTTCGACGCGTGGCTCCGGCAAGGGAGCGGAAGCGCCCCTCTCAGGGGGCATGGCCCGGAGATCGGCAACGGATTTTCCCGGCTCGACGGTTGCCGGTGCGCTCAGGAGCAAAGCGGCATCCCGGCTCGGCTCTCCGGCGGGGGCGATGAAAGAGGTCGGCGGTTCGGAAGTCGGCGGGCTTGCCGGCGCCGTGGCGGCGACCGGTTCTGGGGCGGGGAAATCGGCCGCAAACGCCATTTCCGCAGGAAGCGGGACGGCTTCCGTCGCGGCCCCGGCCAAGGACTCGACGGCGGGCAGATTGACGCCGGGCGGGGAGACCGCCGCTCCGGCGGACCGTTCCCGGCTTGCCAACCCGGCGCCTCTGTCATCCGAGGCCTGCCGGGCTTCGCCCTCGCCGCGACCGGCAAGAGATTTTTCCTGTTGGGGGGATTTTCCCGGGACATCAGCCGCCGGAGAACGGAGGGCGGACTCGCTGGTCTGCAAAGCCTGGGCGAAACCGCCGCCTTCCGCCGCGGGAGGGGCCGCCGCGTTTGTCGCGGGCAACAGGCTGTCGAGAGAAACGGGGGGAAATTGCATATGGCTCACCCTTCACGGAGAATGGAAGAGCCCGGCTTAATCCTCGACGAGGGTGGAATAGGAAGTGCTCAGGCGACGCGCCTGTTCCGGGGGCATGTTTTCCAACAGGGCGCCGGCGGCCTTGGCCTTCATTCCGGCCAGAATCCGCACCGCCAGTTCCCGGTCGAGCTCGGCGAGAAGAACCGCGCCCTGGGCGGGGTCCATCTTTTCGTACATCTTGCCGAGCCCCTGAATCCGTTGGGCCTCCACCTCGTCCTTGGCTTCCAGCAGACGACTGAGATCGTCGCGCGCCTGCTGGAGCTGGGCTAACTTCTTATCGACCTCGGTTTCCAGGGTCTTTAGCTCTAATTCCCTGAGAGCGAGTTTTTCTTCCTTGGCGGCGAATTCCCGCTGCAACGACTCCCGTTCTTCTTGCAGGGAGAAAAGCAGACGGCGCTGTTCCAGGGAATCCAGGCCGGGGAGCATGGCCTCCTCGCCGCCGGCGGGAGGCGCCCCGCCGACGAGCAGCAGACCTGCCAGGGTGAACGATAAAAACAGAAATCCGGGACGCATGGCCTTACTCCTGACTACTTCCTGAAATTTCGCACGGCGACTTCGTCGAGCTGCACCGCCTCTTTGTGCAGTTCCTCGGCATAGGCTTCGCTCAGATGCTTTTCCTTGAGTTTTTCCAGCAGTTGCCGCTCCTGGCCGGCGACGCACAGGGCCTGACGACGGGTTTCGACCTCGTCGCGGGCGGCCTCCCAGCGCTCCACCAGCTCCGCCACCCGGCCCATGGCATGACCGATATGGTTGCTGTAAAGCGAGAACTCGAAAGCATCCAGTCCCTTGCGCTGCAAGCCCTCGAACTCCTCGCGCAGGCTGTCCAGCTCCCGGCGCTTGGCGGTCAGTTCCCCGAGCAGACGGGTCTCCCGGTCGAGGGCTTCGGCGTGGGCCTGCTGCGCCAGACTCTCCAGGCGTTCCCGGTAGTCGAGTACGGTTTGCAGCTTGAATTTCGCCATGCCCCTTATCCTTTACGCCGTGGAGAGCTTTTTTCGTCAACCCGCAAACCCCTCTAAATCTCCCCTTATCAGGGGAGACTTAAAGGCCTCCCCCCTGACAAGGGGGGACTGAGGGGGGTTGGTTTTAGCTGTTACGCTGCACTAGTCGAGGCCCAGCTCCTTGAGTTGAGCCAGCGTCGTCGGCATGTCGAACCATTCCCCCATTTCCTGACGCAGAAAGCGGGTGACCGCCTCGATCTTGGCCACCGCCCGGTCGATGCGGGGATTGCTGCCGGCGACGTAGGCGCCGATGTTGATGAGATCCTCGGCCTCGCGATAGGTGGCGAGGATCTCCCGCAAAAGGCCGCTGCGCTTGAAATGCTCGGGCTCGACGATGTCGCGCATGACGCGGCTGGCCGAGGCGAGGATGTCGATGGCCGGATAGTGGTTGCGGGCCGCCAGCCGGCGGGAGAGGACGATGTGGCCGTCGAGAATGGAGCGCACCGCGTCGGCGATCGGCTCGTTCATGTCGTCGCCGTCGACGAGCACGGTGTAAAGGCCGGTGATGCTGCCGCCGGCCTTGAAACTTCCGGCCCGCTCCAGCAGCTTGGGGAGGGTGGCGAAGACCGAGGGGGTATAGCCCTTGGTGGTGGGGGGCTCGCCGACGGCGAGGCCGACCTCGCGCATGGCCATGGCGAAGCGGGTCGCCGAATCCATCATCAGCAGCACGTTCTTGCCCTGAGCGCAGAAATGCTCGGCGATGGTGGTCGCCACGAAGGCGCCGCGCATGCGCAGCAGCGGCGATTGATCCGAGGTGGCGACGACGACCACCGAACGGGCCAGGCCTTCCGGGCCCAGGTCGCGCTCGATGAATTCGCCGACCTCGCGGCCGCGCTCGCCGATCAGGGCGATGACGTTGATGTCGGCCCGGGCGAAGCGGGCCATGGTGCCGAGCAACACGCTCTTGCCGACCCCGGAACCGGCCATGATCCCCATGCGCTGACCAGTGCCGCAAGTCAGCAGGGCATTGATGGAACGAACCCCGAGATCGAGGGGGGTGGTGATCTTGCGCCGCTCCAGAGGTCCGGCGGGCAAGGCGTAGATGGGCATTTCGTGATCGAGCGGGGGCAGGGGCGGCCCGTCGATCGGTTCCCCCATGGCATCCACCACCCGCCCGAGCAGGCCGTCGCCGACCTTCTGGACGGCGCTGCTGCGGCAGACCTGAATGAGACTTCCCGGCCCGAGACCCCGCAGTTCCCCCAGGGGCATGAGCAGCGCCCGGGAATCGCGGAAGCCGACGACCTCGGCGGGAACCGGCGC
>JAVFAR010000202.1:0-3481 GCA_034002365.1 Trichloromonas sp.
GGCGATCTGGCGGCGGAAGGCGAGGCGCTGCACATCCCGGGGGGCGCGATCGCGATAGAAATCGAGCCCGATCTCGCCGACGGCGACAATCTTCTCCGATTGCTCCAGCAGTTGTATCAGTTGGGCGATTCCGCCCTCATCCGCCCGCGGCGCGTCGTGGGGATGAATACCGACGGCGGCGTGGATATGGGGAATGCTTTCGGCGAGGCGAACATTGGCCGCGGAACTTTCCAGGTCGCAGCCGACGCTGAGAATATGGGAAATGCCCTGTTCGAAAGCGCGTTCGATGACTGCTTGCCGGTCATCGTCGAACTGACCGTGATCGAGGTGGGCATGGGTGTCGATCAACAAGGGGAGGGGCTCTTGCATCGTTCTTCTCCAAAAAAGGAATGGGGCGCGATGCGCCCCATTCCGGATCAAGCGATGGCTCGCAACGGAATCATTCCGCCTCGATGCGTGGGAAGAGGGGGGCGGCTTTGGCGACCTGGGTTCCCGGCGGCAATTGTCCCCAGCGGTCGTTGCCGTCGAGTTGAAGTTCCTGGACCGGAACTCCCAGGGTCTTCAGGATCGAAGCGCCGGTTTCCGGCATGAAGGGCGCGACCAGCAGGGCGATCAGGCGGGTGCCTTCGAGCAGGTTGTACATGACCGTGGCCAGGCGCGGGCGCAGGCTCTCTTCCTTGGCCAGGGCCCAGGGAGCGGTCTCGTCGATATATTTATTGGCGGCGCCGACCAGTTCCCAGATGGCCTGGAGCGCTTTGTTGAAAGCCAGTTCATCCATCAATTCATCGGCCTTGGCGATGGCGGCGGGAAAGCGCCGGATGAAGTCGTCATCCACGGCGTCGTTGGCCGAAGGTTCCGGCAGAATACCCCCGAAATACTTGCCGAGCATGGCGGTCGAGCGGCTGACCAGGTTGCCGAGGCCGTTGGCCAGGTCGGAATTGATGCGATGAATCAGGGCGGCGTGGGAGAAATCGCCGTCGAGCCCAAAGGGGACTTCGCGCAGCAGGAAGTAGCGGATGGCGTCGACCCCGTACTTGTCGATGAGCATGTTCGGCTCGACGACGTTGCGCAGGCTCTTGCTCATCTTCTGCCCCTCGACCGTCCACCAGCCGTGGGCAAAGACCTTTTTCGGCAGGGGCAGCCCGGCGGCGAGGAGGAAAGTCGGCCAGTAGACGGTATGGAAGCGGAGGATGTCCTTGCCGATGACGTGGGCATCGACGGGCCAGAAGTTGGCGAAATTTCCATCTTTGTCATCGGGGAAACCGAGGGCGGTAATGTAGTTGGTCAGGGCGTCGAACCAGACATAGATGACGTGACGATCGTTGCCCGGCACCGGAATCCCCCAGGAGAAGGTGGTGCGGGAGATGGAGAGGTCGCGCAGTCCCTCCTTGAGGAAGCTGATGATTTCGTTGCGCCGCCCCCGGGGCTGGATGAAATCAGGGTTGGCCTCGATATGGGCAAGAAGCGCCTCCTGGTACTTGCTCATGCGGAAGAAGTACGACTCTTCCTTGAGTTTTTCCGTGGGACGGCCGCAATCGGGGCAGGCGCCGTTGATCAATTGGGTTTCGGTCCAGAAGGTTTCGCAGGGGGTGCAGTACCAGTCTTCGTATTCGCCGAGAAAGATATCGCCCTTCGCCTCGATGCGGCGGAAAAGTTCGGAAACCCCTTTTTTGTGGCGCTCCTGGGTGGTGCGGATGAAGTCGGTGTGGGAGATATTGAGTTTTTCCCACAGGGCCTGAAAGCGCTTGACCACCCGGTCGGCCAGTTCCAGCGGCGTCTCCCCGGCGGCGATGGCGGCTTTTTCCACCTTCTGCCCATGCTCGTCGGTACCGGTGAGAAAAAAAACTTCATAGCCGCGGGCCCGTTTGTAGCGGGCGAGAACGTCGCAAGCCAGGGTGGTGTAAGCGTGCCCGATATGGGGAACATCGTTCACATAATAGATGGGCGTGGTGATGTAAAAACGTCTATCCATGGGCGTTCTCCTTGGCTTATTTGCGGCGGGGGCGGCGGCGACTGCGACTCCGCTTGCGGCTGGTCTTGGCGGCGTCTTCACCGTCGCTCGGCGGTTCCTGGGGTTTGGCCTCGACGGGCGGAACCGGTTTCACCGGTTTGGCTGCCGGCTTTTCCGGCGCGGCCGCCGGGGGTGCCGGTTTGGCGGAAGGCTGAGAGCGCCCTTCGCCCCGGCCCGATTTTCCCCGCCCGCCCGATGACGGCCGGTTGCGGCGCGGCGCGTCCTCGCCCATGGCCGGAGTCGGTCCCTTGCCTTCTTCGATCTGCTCGGCGGTGACGGCGACGCTGCGGCCGTCTTCAAGGCGGACCTGAACCTTTTGCCGCAGAACGTTTTGATTCACCACCTCTCCCTTGATCCCGTCAAGCTGTACCTTGCGCCCGCACTTGGGCAGACATTTCTTGAGACTGCAGTAGGTTTCGAATTCGTAGCTCAGGCAGCAGAGCAGGCGACCGCACTGGCCGGAAATCTTGGTCGGATTGAGGGCCAGCCCCTGCTCCTTGGCCATGCGCACGGAAACCGGAGTGAATTCGGTGAGGAAGGTGCAACAGCAGAGTTCCCGGCCGCAGATGCCGATGCCGCCGATCAGCTTGGCCTCGTCGCGCACCCCGATCTGGCGCATCTCGATGCGGGTATGGAAGTAATGGGCCAGATCCTTGACCAGTTCGCGAAAGTCGACGCGGCCATCGGCGGTGAAATAGAAGATGATCTTCGAGCCGTCGAAGAGATACTCGGCCCGCACCAGCTTCATCTCCATGTTGCGTTTTTGAATGCGCTCCTGGCAGTAGAGGTAGGCCTCCCGCTCCCGCTCGACATTGGCCTGGGCCATGGCCAGATCTTCGTCGGTGGCGATTCTCACGACATTCTTGAGATCGGGGGGAAGCTGGTCCTCCGCCCGTTCTTCCGGCGGGACCACCACCGTGGCCAGCGCCCGGCCCCGGTCGGTCTCGACCACGACCCGGTCGCCCTTGGCCAGTTCCAGGTCGAGGGGGTTGAAGAAATAATGTTTTCCGGCATCGCGGAATTTCAGGGAAACGATTCTCGGCATACTATCTGTAAACCTTCCGGTTGAATTTTATCAGGCGGCCAGCCGCATCAGCAGCACTTCCAGGGCGAGCTGGCGATTGACGTTACGTTCCAGGTGGCGGCGGCCGGCGTCGATGGCGTCGAGCTTGGCCAGCAGCGAGGGGATACTTTCCCGGGCCGCGACCCGGCGGATCTTCTCGGCCAGATCGATGTTGACCAGTTCCTCTTCCGGGCGACCTTGCCGGTACAGAAGCAGATCCCGGTAAAAAGCCTGGAAGATGCCGAGGATATCGAAGATCCGGTCTTTTTCCTCGGCCAGTCTTTGCGCCAGCTCGAAGAGAGGCAGAACCCGCCCGGGCGCCAGGGCGGTCAGGTTCTTGAGCAGTTCCCGCCGCTTTTCCAGGTAAAGATCGCGATCCTTGCCCAGGGCTTTTTTGAAGCTTCCCT
>JAVFAR010000203.1:0-3481 GCA_034002365.1 Trichloromonas sp.
TTTCACCGTGGCCGAGGGGGAGGTTTGGCGCGGCGCCGAACGCATCGCCCACGGCTCCCTGAAACTCTGGATACCCAAGGAAGGTCCATGAAATATCTGCTGCCGCTGTGGCTGCTGCTTTTCGTTTTTCTCCCCCTTGCGGCCTGGGCCGAAGAGGATGCGGAGCTCGAACGGGTGCTGGCCGGACTGAAGGTTTCCGCGGCCGGGATCGAAACCCTCGCCAGCGACTTCACCCAGGAAAAGCATCTGGCGATCTTTCGCGAAACCCTGGTCTCCCAGGGGCGCTTCTATTTCGCCAGGCCGGATAAGCTGCGCTGGGAGACGACCGCGCCGGTCGCTTCGGGCTTTCTGCTCAATGGTTCCGGCGGCAAACGCTGGCATCAGCGGGCCGGGGCGCCGGTCCCCTTCGACCTCGGCCGCGAGCCGGGGATGAAGCTGATCGCCGAGCAGCTGCTGGCCTGGGCGCGGGTCGATCTCGACTGGCTGAAAGAGCGCTATCATCTGACCCTGGTCGGGACGGCACCAGTGACCCTGCGCCTGATTCCCCGCCAGGCGGCGGCCAAGCAGTATCTCGATCACCTGCTCATCGCCTTCGACGCCGCCGGACGGCATGTGGCGAACGTCGAGGTGCACGAACAAGGGGGCGATTTCACTTTGATCCGTTTCGATGGCGCCGTCCTCAACCAGCCTCTCGCCCTGGATCTTTTCTGAGATGATCGGCGCCGTTTTTAAATCCCTTTACCGGTTTTTCGCCCCCCGGCGCGCCCTGCTTTACATCCTGACCCTGGTGCTGCTCGGCGGCGGACTGGCCGGATTGAGCCAAATACAGGTACGGGAGGACATCGAAGCGCTCCTGCCCGACGACCTTTCACAGGTCGCCGCCGATTTCCGTCGCCTGCGCGAAGCGCCCTTCGCCCGCAAGGTCCTGATCCATCTGCGCGGCCCCGATCCGGCGACCCTGTCGGACGCCGCCGACCGGCTCGCCGCCGCCCTGGCCCCTCCTTACTTCACCCGGGTCATGACCGGCCCGGCGTCCCTCGACACCGCCCGCCTGCCCGAATGGCTGGCGGCAAACCTGCCCAATCTGCTGGACGGCGACGATCTGGACCGGCTGGCCGCCACGCTCACTCCCGAGCGGATCGATATCCTGGTCGAGACCGCCTACCGGCAGCTGCTTTCGCCGGAGGGTTGGGTGATGAAAGGGATGGTCCGCCGCGATCCCCTCGATTTGCGCGTTTACGGCCTGGAAAAGCTGCGTTTCGTCAATCCCATCGGCGAGGCGCGGATCGACGGCGGCTATTTTCTCAGCGCCGACGGACGCGGGGCGCTGATCGTCGCCGACTCCCCCGTCTCCCTGACCGATTCCCAGGGGGCCGAACGCCTGCTGGCGTCCTTCGACGAGGCGCGGGCCGCCCTCCCCGCCGGGGTGACGGCGACCCTGGTCAGTGGACATCGCCACACCCTGGCCAACGCCACGGCGATCAAGGGCGATCTGGCGCGGGTGCTGAGTCTCTCCTCCCTGGCGGTGCTGGCGATCTATCTCTTCTTTTTGCGCAGTTGGCAGGGCGTTTTCGTTTTCCTGGTGCCCTCAGCGATCCTCCTGGTCGCCTCGGGGGTCATCGCCCTCGCTTACGACCGGGTCTTCGCCGTGACCCTCGGTTTCGGCGGGGTGCTGCTCGGCATCGCCGACGAATATGCCATGCACATCTATTTCGCCTGCCGGGGGAGCGGCCGCGAGCGGGCGGAACTGGTCGGCGAAGTGGCCGGGCCGGTGACCGGCGGAGCGCTGGCGACCCTCGCGTCCTTCGCGGTGATGCTGGTTTCGAGCCTGCCGGGACAACGGCAACTGGCGATCTATGCCATGACCGGGATTGGCGCGGCGCTGCTGTTGTCCCTGGTGGTATTGCCGCACCTGGTCCGTCCGGCCCCCGCCGGCGGGACGCTCCGCCTCCCTCTTTTGGCCGGCAGCCACCGGCGGCCGCGCAAGACCATCGTCGCCCTCTGGCTGGCGCTGCTGACCGTTTCCGCGCTCTTTGTCGGGAACCTGCGTTTCGACGGCGAACTGCGGGCCATGAGCCTGATCCCCGAGGAGTTGCGTCAAGCCGAACATGACCTGCGCCAAGCCTTCGGCGATCCGCGCGGACAGGCCATGGCGGTGGTGGAGGATGCCGATGGCGAAGCCGCCCTGGCGCGCAATCGGGAGGTCTTCCGCTTTCTGCGGGTGCGTCTGCCCGAGGCCGCGATTGTCAGTCTGGCGCCGCTGTTGCCACCGGCCGCCGATCAGCGGCGAAATGCCGAGAATTGGCGCGCTTTCTGGTCGGGGGAGGAAGGTCGTCGGATTCTCGCCGACCTCGACGCCGCCGGCGCTCGCCTCGGCTTTTCCGCCCAGGCCTTCGCCCCCTTTCACGCCGCGCTGACGGCCCCGCCGCCGGCGATAACGCCCGACAGCCTGCGCCGGGCCGGGCTCGGTCCCCTGGTCGACGCCCTGATGGTCAAAAACGGCGTGCTGACCCTGGTGCCGGACAGCGCCGAGGCCCGGGAACTCTTCGCCGGCGGAAATCCGGCCCGGCCGGCCGGAGTGCATTTCGTCTCGCCGACGGGCTTCGGTTCGAAAGTCGGTGCCGCGATTCAGCGGGACTTCAGCCGTTATCTGCTGCTTTCGCTGCTGCTGGTACTGGCGCTGGTGGTCGCCATCTTCCGCGACCGGCGGCGGATTCTGCTGGCCCTGGTGCCGGTCGTCACCGGGCTGCTGGCGATGTTCGGGATCATGGGCGCCCTCGATATCCCCTTCAACCTCTTCAACATCGTCGCCACGGTCCTAGTCATCGGCCTCTGCGTCGATTACGGCATTTTCATGGTCGGCAAAGCGTCCGGCGCGGGTGACGCCGGCGTCGATCTGTCGGTGCTTGTCTCGGGCCTGACCACCCTGGCCGGTTTCGGCGTGCTGGTCCTGGCCCGCCATCCGGCCCTGCACTCCATCGGGGTGACGGTGCTGCTCGGCATCGGCGCGGCCATTCCGGCGGCGCTGCTGGTGATTCCGGCGCTGCGGGGCGGGCGGGAATGAGCTTGCGCCAAGGGATTGTCGGCCTCTGCCTGGCCCTGCTCCTCGGCGGCTGCGCGACCGTCCCCTTCGACGGGCCGCGGCTTGCCCCGACCCGGATCCTGACCACGACCGAACTGCTGGCGGCGGACTGGCGCGCCGCCCCGGGGCGCTGGCGCATTCGCCAGTTGGGGCTCTTCGAGCTGCGCGGCCTGCGCCTGCCCATGGAAGGCTTTCTCGAACTCGACAACGACGAGCGCCGGGTGCGGCTGGTCGCCCTCGAAGGGCTGGGCCTCAAGCTCTTCGATCTGACCGTCACCGTCGACGGGGTGGAGGTCCATCACCTCTTGCCCGATCTCGCCAAGGACCCGCGCCTGGCCGAGGCGATCGCGACGAGCGTGCGCCGCATCTTCCTGGCGCCGCGCCCCGGTTCCGGCGACC
>JAVFAR010000204.1:0-3447 GCA_034002365.1 Trichloromonas sp.
TGCATATCGACGTCAGGGGAACCGCCTTTCTCCGCAACATGGTGCGGATCATGGCCGGCACCCTGGTGGAGATCGGCTGGGGCAAGCTCAGCCTCGACGATCTCGCGGGGCTGCTGCGAGGGGACCCGGGGTTGCGGCCGGGGCGCACGGCACCGCCGCAGGGACTCTGTCTGATGGAAGTCCGGTACGAATGAAGGGGGGGCGTTTTCGCCCCCTGTTTAGTTCTGAGACCGAGACTTTGCCCTGATTGATAACGGGTTTTTTTTGATTTTGTCTCCTCACTCTCGACCCCTCACTCCTCACGGATTCAGGCATGAGAAATATGCGGGATTATGAGCGTCGAGGTGTTTTTTTGACAAAAATCAAAAAAATGTTCTATTTTTTTCTTTGTCAGATGTTTAGCCTTTTGATAGAGTTTAACTAGGCTGCTTGTGCGAATGATTTTCCTTGATAATAACTAACGTTGTTTTGTTTTTGTGGATAGTAAACCATGGTGCCACCGCGAGATCGCGGCCGGCCACTTCCCCCTGAGGAAAGGAGATGATGATGACTTTTTTGATCGTGATCGGCGTAATCGCCGGAGTGACCGTAGGTGTCCAGATGCTGCTCTACAAAACCTCTTCCGCATCCCGCTGACCCCCTCCGCAAAGTTTCCGAAACAAAAAAATCCCCGCTGCCAGGCGGGGATTTTTGTTTTCAGAATTTCTCTTCCGCAGTCTTGAGCATTTCCGGCAGATCCAACTCGGTGCGGTCCAGATCGTCGCGGATTCGTTCCTCTTCAACGCCGATGGCCTTGAACAGACCGTTGATCGTCTGTTGGACGACATAGTCGGCGAGATCGGCTTGGGGTTCGTCGAAGGTCGGCGGCGCGGCCGGGTCAGACTCCCGCACGTGCCGTTGGGCATGGAGGGCGGCCAGAAGTTGTTCGTACTGGGCGAAACCGTTGTTTTTCGCCAGGGTCTCCATGACCACCGGGGTCAGGGTTTCCTTGAGTTTGTTTTCAGTCTGTTCTTTCAGATAGTCGGTGGCGGCCGTTTTCCCGGCGTCGAGCAGGCCCCGCGCCCGGATGGCGTCGATCTGGTCGAGGGCGGCAAGCAGAACGGGAGCGGCGCCGGGAACGGCGGTTTCCGCCGCCCGGTTCATGACCAGCAGCAGGGGATTGACATCGGGCCTGGCCTGGATGTCGCGGATCAGGCCGAGGGCGAGATTCACCGGCGGCGGCAGCAGGATGCGTACCAGCGGGTTGTCGAGATAGCCGCCGGGGCGGGCCAGTTCATTCACGACCAGGTGAATCCCCTGGCCCAGGCCCTTGACCAGTTGCCCGGCAAGACTGTCGCGGAACTTGTCTTCGGCGAACCGGGAAATATTCGATTTCATCCGGTCCATGGGGTTGGCGGCGCAGGAGGTCAGCAGCGACAGGGCGAGGAAACAGGCGACAAGGGCACGCATGGATTAAAGACTCCGACAGGCAAGGGAAGGGGCTGATTGACGGCCGGGATTCTAGCAGGAGTCGCGATAAAAGGGGAGGGGGATTCGATTGCGCCGGCAGGGGATGGGGCAAAATCATGGATGTTCTGAGATGGGGAGGTGAAAGCCGATTACACAATGGTCGAGTCATGGGAACTCAGCAGTGTCCGGTTAGGTTTTTGCAGTTCGTAGAGCAGGTCGGAAAATTTGAAGAAAAACTATAAAGATCGATAACTTGCGACATTTTAGCTTGACAAGCGGCCGCGAAGGGGGCGGCGAATTTTCGTAACTACCTGATATCGAAGGGAATTACGAAAATGTCGCTGCTCTCCCGCCTGTTCCAAACCCGGCTCAACGCTCTTACCATCGTCCGCTTGTTCACCCCGTTCAAGGCCGCGCTCGACCCCGTTCCGATCCTTGAGGCCCGCGGCAACAGGCCTTTGCAGATGACTTTCGAAGACCAGTTGAAAATTCTGACCTATGACCACCTCGAAGAGCACTCTTCGGGGCGGCACCTGCTTCAGGTCCTGGCCCAGGAGGGTTTTGCCGCGACCCACATCGCTCCGCCCGGCGGCATCAAGAAAAGCGCCTTCTTCGAGGCCCTCAACTCACGGGGGCTGGATCGGATGGTCCAGGTCTACGAAAATCTCCAGAAGCAGGCGACGGCCAAAATCCCCATCGCCAAGGAGATGGACGGGTTGGGGGATCTCATCGCGGTCGATGGGACGCTGATCGATGCGACGTTCTCCATGGTCTGGGCCGATTATCGGGATGGGGCTAAAAAGGCCAAGGTCCATCTGGGCTTCGACATCGGCCGGGGCATTCCACAGAAAATGATTCTGACCGCCGGCAAGGCCGACGAGCGGCCCCAGGTGGAGTATCTCGTGGCGCCCGGCCAGACCGCCGTCATGGATCGCTTCTATCAGTGCTACAAAAATTTCGACGACTGGCAGGCCCAGGAACGTCATTTCGTCTGCCGCATCAAGGCGTCTTCCCGCAAGACGGTGCTGCGTGAAAATCCCGTCGAACCCGGCAGTCCGGTGTTTTTTGACGCCATCGCGCGCTTGGGGACGGAGGGCGGCAATCAGACCGAACGGGAAGTTCGCGGGATCGGCTACAAGGCCGGCGGCAAAACCTACTGGGTGGCCACCGCCCGGTTCGATCTGACGGGCGAGCAGATCGCCCAGGCCTACAAACTCCGCTGGACGATCGAGTCCTTCTTCGGCTGGCGGAAGCGCCACCTCAGGGTCTACCGCCTGATCGCCCGCAGCCCCTATGGCTTGCTGATGCAGATCCTCTCGGGGCTGATTACCTGTCTGCTGCCGGCCATCTACTGTCACGAGGAGCACGGCGAGCGGGTCGGCATCGAGCGAGTACGCGAATTGCGGAACGCCATCCGGAATGAAGCGGCACAGGCCGCCGCTGCCGGCGTTATGCCACCGGATTTCGTCGATTTAGACTTCGGCGCGTATGCAACTTCTTAACCGGACACTGCTGATGGGAACTGGGACGAAAGCAAATTTTGTCAGTGCCCATGTCGTAAAATGGCTTCACGGTTGGGTGTAATAACCGCCTTTCGTGTTTGATTTTTCTTGCCGTGTCTTGCAAAGGAGTAGCCGGAGAAATACTTTACCCGGATGCCGCCACGCCGGGTCCTTGTGTGTGATCGGCCTTTGCCATGGGTTCGTCATTTATTTCAGGTTTTTGGCGGTCACATTTGGCTTTTCAAATGAATTTTCTTTTCCATCCACCCGCCGGTAATATTTCGTAAAATTGAATACCTTCATTCTTTATATTTATGGCACAGCGGATGCAAGAACCTGACCTTGCCTTCGGAAATTATTCCGGAGGGCCGCTTTCTCCCATACCCCGTAAAGACAAATCCCAAGCCCCTAAAGAGAACCTTGACGATGCGAAGATCTCTCCAGAAAGGTTTTACGTTGCTTGAAGTCCTCATCGCCATCGCCATGATGTCGATCC
>JAVFAR010000205.1:0-3439 GCA_034002365.1 Trichloromonas sp.
CAGGTCGTGCGTGCGCAGATAGTCGTCGATAAATCGGATGATTTCGTGCTGATCCGTCATGTTGCCCTCCCAGAAAAGAATGATATGCCGGCAAAACGGCCGGAACAGCATACCGTTCCTGGTTAGTTATTTCAAACAAAGGGTGCAACGGATAGAAAAAAACGGCAAAATCTATTCTTTTTCGCTCCAGGGTCGGCCGTAACGATTCAAGGCCACGCGGTCGAAATGCAGGTCCTGACGAGGATGGGGGGACTTCTCCTCGGCCGGATAACCGATCCCGACCATCGCCTCGACCTGAAAATTTGCGGGCAGGCCGAGAAGCTGCACCAGATAATCGTTGGCGCTGAGGGCGGCATCGTGGCGGCGCTGACGGATCTGCACCCAGCAGCTTCCCAGCCCCAGGGAGGCGGCGGTCAGATGCAGGATGACCGAGGCGATGGAACAATCCTCGACCCAGACATCGGAAAGGGAGGGGTCGGCGCAGACGATGATGACCAGAGGAGCCTCGGCGAGAAATGCGGAACCGTGCTCCTTGGCCGCGCCCAGTTCCTTGAGCACCGCCGGATCATCGACGACGACGAAGTGCCAGGGATCGAATCCCCGGGAGGAGGGAGAACGGAGCATCGCCTCCACCAGTTGCGTGGTCTTTTCCGGCGGCACCGGTGCCGGCTGAAATTTGCGGATACTGCGGCGTTGCCGCAAGAGCTCGAGAAACATTGTCACCTCACTTGAGAACTAAATTCCAACATCTTGTTCATTCGACGATTTTCGCCCGGACAACGGCCCCGCGCACACCCTCTTGTACGGCCCGCTCGCTCAACGGACCGATCCCCGTCTTCACCCTGGCTCCCCGCCCGGGAGCCAGGGTCCCGGAAAGATCGAAGGTGGCCTGTCGCCGCTTTCCTCCGTTATCAACGTACTGCACCTGGTAACGGATGGCGGTCACCGGCAGGCCGGTGGGATTGGAAATATCGGCGGTCAGATAACCGGCGGCATCCCGTCCCAAGCGCAGTTTCAGGTACTTTTGCGGATTGTCCGCCAGATCGAGGCGGGCCAGGGAACCGGCGGCCGCCTTCCCCTCGGGAGAACTGGAACCGGCGGCGGCGGTGAAATACTGCTTCGCCTTGTTCCGGTCCCCTTGGGCCAGCGTCAGTTCACCGAGCGAGTTCAGCGCTGTCGCCGTCGGCAGCAGCTTCACGCTCCTTTCCAGATCGGCCCGGGCGGCCTCCGCCTGTCCCAGCTTCTCCCGGGCCAGCCCGCGTTTGGCGTAAAAATGAAAATAGTCGCCGTTGCGCGCCAAGGCGTTATTGTAGCTGGCCTCAGCATCCCGATACTGCCCCTGGGCAAACTGGGCGTCACCGCGCAGGGCATGAAACAATCCCTCCCGGGGTTCGATCTGCAAGGCCTTCTCGGCCAAGGCCAACGCCTGGGCCGGCTGCTTTTTTTGCAGCGCTTCCCGCCCCTGATCGTGGGCGGCGTAGGCCTCGCGGCTCTTGAGCAGACCGGCGATCTTCTGCCGGTAACGCTCATCCCCGCGATCGCCGCCGGGAGGAAACTCCTTAAGGGTTTCGCGGTTGGCCAGCACCCGCTCCATCGACGGCGGATGGCTGGAGAAAAGGCCGGAGAGCCAATCCTGATTGCGCCCCTCGGACAGACGCACGAAGGTTTCCTGCAGGGTGACGGCGGCCTGGGTATCGTAACCGGCCTTGTACATATACTTCATGCCGTAGTAGTCGGACTCCCGCTCGGCATCGCGGCTGTACTTCTGGCCGATCATCTGGCTCGCCGCCGCCGCGCCGCCCACCGCCAGATTGGCGAACTCACTGTTGGCCGAGGCGATCTGAGTGGCGAGAACCACCCCCTGCATGAGCATGCCGCGCTCCATCCCCTTGGCGCCGTGCCGGGCCGCCGAGTGGACAATTTCGTGGCCGAGCACCGCCGCCAGTTCCGCCTCGCTCTTGAGCTCGACCAAGAGGCCGCGGTTGATGGCGATTTTCCCGCCCGGCAGCGCCCAGGCATTGGGGGTCGAATCGTTGATAACCGTAAATTCGTAGGGCAGGCCCCGGTCGCTCACCGCCGCCAGGCGTTTGCCGACACCGGAAACATAGGCGGAGAGCTCGGCATCGACGGTGTAATCCCCCCCCTGCATCTGACGACTCGGGGCGTACTGCTCGGCGCCGAGGTTGATCTCGGTCGTCTCCGGCACCAGCCGCAACTCGTTTTTACCGGTGACCGGATTGACGGCGCAACCGGTCAGCAACGCGGACAAAATCAGCAAAAGAATTAAATACCTGGACATGACGGCCCCCGGTCGCGACAAAAACACACTTCGGATTAGAAATCTCAGGATGTGTTACCACAGCCGGGGGGCTATTTCAAGGGATGTGACGAGGGGGGGGAGGACGCCGGCCGGATCAGCGGCGGCGGGGAGCGCCGCAGACGGGGCAACAGCGCCAGTTTTCGGCAAGCGGCGCGCCGCAAGAGCAGCGGGAAGCGGCGCGTCGCCGGGACCGGCGCCACTTCGATGAAGAGCAGCAAGAGAGGGAGCAGAAGGAGCATGCTTAGTTCGAAAGGACCAAACAGGCCAAAGCCGCGCAGAGTGCAGCGCCCACGACAATAGCCCTGATAGTTGTAGGCAAATACCGTCAGGGCCGCTGCGGCCAGGGTCAGGGGGATGAGGAAACGTTTCACCGGCGCTCTCCGGAACGTCCGCAAAAGGGACAGAAACGATGGCCAAGTCCGTGCCTCCGGCCGCAGCCCGAACAGACTTCGCGCAACAACGTCCGGCAATGGGGGCAGATCAGCCAGTCCCCCGCCACCGGCCGGGCGCAGCCGGGGCAGGATTCGGTCGGCGGCGGCAGCGGCTCGCGGCTTTTCTCCAACTCGGCCAGCAGGGCATAGACGAGCAGGGCGAGGAG
Organism: Trichloromonas sp.; assembly: GCA_034002365.1. Lineage (GTDB taxonomy): Bacteria > Desulfobacterota > Desulfuromonadia > Desulfuromonadales > Trichloromonadaceae > Trichloromonas. The sequence goes on from JAVFAR010000205.1 coordinate 2,919, forward strand.
TATGAGCAGCAGCAGGAGCATGAGGCTATCCTAGGCGGCGGTCGCAAGGCTTTCCCCGGCCACCCGGCCGTCGCGCAACAGCAGGGTGCGGTGAAAGTTCCCGCGCGTTTCCGGGTTGTGGGTGACCATGACGATGGTCTGGCCTTCGCGGTTGAGTTCGGCGAAGAGTTCCATGATCGACGCGGCGGTGGCCGTGTCGAGGCTGCCGGTCGGCTCGTCCGCCAGAATCAGCGGCGGCCGGTTGACCAGGGCGCGGGCGATGGCCACCCGCTCCTGCTCGCCCCCGGAAAGCTCCCCGGGGAGATGGCCGGCGCGCGCTTTCAGCCCGACCCGTTCCAGTACCTGATAGGCCCGCTCCCGCTTCTCGCCGTTCGCCAGCTTCTTCACCGCCAGCGGCAGCATGACATTTTCCAGGGCGGTCAGGTAAGGCACCAGGTTGAAGGATTGAAAGACGAAGCCGAGATATTCGCGGCGGAAGTCGGCGAGCTGTTCGGCCGGAAGGCGAAAGATGTCGATGCCGT
>JAVFAR010000206.1:0-3426 GCA_034002365.1 Trichloromonas sp.
GATGTTGGCGGCCCCCTGGGCGTTGGACTGGTTGATCACCGCGCCCTTGATGTCGGAGCCGCTGATGGCGGTGGAGCCCATGTTGGCTTCATTGCCCTGGCCGATGGCGATGTTGGCGGCGCCCTGGGCGTTGGAGGTGTTGATCACCGCCCCCTTGACCGCCGAATTGCTGACGCCGAGGGCGCCCATGGCGGCTTTGTTGTCCTGGCCGATGGCGATGTTGGCGGCCCCCTGGGCGTTGGACTGGTTGATCAGCGCCCCCTTGATATCCGAGGCGGCAAAAGCGGCGCTACCGGCCAATACGAACATCCCTGCTACGATTGCGACTTGCTTCTTCATGTTTCCTCCTTCGTTGTTCCCCGTTGGTGAGTGCCGTTGTGGCGGTTACGGGTTCCTCCCGTGTGTTGAAACCCGGTACTTCACTGAAGCATTCTTCCGGTTTCGGTAAATTCCACCGAAACGTTGGCGAGCCCCCCGATGCTGTCGACCCGGGTGCTGGTTTCGAAAAATCCCGATTGTCCCTGCGCAATGGGCAGGTTGCGATTGACTTCCACATCCACGGCCTGGAGCACGGAGTGGTCGGCGCTTTTGAAGTATACCGTGGCAAAGCCGGTTACGGTGGAGAAGCCGTTGTTTTTAACCCGGCCGCTGACCACGAGAATCCGCCCGTCCGAATGGAGGTTGGCGTTGAGATCCTCGATTTCGAATTGCGGGCCGGAAAAGGTGAGCGGCCGGGAAACTTCCTGGGATGCCACCGGCATCGCCACCAGAGTCAGCATAGCAAAGAGGAGAAGAGACAGAGTCAGGAGCCGAAAAAACATTCAGGCCTTCCTTTGGGATGTTCCCCTTGGGTGGATAGTTCGGTATGTTCGCACCGGCGGCACGGCAAACACCGGGAAACCATGTCATGTCTTGTCGGGATTTTTCATTTGGCGGGACCGGGAATTCCCCCGATTCACGGCGGTTCATCGAATAGGTCTTCATTTTACATGAAGCTGCCGGGTTTTTGTCAATAGCCCTCAAAATTTTTCTTTAATGGTTTCTTAAGTTGATAAGATTCTTTACTTTTTTAAATGCGAGCAGTTCGGGTCGAGCCCGGATTTCCGCTCAGAAAAGCAAAACCGGACAACTGACGTTGTGCAGCGCATAGTTGGCGACCGAGCCGAAGACAAAGAAGAGAACCACGATCAGGGCGAATTTGTCCATGCTGCGGTAGAGGACTTCGATGACGATGCGGGGGTCGATCCCCATCAGCCAGGAAAGTCCGAGCAGCCCGGTGAAAAAGAGCGCCATGAAGACCGGTACGGTGCCGGCGAGTGCGCCGAGGAGTACGGCCAGAATGATCGGATAGCTGTTTTCCATGGACCTGTCGTTACTGAAAGTAAAAGGGACGGGGACACGGCAGACGCCGATCAGCCTTCCCGTGTCCCCCGCCAATCCTCGGCCATGACGCCCAGGGTGCGCAGAAACATCATCGCCCCCACCAGGGGGAGGACGGCGTAGAAGTACCATTCGGGAATCTGCAGGGTCGGGGTGCGGGCGTAGGCGTCGGCGTACATCTCCAGGGTCAGCTGTCCCCCCAGCCAGACCAGGGTGGCGGAGAAGGCCAGGACCGCCAGATGGCTGAAGAGGGTGAGCGGGCGCTTGAGAATGGGGAGCATCTGCGGCAGGGCGTCGATGCGGATCAGCGAGCGGTGGCGCACGGCGGCGCTGCAGCCGACAAAGGTGGTGAAGAAGATCACCTTGCGCACCACCTCGTCCGACCAGTAAAGGTTGATGTCGGTGGTCTTGCGCAGCACGACATTGGCCATGGCGGCGCACAGGGCCAGACCGACGGCGAGAAAGAGCGACCAGTCTTCGATGGCGGCGATGGTTCGGTCGATGGTTTTAAAGGTTTTTTTCAGCACAGGAGAATTCCCGAAAAAACCGGGGAGACGGGCTCCCCGGCCGGATTTTGGAAATGCGGCGCCTCAGGGATTGAGTGCGGCCTGGACCTTGTTCAGATAGTCCTGACCGATCTTTTTCCCCCAGGTCTCCAGCATCGGTGCCGCCATCTCGGTCAGTTTTTGCTTATCATCCTCGGAGAGGGTGTAGAACTCCACTCCTTTGGCCTTGGCGTCGGCGATCATCGCTCTTGGTCAGCGCCCGCGAGTTGGCGCTCTCTTCCTCGATGGTCTCGATCAGCACCTGTTGCATTGCAGGTCGGCCGTCAGCTTGTCGAACCAGCGATGTGGATGAAGAGTCCCTGGGCGTAGTTCACTTCGGTGAAATATTTGGCGATGTCGAACTTTTTGGTGATATTGCAGACTGTCGGGGTATGGTCGAGGCCGTTGATGACGCCGGTCTGCAACGCCTGGGGGACATCGGGCCAGGGCATGACCGTGAACTTGAACTTCCAGGCCTTGTAGAGATCGGTGTTCACCGGTGCTTCGGCGATGCGGAAGTTGACCTTGGCGGCATCGGCCAGGGTCCGCACCGGGACGGTGCTGGCCCAGCCGCAGGTGCCGTAGCCGGTGATGTCGACAACCTTCAGGCCCGCCGGTTTGGCGCTTTCGGCGAACTCTCGGAAAAGTTCTTCATTGGCGCGAAATTTATCGAGTTTTTCGAAAGTATCGACAACGTAGGGGAGGTTGACGATTCCCAGCTTGTCGGCCACGTTGGCGGCCGCCACCGACGAGCACATGATTCCCTGGATCGCGCCCATCCGCAGCTTGCTCAGCACGTCCTTCTCGCCGCCGAGCTGGGAAAGGGAACGGAAGTCCACATAGAGCCGGCCCTTGCTGCGCTCCCAGACCTTGTCGCGAATCCGGTAGCCGGCGGAGATCCCCTCCATGGCGGGGTGGGAGACGTTGGAGAGCAGATAGGTATATTCGGCGCCGCTCGGGTCAAAGGCCGGTTTCCAGGAGCCCGGGGGATCGGCCTTGTCGTTCGCGAGAGCCGGCAGGGCGAGGAAGATCAGGAGCAGCAGGGTGAGCAGCGATTGGAATTTTGCGGCCATGAAATTTTTCTCCTTTTCAAAAAGGGGAAATGGTGGGCCAAGGCTTTATCGAGGAAAAACGAATCCTGTTCTGTCAAGAAAAACTGCGTTTGATTATAGAGCGAAGGCCAAAGTTTGGCGAGCCGGAAGGTGTGGCGGCGGGATGTCGGTAGGCGGTTTTTTGGCGAAGCCAAAATGGATTTGATCGTACCACAGTTCCTGGGATTTTGTGCCCGGGATCGGTGGTGTTCATTTGATCAACCCGGGCAGGAAAAGAGCAAGTTGAGGGAAAATGAGCAAAATGCCGGTGCAGGCGAGCAGCGCCAGCAGGTAGGGAAAAACGCCGCGAAAAATGGTTTCCAGCGGGACATCCTTGGCGATGCCGTGGACGACGTAGACGTTGATTCCCACCGGCGGGGTGATGACTCCCATCTCGGTGACCAGCACGA
>JAVFAR010000207.1:0-3370 GCA_034002365.1 Trichloromonas sp.
GCCGGAGGCGCCGGTCCCGGCCGGCAGGAAGCCGGAGGACGCGGGCCCCGCCGTCGATCATGCCGGCCGGGCGGCGTAGCCGCCGCCTCCCGAGTTCCGTCCGCCGAGCGCTGGGGGGCAGGCCGTTTCGGCGCCCGCGCCCGAGCCGCCGGTACCGGCCGGAATGAAGCCGGAGGAAGCGTCCCCCGCCGTCGGCCTTTCCGGCCGGGCGGCGTCGCCGTCGCCTCCCGAGTTCCGTCCGCCGAGCGCAGGGGGCCAGGCCGTTTCGGCGCCCGCGCCCGAGCCGCCGCTGCCGGCCGGGATGAAGCCGGAGGAGGCGGCATCCGCCGTCGATCTTTCCGGCCGGGCGGCGTCGCCGCCGCCTCCCGAGTTCCGCCCGCCGAGCGCAGGGGGCCAGGCCGCTTCGGCGCCCGCGCCCGAGCCGCCGCTGCCGGCCGGGATGAAGCCGGAGGCGGTCAGCACACCCGAGACAATTTCTGCTCCGTTGTCCGCCGGCAGCGAGAGCGTTCTGCCGGCGCAGAAGATTGTAGCGGGCCGGTTTGCGCCGGAACCTGCGGCAGCCCCTGTGGCCGACAGGCCGATCCGTCAGGAGGGAGCGGCGCCTCTACCCGGTTTGCGCTCGGGGGATGGGGCGGTGATCGAATCGTTCAAGGTGACCGCGCCCGCAATTCCCGCTTCACCAACCGGCCCCGTCACTCAGACCGTGACCGCAGCCCTGAGCGCCGCCGCCGTTCCGGTCCAGGAGCCGGCCGCGCCGGCGCGCTTGCGGGAGGATCCGCGTGGATCGCGCCTGGAGACTTCCTCGGATCGCCGTTTCGCCCAACTTTTAGGCGAAACGCGAGGCGCAGTTCGTGTTTCGGCGGCGCAAGGGGAGTCGTTGCCGGTGATGGATGCCGCCAAAGGGGAGGGGGCCGAGCTGCTCTTCCGCGAGCCCGGGGCGCACGCCGAAATCTTCCGGGCCGCCGCCGGTAATGGGTCGAATCCTCCGGTCTTTTCCGTTGCCGGGCAGGGGGCCGCAACCCCCCAGGCCTCTTTTCCCGGACCCGGTACGCCGGCCGCCGCCACGCCCTTTACCCTGCCGGTGCCCGAGGAGCAGGTTTATCAGCAGGTGGCGAGCCGCCTGACCCTGGTTGATGGGGAACGGCACAGCCGTGTGACCATGCGCCTCTATCCCGAGGAGCTGGGACAAGTCAAGCTCGAGCTGACCGTGGAAGGGGACCGGGTGCGGGTGCGGATGCATGCCCAGAACCAGCAGGTTCAGGAAGTGCTGGAAAAATACCTGCCGCGCCTGCGCGAATCCTTCGAACAGCAGGGGTTGAAGCTGGAAGAGGCCCAGGTCACCTCCGATTCACCGGGGCAGGGGGGGCGCGGCTCCTTCCAGGAATCCCGCCAGTCTTTTTTCGCCTCCCGATCTGCCGGCCGTTCCGCCCGTGCGGCCGGTGAAGAGGAGCCGGTGGTTTCGCCGCCGCCTTCTCCGGCCAACCTGCGCCCCGGCGGCATCAGCGTGCGGGTGTGAGAAACGGCCCCTGGTGATTGACACCCCCGTTCGGAAAATTGGACGGGGGTTTTTCATGGGGGAATTTATTCGTAGAAGATGAAAAGACCCCTAAAGAGTTCCTGGGTGTACTCCGATAAGGCAGACAAAGAGAAGGAATCCGCCGGAAAATCAAGCCCGGCTTCGTGAATGGAAGGGAGTGTCAAAGTTATGACAGACGTCAGCGCATTAGCCGCCGGAAGTTCAGGTGCCGGGACGAGTGGAAGCAAGTCCGCCGACTTGAGCAACGAAATCGGCAAGACCGAGTTTCTCACCCTGCTGGTGGCGCAGCTGCAGAACCAGGACCCTCTCAATCCCCAGGATCCCACCGAATTTACCGCTCAGCTGGCCCAGTACAGCTCCCTGGAGCAGCAGTTCGCCACGAACGCGCATCTGGCCAAGATGAGCGAGTCGAGCGCCGATGTGCAGCGTCTCACCGCCCTCAGCCTCATCGGTAAAGAGGTGGTGGCCGAGTCGGCGAATCTGACCCTGGCCCCCTCCCCGGATGCGGAACTGAATGATCGCCTCGGCTTCCCCGCCGGCGTTCTCGACGGCCAGCTCGGCTATCGCCTGGAAAGTGCCGCGACCGAGGTGGAGCTGAACATTTTTAATGATCAGAATGTTCTGGTCGCTACCGTCAAGACCCCGCCGGCCGCCGCCGGCGACCACTTCGTCGCCTGGGACGGCAAGGGCTTCAGCGGCAATCTCCTCCCCGCCGGGAACTACACCGTCGAAGTCACAGCCAAAAACGCGGGCGCCGCCGATGAGGAGGCGAGCAAGATCAACGCTTCGGGCCTCATCCGCGGAACCGTCACCGGGGTCGAGATCGGCGCTGACGGCAACGAACTGATGACCTCGGCCGGCGCGGTTTCCCAGGCCGCCATCAGCAACGTCAATCAAATGATTTTCTAGCCCGATCGAGGGTTTCATGGACGGGCATCTGAACATATTTCCCACCCCGGTCCAGCCCACCGGGACCCCCGGCCCGGCCAAGGTCAACAAGGGCTCGCCGCGCCCCGGTTCCTCCTTCGGGGAGATCCTCGAAGGCCGGCTGGGGAAAGAGCCTCTGCGCTTTTCCCAGCACGCCCGGCAGCGCATGGAAAGCCGCGGCATTGCCCTGGCCCCGGAGCAGCTGGCCCGGGTGGAACAGGCGGCCGCCCAGCTCGATGCCAAGGGCGGGCGGGATTCCCTGGTCCTCATCGACCAGACCGCCATGGTCGTCAGCGTCAAAAATCATACGGTCGTCACCGTGGTCGATCAAAACAGTTTGAAAGACAACGTCTTCACCAACATCGACAGCGCAATCACCGCCTAACCGAACCGGTCCCCGCGCGGGAGGTTCGCGGATCGCCAACCGACAGCGGCGATCCCTCGACAGGAGGCACGTCATGGGTATTCTCACTTCTCTGTACAGCGGCGTCAGCGGTCTCAACACCAACGGCAACGCCCTCAGCGTCATCGGTAACAACATCGCCAACAGCAACACCATCGGTTTCAAGTCGGGGCGCTCGGTCTTTTCCGACCTGCTCTCCAGCAGCATCTCCGCATCCGGCGGATCTTCCCAGATCGGCCGCGGTTCCGGCATGTCGACGGTCGACAACATCTTCACCCAGGGCACTTTCGAAAATACCACCAAAAATACCGACCTGGCCATCGAGGGGGAAGGTTTCTTCATCGTCCGCGAACCTGGCACCACGACCGATTCCTATACCCGCGCCGGCGCTTTCCGCTGGGACGCCGAAGGCTATCTGGTCTCTCCCGAGGGGAATCGGGTGATGGGCTACGCCCTGAACGAAGCGGGAAATCTTTCCGGAGACCTGACCGAAATCAAGGTCG
>JAVFAR010000208.1:0-3340 GCA_034002365.1 Trichloromonas sp.
GTCAACGAAGAACTGCAGGATGCGCCGGAACTGGTCAACACCTCCCCTTACGAGGATGCCTGGATGGTCAAAATCCGCCTGGCGGAGAATGCCGATCTCGACGAGTTGATGGATGCGGACGAGTATCAGGAATTCCTGGCCGAGGAGGAATAAGCGTCTTGCGATCGGCGTCCGGCGGGGTCAATAGAGCGACGGGCGCCGATCGAGAGCGTAATGGAAAAAAACCATGATGTTCAACTCGTCCTTGGGATAGGCGGTGGGCAGGGGACCGTAGGAGGCGCCTTTGCGCACCGCGCTCATGGCTTCGTTGTCCAGCAGCGGATAGCCGCTGCTTTCCTTGAGAATCACCCCCTTCACCTCCCCGTCCCGGGTGATCGTCACCCGCAGCAGGCAGACCCCCTCCTGCCCCAGTTGCCGAGCCCGCTCGGGATAATTCCAGACCATATAGACATTGTCGCGGAAGCGCCGGAAGAAGGAGATGAGAATATCCTTCTCCGTATCCAGCCAGACCGTGTCGCCCTCGTCGACTTCCGCCCGGTATTTTCGCCGCCACTGCTCCCCGACGTTGGCGGCGGCGGTCTTGGCCGAAGCCAGCAGCGGGAGATTTTTCAACTCTTCAACTGACCGCCGCTGGGCTGGGGGGGCTGGGGCAGGCGCAGGGGCCGCCTCCTGGGACGCTGCCGGCCCTTCTCCCGGTGGACGCTGGGGTTGTTTCGGGGCGGGTTTCACGGCCTTCGCAGTCGGTCGTGGAGGCGTTGTCTCCGCTTTCGGAGCAGGTTTGACCGGCCTTGGGGCCGGTTTTTTCGGTGGCGCCGGTGGGGGTGTCGGGGGCGGCGCTTTGGCTTTGGGGGTGCGATCCTCAAAGTCCTTCCCTTTGGGGGCCCTTTCTTTTTCTACCTGACGATCCGCTTCCGCCAGGCGTTTGGCCGGGGTTTCCCGCGGTGTTTCCGGCGTTTGGGGGGTCGGCAGGTCGAGTTCCCGGCTCAGGGGTTGCGGTGGGCGCAGATCGACATAAACCGGCTTCTTCTCCGCCTCGGCCGGTACCCATGCCTGTTTGGGGGCTAGAAACAAAAAGAGCAGGTGTAAAAGCAGGGAGAGGAGGATGAATCCCAGCAGGAAGATGTCCGAGCGGCGGTTCTGATTCATGGGTCCATACAAGGGGCGCTGAATTCGTAATGCGTCGCGCCAGTATACATGAAGGCGGGATTTTTCGGCGAGGAATCTGCGGTGGGAACGAAGAGGATATTACGGGAAAGGAGTTGACCGTCAACCCCCTATCGGTTATAAGTGTTTTAAGTGTTTTCTAAATTCAAACCTTGTTTTGAAGGAGGTATTTACATGCATTTGGTGGAACAAATCAAGGCGAAGGCGCGCGGCAATCCGCAAACCGTGGTTTTGCCCGAAGGCTATGACGACCGGATGGTTCAGGCCGCCGGGCGGATTGTCAAAGAGGGTTTGGCCAAAGTCGTGCTGCTGGGAAACCCCGATACCCTGAAGAAAAAAGCCGCCGAACTCGGCGCTTCCCTGGACGGGGTCCTGTTACTTGATCCCAAGGGCTCCCCGCGTTTGGACGTTTATGTCGACGAACTGGTGACCTTGCGCAAGAGCAAGGGCTTGACCGCCGAGGAGGCGAAGAAGCTTCTGACCGGGGCGGACAACCTCTACTACGGCGCAATGATGGTGCGCCTCGGGGATGCCGGTGGGGCGGTTGCCGGGGCCGACAATACCACGGGGGATGTGCTCCGTGCCGCTTTCCAGGTCATCGGCACCGCGCCCGGCATGAAGACCGTCTCCTCGGTCTTTTTGATGGTGACCAAAACGCCCGAATTCGGCGAGAACGGTGTTATCTGTTTCGCCGACTGCGCCGTCAATCCCAATCCCGACGCCCAGGCCTTGGCGGAGATCGCGGTCAGCACCGCCGTCAGCTGCAAAAGCTTTCTCGGGGCCGATGCCCGGGTGGCCATGCTCTCCTTTTCGACCAAGGGGAGCGCCAGCCACGACGATGTGGATAAGGTGCTCAAGGCCCTGGAAATTGCCAAAGGGATGGCTCCCGAACTCCAGATCGATGGAGAACTTCAGGCCGATGCCGCCCTGCTGCCCAAGGTCGGTGCCAAGAAGGCGCCCGGCTCCACCGTCGCCGGCAAGGCCAACGTCCTGATCTTCCCCGATCTGGATGCCGGCAACATCGGCTACAAGCTGGTTGAGCGACTGGCCGGCGCCGAGGCGGTCGGACCGATCATCCAGGGACTGGCCAAGCCGGTCAACGACCTCTCTCGCGGTTGCTCGGTCGAGGATATCATCAGTGTCGCGGCGATCACGGCGGTGCAGGCCCAGGGGTAGCAGTCCTGTGAATGATGAATGATGCACACAAAAAAGCCGGCGAGATTGTCGCCGGCTTTTTTGTCTTTAATCGATCATCAATGGTCCATCACGGTCTTTTCAGCAGGCAGCTCGCCCAGGAAAGACCCACACCGAAGCCGCAGATGACAATGTTTCGGGCACTGCCGGCAAGTTCGTCGGCGAGGAGAATCGGCAGGGTCGAAGAGACGGTATTGCCGTAATCGTAGGTGGCGTAGGGGGCCTTCTCTCGGGGAATCGGCAGCTTGTCGGCGATGGTTTCGACGATGATCTTGCTCCCCTGATGCAGCAGAAAGAGGTCGACCTGCTCCAGAGTCAGGGCGTTTTTGGCCACCACCTGGCGGATATCGTCGGGAATGACCTTCGCCGCGAAATTGAAAACCGCCCGGCCATGCATGAAGAGGACGCCGTCGTTACAGATAAGCTTCTCATGTTCGGCGCCGATCGTGCCAAAAGTAAAGGCGCCGGAAACCAGTTTGGGTTGATCGCTGATCAGAGTCACCGCCGCCGCGTCGCCGAAGAGCAAGGTGGTGTTTTTGTCGTTGGGATCGGTGATTTTTGAATAGGGATCGGCGGTGAAGAGCAGTCCCTTCTTCATGCCGTTGGCCGCCATGAACGCCTGAAAGATGGAGAGGGCGTAGACGAAACCGGAACAGCCGAGGGAGATGTCAAAACAGGCGCAACGGTTGGGGAGCGCAAGTTTTCCGTGAAGGATGGCCGAGGTGTGAGGGATGTTGCGGTCGGGATTCTGGGTAACCACGACCATGGCTTCGATGTCGTTCAGGTCGACGGCGATCTTTTCCCGGAGGTTGGCGAAGGCCTTGACACAAAGATCCGAAGTCTCTTCATCGGGGGTTTTCAGGGAAACCCGGTGGACGCCGATCTTCTCTTCGATGAAGTGATCGTCAATACCGAACTGGGTTTTTCTGTCGTAATTAGAGATTCTTCCCGGGGGAATGTAATAGCCGATTTCCTCGATGCC
>JAVFAR010000209.1:0-3315 GCA_034002365.1 Trichloromonas sp.
TATGTATTTCATCCTTAAGGTATATTATAATTACGTTTAACTTTCCCTGTTTTATGCCTCTTTTGTCCATTTCTTCTTGATATAGAGCTTGTATATATCTCAAGTTTAGAAATCGCTTGTTGATCTGCATCAGGGCTGTCATCATGTTCGTTGCTTCCCTCTTCTATAGCACATAATTGCATAATGCCTACTTGTGTATCATTATGACTTTTTAAAGCTATATTATAGTAAATTCGACCATTTTGGTAATATGGCTGCATTGTTACAATTCTTCCAAATTTATTTACTTTTGGAGTGTTTATTTTAATGAGGTTTAGCCATTGATTTAGTTCTTCCTCTACTTCTTCAATAGCTCTCTGAACTTCTCCATTCCAAAATTGACTCTCATATTGAAAAATGCAATTAACTCCTTGTGGTAATCGGTTTTTGAAATCACACATCCATGCAACAGCTCGTTTCATTTTTGATTGTTTAACGTAGCAATCAATTAAATAGAAGTTGTTTTCATACAATCCCCATGCCTTAACAGCATTGTAGTCGGATTTTTCATTGTCTGTATAGGCGATATCCCAATGCACAATTATCATTTTGAAAGAGAGAAGATCTGGTAGCTTAGTCCATTGTATCTGTTCTTCGTTAAATATAGAACCTTCAAGACGTGTTTCATGAAGATATTCGGCATAAGCTGCAGGAATACCCATATCCACCTCTTGCTCTCTGTAATAATCTGCAGAATACATGCCTTTCCAAGCAGGTTCATGTGTTGTTTTATCATACGCTTTTATTTCGTTGACAATCCAAGTTGGGTGTTTTTCCTGAAGTATAGTCTGCGTCATCACTCTTGCAAACTTATTATTGGCATACAAGAGACGTCTATTTTTCCCTGTCATTGTTGGGATAATATCTCTTTCAATCTGTTCTGCTTGTTTTCGCATTCGTTTAGGGTTCGAAATAGTGTCAGGTGTCTCTAAATCGTCTATAACCCAAAGAGTAGGACGACGTTGCTTTACTCTGACTCCACGTACTTTTTTCTTAATCCCAAAAGCCATTCCAATAAATCGCTGGTCGATAGTTTTGAAATTACCTATTTCCCAACTCCCCTCGCATTTTTGTTGTCCAAAATCATGTATCAATAATGCATTGGCTTCTAATTCTGCTTGAAGGTCTGCCAGCAACTCCTGTGCTCTTTCTTTACTGTCAGACATAAGACAGAAAAACACATCCTCGCCTCTCATCCATAACCACAATGGAATAATGATATCACACCAAACAGATTTAGCTAAACCTCTACCCCATTGAGCAAAAAATTTAATGAGAACATCTGAAGCAATTGTGTTAGCAGCCTTAATTTGAAATCCTGCACTTGGAGCTGTAGCGTAATGCGGGAGATAAGTTTCAACCATGTATTGAATATCGTTTTTAGCTCTCTCAATACGCTTGTATTGCTGTTCTTTGCTTTCAAATGGATTTACTTCGTTTGCCTTAGTAACAATTTCTAATTTTGCAAGGTATTGCTCCGCAAGTAATTTGTCTATCTTTCTTTGTGTTGCCATCTTAACCTAATTCTTGTGTTTTCTTGCGTATTAATAATTGTTGAAACTGAATAGTTTTGTTAAAGATATCCTCATCATATTTACGAAGTTCAGTAAAAATATCATCCATTGCGTTGATAAATTCTCCAAGAGTGTATTTATTGTCTTTTTCAATACCTCGCAAAGTTTTTCCATACTTAGAAATTTCATCACCTAATGAAGCAGATTGTTTACGAAGTATAATTTCGCTTTCTTCATCTCCTCTTTTCTGAGCTTCTTGTATTTCTGTTTCAATATCAATGCGGCGTTTAGATATCAATCGGATTACATGTTTTAAATTATCTACATCGGTCCGATAATCTTGTTGCCTTGCTTCTCTTAGATTTCTCCAGCCCTCATCTTTCGCCCATTCGCTCATTGTCTTTTCTGAAACACCAAGATTCGTGGATGCTTCTTTTTGTGAAGCTCCCTGTATTACTACAAGTTCGTAAGCAGCTCTTTTGATTTTAGTATAATCAATTTTTGATTTTTGTTTCTTTTTCTTTGACATAACAGATTATATATGAATATGCAAAGTACGAAATAGGTTTTGATTTACCCAAAAAAACAATTAACGGTTGATAAATTTGTATTAACGGTTAATATAAAAGTGCCAACCGTTAATAAGTTATTTGTCAGCTTTTTGTTTTGTGTGTTATTTTGCGTTTTCAAGCTCATTGCTAATTGCATTACATAATCAAGAAAAGTATTGAATGGAATAAAAACTAAAAATAGAAATTACAGCTAATGGTACCCAGGGACGAATAGATATTATTGGTCATTTTTCTGAATGGGGTATAATCAATGCCGTTGATATGCGTCAACGATGTCAAGAGCTTAAAGAAAGTGGCGTAGCAAAATGCCATGTCTATATTATGACTGTTGGAGGAGATTGCTTTCAGGCAAACGAAATAGTAAATATTTTACATGATGTTTTTGGCTCATTTACAGGAGAAGGCGGTGCGTTGGTGGCAAGTGCGGGGACATACATTGCTGTGTGTGCTAAAAACTTTGTTATGGCAGAAAATGGGCAGTTTATGATCCACAAACCAAGTGGTTGGGTTGACGGGAATGAGAAGGAGATTGAGAATTATTTAACCCTTCTAAGAAATATGACATCAACATACTATAACGCCTATAAATCCAAGCTTATAAAGCCAGAGGGGAAATTTAAAGAAAAATGGGAAAGTGGAGATTTTTGGATGACAGCACAAGAGGCAAAGGAATGGGGATTTATAACAGATATCAAAGAGCCTGTTCAAATAGATCAAGAAACAGCAAAAGCAATTAAAGAAAGTGGTTCTCCTATTGCATTAGCTAAAACAGATATTAATCAAACAAATAAAGAAGAAAAAATGGATCTAAAACCAATTATTATCTCTCTTGGAATGCAGGAAGCAAATGAGGAGCAAATAGTCGCAAAAATTAAAGAGAATGCAACAAAAGCGGCTAATTACGACATTTTAAAAGCAGAAATGGAACGTAAAGAAAAAGAACGTAAAGAGGCAGACATTAAAGCTGTTTTAGACAAAGCAGAAAATGAAAAGAGAATTAAAGCAGACTCTCGAGAACAGTGGCTTAAAATGTTAAATTCAGATTTTGAATCTACTAAGGAGTTAATAGAAAGTTTACATCCTGTTCAAAAACTATCGAGTGAGATTAAAATTTCTGCTGATAATTCGGGTGCTACCTATCAAGGCAAAACCTTTGAGCAACTTCAAGACGAAAATCCAGAAGCACTTGC
>JAVFAR010000210.1:0-3218 GCA_034002365.1 Trichloromonas sp.
CTGCTGGAGGTGGCGCGCAAGGCGCCGAAAACCCTGGAGGAACTGGCGGCGGTGGAAGGGCTCTTCGCCAAGCTGGTGGAGCGCTTCGGCAAGAAGCTGCTGGCGGCCGTCGCCGCCGGGCTGGCGGTTCCCGCCGAGCGTCTGCCCGTCTACCCCCGCGCGCCGCGCCAGGAGAAAGACCCGGCGGTGGACAAGCGCATGGCGACTCTCAAGGCCTGGCGCAAGCAGCGGGCCGAGGCGCTGGAAATCGACCCCGGGGTGCTGATCAACAACGGCCTGCTCGAAACCCTGGCCCGGCAGGTGCCCCGCACTCCGGCCCAGCTGGATCAGGTCGCCGGCTTGAAAAACTGGCAGCGCCAGGTGCTCGGCGGGGAGATTCTCGACGTCCTGCGCCGGGGGTGAAGACCGTGAGGATTAAGGAGCAAAGGAAAATAAAACCTGATTCGTGCGAATCTTCAGCCTGAGCAAACCCCTCTAAATCTCCCCTTGTCAGGGGAGACTTAAGGGTGTCCCCCCTGATAAGGGGGGATTGAGGGGGGTTGGTTTTGGCTGTTACGCTGGACCAGCTATCTACGAACGTCCGGCGATGCCCGGCTCGGTCATCGGCCGGGGGTCGAGAATCCGCGTTAATTCCTCTTCGGAGAGGAGCCGCTCGGCCAGGGCGACCTCCCGCACCGTGCGCCCGCTCTCCCAGGCCTGCTTGGCCAGGGCGGCGGCGCGGTCGTAGCCGATGACCGGGGCGAGGGACGTGACCATGGCCAGGCTCTGTTCCACCAGCGATTCGCAGCGCTTGCGGTCGGCTTGCAGATCCTTGACGCATTTTGCCTGAAACTGGCGAGAGGCGCGGCTCAGCAGCTCGATCGATTGCAGCAGGTTGTGGGTCATGAGCGGCATCATGACGTTGAGCTCGGTCTGAAAGATGTCGAGGACGAAGTGCCCGTCGAGTTCGCCGGTGATGACCTCCTCGGCCGCTTCCATGATCGCCATGGCCCGTTCCCGGTGCAGCAGCCCCAGCTCCAGGTTGACCTGGGCGGCGCGCTGCTTGATCATCCCCAGAGCGCGCAAAAAGGGGCGGGGAAAGCGCAGGCCGGAGATGGGAAAGTTTTCTCGGGCGCGGGCGGTCTGGGCGCCGTAGAGAGCGTCGGCGGGGACGGGCATGCTCCCATCGAATCCTGTTCTTCGCGGGTGGCGTTCATGGAACTTCCAAAGGCGGGGGGCGGATAAAAAAAGCGGCCGGAAGCGGGTCCGGGCACCGGCCTTGAGCATAGCAACCGGGGCGGGAGTGTCAATGACCCAGTCCCGTCGTTTTACCAAGGCTAATTTTTTACCATCAGTTTTTATTCTCGCTAATCATAAGGCCTTCCGCTAGAATCCCGCCATGAGCAGCCTCGCCCTCACCCTCGTCGTCTTTTCCGCCCTCATGCACGCGCTCTGGAACCTGCTGGTCAAGCGCAGCCGGGACAAGACCGCCTTCATCTGGTGGATGTTCTGCGTTTCCGGCGGACTCTTCAATCTCGCCCTGCTCTTCGTCAGCGAACCCTTCCCCCCCCTGACCGGGCGGATTCTCCTGCTGGGCCTGGCCGGGGCGATCTGTTTCGTCGTCTACCATCTCTTCACCGGCCGCGCCTACCAGGGAGGCGATCTCTCCCTGGCCTATCCCCTGGCCCAAACCTCCATGATCTACGTGCCGATCTGGGGGGTGCTGCTGTTGGGGGAAAGCCTCTCCCCCCTCGGCGCCGCCGGCATCGGCCTCATCATCTTCGGCGCCTATTGCGTGCAGCTCGGGCGCTTCTCCCTCGCCGAGGCCCTGCGCCCTTTCCGCAACCTCGGCAACCCCTCGGTGCAGGCGGCCCTGGCCGCCGGTTTCGTCTACTCGGTCGGCGCGGTCGTCGACAAGACCGGGGTCATGACCTACCACCCCCTCTACTTTACCTATCTGCTGGTCGTTTTCATGTTCCTGATCATGTCCGCCAATCTGCTGCGTCCGGGGCAGCGCGGACGCATCGCCGGGGAATGGCGGCACAGCCTGCCGCTGATCCTGCTCTCGGGGCCGATCATGATGGGCTCCTTCATCTCCTTCCGTTACGCACTCACTCTCGCCCCCTTGAGCTACGCGGTGCCGGTGCGTCAGGTCGGCCTGCTCTTCGGCGTCCTCTTCGGCGTCCTCTTTCTCGGCGAAAGCTGCGGCCGCATCCGCGTGCTGGCGGCGCTGGTGATTCTCGCCGGGGTCTTCCTCGTACGCCTCGGATAGACGAATCCTTACAGGGATGAAAGGGATAAAGGGATAAAGGGGATAACACCTCAAGGCCTTATCCTTTTCATCCCCTTCATCCCTGTTGAATCGGTGTGGACTTCCCGCCCTGTTGTTTTCAGCGGATAAAAATGCCCGCGCGCGCATGCGGTCTTGGCGGCTCGGCGCGCGGGTGCTATCCTGCCTGTCGTCTGTTTTTTCCCCGAACCCAGGAATTCCGCCATGAAAAACCTCGCCCATTTTTTCTTCGAAGTCGGCATGCTCAAGCGCACGCCGCGCACCGGCTTCCAGTTTCTCGGCAGCGGCGCCGAATCGGTGGCCGAACATTCCTTTCGCGCCACGGTCATCGGCTACACCCTGGCCATGCTCGACGGCCAGGCCGATGTCGGCCGGGTGGTGCAGCTCTGCCTCTTCCACGACATCCCCGAGGCCCGCACCGGCGATCTCAACTACGTCAACAAGAAGTACGTGAAGACCGACGAAAGCCGGGCGGTGGACGATCTCGCCAAGACCCTCCCCTTCGGCGACGCCTACCGGGAAACGATGGAAGAGTTCGAGGCCCGCGAAAGCCGCGAGTCGCTCCTCGCCCACGACGCCGATCAGCTGGAGATGATCCTCGCTCTCAAGGAATACAAGGATCTCGGCAACCGTTACGCCGACGAATGGTATCCCTTCGCCGTGCGCCGGCTGAAGACCGAGCTGGCGCGGGAGCTGGCGGAAACCATTTGGAACACCGATTCGACCCGCTGGTGGTTCGACGGGGACGAGCACTGGTGGGTGAACGGCAAGCGCGAAAAATGAGCCCGCGGCTTTCCCCTCTTTCGCCGGCATACGCCGTTGACAGGGGGGGGAGGAAGGTCTAAAATCCCCCTTTCTCTTGCTTCATCAGGGGGTTCGGCCCTCTCATCCCTGTTCGCGAAGGAGTCCCCATGAAGGTTCTCATCACCGATGAAATTTCTCCGGAGGG
>JAVFAR010000211.1:0-3215 GCA_034002365.1 Trichloromonas sp.
GGGCTCGATCCCGATTTCTATGTGACCCGCGAGCGCGGCGCCGATGAAATCTTCCCCTGGGAGATCATCGACAGCGGCGTGCGCCGGGATTTTCTCTGCCGGGAATACCAGGCGGCCCTGGCCCATGCGCGCTCCCGGCGCTGCTTTGACGGCTGTGTGGACTGCGGCGTCTGCCGGGGAAAGTGATTTTTTTCTCGGGTTGACGGTTGACAAACGGGACAAAGGACGGTAAAAGAAGACAAAAAAGATCATAATTATCCCAGGAGGAAATGTCATGACCCAGAAAAAAACCGGCGTGATTACTTTTAAAGGCAACCCCGTGACCCTGCTCGGCCCCGAACTTAACGTCGGCGCCGCCGCTCCCGATTTCAAGGTCGTCGATAACGGCCTGCAGCCGGTGACCCTGGCCGACAGTCAGGGTAAGGTGCGGGTGATTACCGTGGTTCCTTCCCTCGACACCCCGGTGTGCGACACCATGACCCGCAAGTTCAACGAGGAAGCGGCCAAGCTCCCCGAGAACGTCGTCGTCTACACCCTCAGCCTCGATCTCCCCTTCGCCCAGAAGCGCTGGTGCGGCAATGCCGGGATCGAGAAGGTGAAGACCCTCTCCGACTATCAGGAGCGTTCCTTCGGCCTCAACTACGGCCTGCTCATCGACGAACTCAAGCTGCTGGCGCGGGCGGTTCTGGTTATCGACCAGAAGGGGACGATCGCCTATCAGGAGATTGTCAAGGAAGTGACCGCCGAGCCCGACT
Organism: Trichloromonas sp.; assembly: GCA_034002365.1. Classification (GTDB taxonomy): domain Bacteria; phylum Desulfobacterota; class Desulfuromonadia; order Desulfuromonadales; family Trichloromonadaceae; genus Trichloromonas. The sequence goes on from JAVFAR010000211.1 coordinate 756, forward strand.
ACACCGCGGCGTTGGCGGCGGCCCGCGCCCTGCTCTAGGCGAGAGCGGAGCGCTTCTTCAGGAAAGAACGGGGAAGACCGCGCGGTCTTCCCCGTTTTGCGTAACCCGTTCAAGGATGGACTTGCCGGGCCTTTTCGCGCTATGCTTGGCCCCTTGCCGAGCCCCTGGACAAAGGTGAACCATGAACGTCGAACAGATGAAAATCGTGCTCAAGGAAATCCTCGTCAAAACCAGCCTCACCCCCTGCGTCGTCGGCCATCGGGGGGTAGGGAAGACGGCGGGAATCATCCAGGTCTGCCGCGAGACCGGCCGCCGTTATACCTCCCTGCGTCTCGGTCAGATGGAGGTCGGCGACCTCGTCGGCATCCCCTACCGGCAGGAAGAGGTGATGCACTGGTCCCGCCCCAGCTGGTGGCCGGCCGCCGATGCGCCCGAGACCGTCATCCATTGCGACGAACTCAACCGCGCCCAGCAGGAGGATACCCTGCAGGCGATTTTTCAGTTTGTCGAGCCCCCCTCGGAAGGGCAGTGCCGCGCCTTGCACACCCACCAGCTCGATCCCAAGCACAAGGTGGTGGTGTCGATCAATCCGCCCGACGGGACCTATCAGGTGGCGACCCTCGACCGCGCGCTGCTCGACCGCATGGTCATGCTCTACGTGGAGACCGATTACGCCTGCTGGGCCCGCTACGCCAAGTCCCGGGAGCTGGACGGCGGCGTGCAGCAGTTTCTCGCCGGTCACCCCAATCTCCTGGCCAAGCAGGGCAGCTCGCTGGATATGCAGATGGAACCGACGGAACGGGCCTGGGAGATGGTCAGCGTCTTGCGCCGGAGCTGCCGTTTTCCCGCCGAGCTGGAGATGGAAGTCTACGCCGGGATCGTCGGCAAAGAGGCGGCGATCATGTTTCTGCGCTGGTGCGCCGACCGGCAGGCCCGCCCGGTTCTCGCCCGGGAGGTGCTGGACCGTTGGGATGAGGTTGCCCCGCGCGTTCGGCAACAGCGGGACGATGCCCAGGCGGTGACCATGAACGACCTGATCACCACTCTCGAAGTCGAGCCGGGGCTTTCGCCGAGCCAGGAGGAAAATCTGGTCGCCTATATCGCCATCCTTCCCCGCGACATGCGTTTCGCCCTGGTCAAGTCCCTGGTCAAAAACCCGCCGGTGGCCACTCTGCTGGTGCGGGACAAATACGATGCGGTCATTCTCGACGCCATCGGCGAAATCAGCCGGGAAGCCTCGTAGAGACCGTGATCGGTGATTGGTGAGGGCGCGATGTCCGACGGACTTAGGGGTTTGGAAAATGCGCTGGTGCGGCTGCTCAAGAGCCACCCTTTTTACGGCCATTTTCTCATCGGCTTCCGGCGGCGGGAGACGGCCGATGCCGCCGCGCTGGGGGTGACCATCGCCAACGGCACGCCGGTGCTCTGCGTCAATCCGGCGCGGCTGGCCGATTTCTCCCCCGAGGAACAGCGCGCGCTCCTTGAACACCTGATCAAGCATGTCCTCCATCTGCACATGGCGCGGCGCAAGGGGCGCCATCTTCACGACTGGGACATCGCCTGCGATCTCGCCATCAATCCCGGGATCGAAGATCTGCCTCCCCAGGCCGCCTTTCCCGGGAAGCTCAAGCTCGAAGAGGGCCTGGCGGCGGAGGAATACTATCGACTGCTCACCCGGCGTTTCGATACCGGCAATCTCGACGGGCAGGGGCTGGGGGACGCCTCCGTCGACGCCGGCCAGGGGAGCGGCGAGGGGGAGGACGCGCCTTTGCCCGAAGCGGCGGCGGAGCTTTCCACCATTGACGATCACGAGATCTGGACCGAGGCGGACAGCACCCCCGAGGCGCTTGCCGAGGAAATGGTCCGCAGCCTGACCCGGGATGCTTATCGCAAGAGCGGCGGCGAAGTGCCGGGTGAACTGCGTCCGCTGATCGAGGGGCTGCTGGCGCCGTCGCCGATCCCCTGGAAACAGGTGCTGCGCCAGTTCGTCGCCGCCGCCGGCCGGGTCGGCCGCCGCTCCACCTGGAAGCGGGAGCACCGGCGCTTCGCCCATGAGACCCCGGGCATCCGCAAACGGCAACGGCTGCATCTGCTTATCGGCGTCGACGTCAGCGACTCGACCAATCAGCAGGACTTGCGCGAAACCTTCGCCCGGGAACTGGTGCAGATCGCCCGGGGGCGGGAAAGCCGCCTGACCGTCCTTTATGCCGGCAGCCGCATCCAGCGCATCGACAGCTTTCGCGGGGCGCCCGAGGTGGTGGAAGTCTTCGAAGGCGGCGGCTTCACCGACCTGCGGCCGGTCTTCGAATACGCCCGGACCATGCAACCCCGGCCCGCCGCCATCATCTATCTCACCGACGGCATCGGTCCGGCTCCCGAAACCATGGAATTTCCCACCCTTTGGGTTTTGACCCGAGACGGCGAAAAACCCGTCGATTGGGGTGTCGAGCTGCGGCTCGA
>JAVFAR010000212.1:0-3203 GCA_034002365.1 Trichloromonas sp.
CGCCTTGCTGTTGCGCTGAAGTTGGTCGCGTTGGTCGTGGGTGACCCCGGCTCAGTGGGGACAGCGTTTGATGGCGTCGCTTAAATCCATGGGAAACCTGTGAGGGATGAGGGGTGTGGTGTCAGGGGCGTCCGTCCGTGCGCCAAGCGCTCGGACGGACGAGGGTAACGGATTTATTTACGCTGGTCGATCTGCTGCACGCAACTTCTGCACCAGGCGCTGGGTGACGTTGTCGAGGGTGATCCCCTGCCCCTGGTCGCCGGAAACACCGAGAATGCTCATCCCCTTCTTGCCGACTTCCATCTTCTCCTCGAAATAGCCGGTCGCAACCTGCTGGGTCGTGGCGGCATCGACGATCTTGTAACGCATCCCCACCAGCCAGACCCCGGCGGTATCCCCCATCTGCACCGAGGAACTCGCCGCCTCGCTCACGTAGCCGCCGGTCCCGCCGACCAGGGCGCCCATGATGTCGCCGACGGTGGAACCGTCAAAGCCGCTGCCGGCCTTGCTGACCTGCTCGGCCTTGAGAATGTCGAAGGTGATGAACCAGTTGGTCGATTGAAACTTGCCGCGGCGGAAGGTCTTGAGGGCGTTGGGGTCGCCCATGTTGACGGCCAGGGTGATTTCGTTGAGCATCGGTCCCAGATCGGCCCGTTCCAGCACCTGGAAGTTGGCGTTGCCCAGTTCCAGTTCGGCGAAATCGGCGATGTTGTTTTCGTTGATCTGCTGGCGGAAGGTGGCGTTCTGGCTCTTGATGACCCCCGGCAGGACGATGACCTTGGGCCCCACCCGCCCGGAATTGGCGTAGGCGACCGGCTGATAGGTCATCAGGTCGGCGCAGGCATTGGCCGCGCCGCCGGCGTTCATCATTTCGACACAGCCGGACAGGGGCAGGCAGAGCAGCTCTTTTTTGAGGAGATTGCCGGTATCGTAATCGGGCAGGCCGTGCACATGCAGCTGGAAGATGCGCGAGGGGCTGAGCAGCTGCTGCCCGAAGAAATCCTTGTTGAACTCGGCGGCGATCAGGGCGCCGATGTCGGCCAGGGCGACATCCTCGTCGTTCCAGCTCTTCTTCTGCGGCACCTGGTTGTTGAAATAGATCTCCTCGCCGGTGAGCACGTTGAGGCATTTGACCGTCCACGAGGTCAGGACATATTTGGAAATATTCAGTCCCGAGGCCGCCAGGCGCACGGTGTGCTCCTTGAACTTGGCCTCGCCGCTGATGGCGAAACCGGCCTGGGCATCCTTGACGCTCCCCGACTCGGGCTCGGACCAGACCCGGTAGCCGAAGGCGGAAATCCCCTTTTTCAGGATGTTCTCGGCGATCTCCGAGCGCTCGGGGGGCACCTCCGAGCCGCGCTCGGCGTCCTTGACCCGCACCGCCACGGAAATGCGGGGATTGCCCTGCTCCTTGATGAGAGAAACGCGCTGGGTGCGGGACATCTCCTTGAGGCTTTCCTGAATGTCCGAGAGGTAGACCTCGGCCTTGAGCAGGATGTGCATGAAGCCGTCTTCCCCCTTCCAGGGACCGCTCTCCTTGATGACCTGCTTGATCAGCCCCTGGGACTGGGTCAGCACCTTGTCTTCGATGAGGGCGAAGTTTTCCACCAGGGTCGAACTCTCCACCAGGGTGCCGACGGCCTTTTCGATCACCTGCCGGCGGGCGTCGGCGCGCAGGTCGTCGAGCAGCAGCCCCTTGTCGTTCCGGTAGATGGCGGCATCGGGGTCGGCCAGGCCTTCCGCCGAAACGATGATGGTCTTCGCCGCCGGTTTTTCCCCCTGGCCCGGTTTGTTCGCCGCCAAGGCGACACCGAAGCAGAGACAGCAGGAGAGAATCATCAGCAGAAAGATCCGTATCTTCATAGCACCTCCAGTATCCCTTGGGGATGGGCCTGAGCTTTCATCCGATGACAGAACACCAGCGCTTACGTGGCTGATCAAAAATGCCCGGATGCAAGGCGCCCGAAATTCGAGGAGTGAGGCGTACCCAAAGGTACGTCGCAACGACGAGAATGAGGGCAACGCCGCAGATGGGCGTTTTTCATCAGTCGACTACCGTCCCTGCCGGCAATGATCGTTATAGAGCTCGGCCAGCATCCGGTCGGCCTTATCCCGGGTCAGCTGCAGCGCCGTTTGCAGGGAATCGTTGGCGGCATAGGAGTCGGCCGTCGCCGCAACGGTGGAGATGACCCGCCCCTTGCGGTCGAGCAGGGTCAGGGTCAGGGTCAGGGTCAGAAAGACCTCGTCGATATCGAGAATCGGATTGCGCCGTTCGCTGACGGCGATCAGGCCGCGCAGCAGAAAGCGGGCCTGCAGACGACCGGCGGCGGCGATGGCGGCGTCCATGTCGTTGTTGAGAAAGGCGGTGCGCTCGGCGTCGGCGACCTGGGCATCGATCTCCTTCTGGGTGCAGGTTTTCAGCCCGAGACCGCGCAGGCGGCTGTTGATTTCGTCGAAAAGCGGGCCGTCGCTGGTGCGGCGTGCGCTCCCCTGCCCGGACCGCTCCTCGCCGATGAGTACGGCGATGCGCTGTCCCTTGAGCCTGGAGGAACAATCGACGCTGAGCAGTTCGCCGACGACGCTTCGCTCCTCGGCCGCCCGGGCCGCGTCCTCCTGCGCCTGCTGCTGTTCGTAACCGCTGAAGGAGAAACCGGAGGCCCACAGGGGACCGGCCGAAACCAGCCAGAGCAGAAAAACCAGGCGCGTCATGAAAACCTCCCGGGGAGAAGAAAAACAAACCGGCAACGGCTACCTGAACAACCCGTCAGCTTTCAGAGTAAAGCAGCCAGGGGCTTGTAATCAATAGATAAAAATTAACGGATGAAGAATCAATCAGGCTTTCGGCTGCTCCCGCTTGCGCGCCGCCAGCACCTGGCGCAACGTCGTGAGGATTTCTCCCCCGGAAAGCCCGGGCGCATTCTTCTTCATCCGGTCGAGAAAGAGCTGCGCCAGATAGAAAGCGTCCTCGGGCGGAATCGGCACCGCCTTCATCTGCCGGCCCCGGGCGAAGACCCTCATGAAAAGCTTATCCCCCTGATCTTCCAGGGAAAACCCCTTGCTGTTGTCCTCGCCGTGTTTTTTGTATTCGCAACGGGGCAGCCAGCCGAAGAGCACCGCCGTGACCACCGGCAGTTCGTCGCGGGTGAGCTGCACGCGGATCTTGTTCCCCCAGTCGTACTGTTTGGGGGCGCCGGCATCCGCCG
>JAVFAR010000213.1:0-3171 GCA_034002365.1 Trichloromonas sp.
AGATTTTGGATTCCTCAATTATTAGAAATAAGCATCGATTTAACTTACTGATTATGCGCGTTTTAAAATTTTATTGAAAAAAGTTGCCTTTTTCGTGTCACAAAATGCCACTTTTCGACATATATAGGATAAAGCTGCAATACCTAAGTGAATATTTAGAAGTATAGTATTTTGTTTTGTATTTGACATTTGTAGAAATTTTTAATTTATCAATTTCAATATAGGCCACATAAATAAATGTTAAAGTTGCAAATAGCCATGAAAATTGTATCTGGATGATAATGCTATTTGATTACTGACCTAAATTTTAATGAAAAAGAACCAGAAAACTCATTCACAACTTTTCGTTCCGTTTTTAGAAAACCAATCGAAAAGGGAGTTTTAACAACTTTCTTTAAAAGCAAAATGTTAAAAAAAAGGAGCCCTACCCCTATTATTCTGTGAGAAATAATCATGACGGGATAAGGCTCAGTAAAAACATGACAAAAGTATTAAACATTTGGATGCTTTTTCCATGTGTTAATATTTATTTTGTCGCAATAAATTTTAAAATGAAAATAATATTTTACCTACCAATTATCACTTTTCTAATCATTTCTTGTTCAAAAGAAAAAATAGACTTCCCTAGTAACGCAGTATCAAATTCTAAGGACATCTTGAGCTTTAAAGACCCCAAAGAATTCTTTTCAGTCGTTGATTCATTGAATAAACTACCAGTTAATCAAGCTATTGGATATAAAGCTGAGGAGGGATTCCTTAGTCTTTTAACTATTCGGGAAAATTATTATGAGTGTCTTGAAAAAGCCACAGACCAAACCATGTATGATAATATTATCATTGACCATAAAGATTTTTTAGCTGATGGAAGCATTGCGGATTTTAAGATACGCAGTAAAGTTATCTATGCTGTGGTTAATAAAGATGGTATTGTTCAGATTGGTAATCAACTGTATAAGTTCACTGAAGATGGACAGATAATATCAAATAATAACAATATTGACCAGATTTTATCGTTTACAACAAATGATAAAGAAAACGATAACATAAAGATCTTTAAGTATTCTGATTTTCACGCAACTAAAACAACTTACTGCGAATCATATCATACTACAGGATTAGTTTATAACGGAGATAGACGATGTCATTTGGGTTCATTTATTGATATTGCAGTTTATGGACCATATGGTGATGGTACATATTATTATAAATCTTATGTTTGGAACGAAGGAATAGCTGAAAAAAAAGGATTGTTTGGATGGAAAACTTATAACACCGTTAATTGGCTGGATCTGAATTATCAAGTAACTCTAAATACTGGTTTTACTAAAACAACAACACAATCATTAACGAATAGCTCCTCATATCACATATCATATGTTGAGTATATTTAAGAAGGGTACTGGCCTGCAAGAAACGATGACCTCCATAGAGGAACATTTGATTGGATTAATTGTAACATATATACTACCCAGGGAATGGCAGGAATAACAGCTGAAATATGTTGTGAAACTGACCCCTATGGGAAATAGTATGAATTTGGCCTGTTTGCGAAATAGTAATATATTATACATTAATTGTAAGTATTTAATAGAATACAGTCATAATTGGCTGTATTCTATTAAACTTATAAAAGGAATAATTTCTATATCCCTTTTTTTCAGTTGGTTACTACCTTTATCAGCCCAGCAAATGACAATTTCCGGATTTGTTACTGATAATTCTACCGGAGAAACACTTATTGGTGCTAATGTTTATGATAGTGCGACATATAGAGGAACTACAACAAACAATAGAGGGTTCTTTAGTATTACATTAAAAAAAGGAGTTAAGACCATTCAAATATCTTATGTTGGCTATGAATTAAAATCATATAAACTTAATCTGGTGAAGGATACTGCAATTAAATTCAGGCTTGATGCAGGTATTAAACTTGAGGAAGTTCAAATAAGGTCAATCAAAACTGAAAGTGATTTTTTAAAGGGACGCTTAAGTCTACCTATGATCAAGATGCAGGAATTACCGTCGCTAGGTGGTGAGACTGATTTGATAAAAGCTTTAACCACTCTTCCTGGTATCACTCCAACTAATGAAGGGTCATCAGCTATGGTAGTTAGAGGTGGCGGATCAGATCAAAATCTGTTTATTCTCGACGGAATCCAAGTATATAACACCGGTCATCTCTTTAATTTTATATCTGTCTTTAACCCCGAGGCTATAAAAAGAGTTGATTTCTACAAAGGCACTTTCCCTTCAAAATATGGCGGAAGGTTGTCATCTGTTACTGATATCACTTTCAAAGATGGTAACAGCAATAAATTTAAAGGTAGTTTTGATATTGGATTAATTGACTCCAAACTGACATTGGAGGGACCCATAAATGAAAAGACAACATTTCTGATGGCCGGACGTATTACGTATTTAGATGTTTTCACTCCTTTCAGAAGAGCCAGTATTAAAAATAAGAAAAAATTTAACACTTCCAGGGAACCAATTAATGATGAAATGGTGCTATATACTTTTGCTGACCTGAACTTCAAGGTAAATCATAAATTTGATAATAAAAACAGCATTTCTTTTAATCTATATTCTGGTGTAGACTATTATAGAATATTTAATAATTACGAACTACAAAGTGAAAAAAATAAGTACACTTTATTAAATAATGTCGTATCAGTCAAAACTACTCATGTAATCAGCCCTAGGCTATTTGCCTTTACAATGATAGGGTTCACTTCAAATTCAGGCAATTCAAAACTTGAGAATACTCAATATCATAAAAATTCAATCTATGACCCTATTACCAAACAAAGGGTTCAATCAATCGTGTTTGAAAGAGAAGACAAATCTGGACAAAAAAGTTTTGTAAGGGATATCTCTTCAGCAATTGACTTTTCGTATTTTTCAAGTAATTCAAACACGTTGAATTTTGGGATATCAGGCATAAAGCATTTCTATCAGCCAGGAATATATACAACAGAAGTAACTGATACAATTGACAATAAAATTCCTTTACTATCAAGTTTCAGAAATAAGGAATACAGCACTCTTGATGGCTCCTTATATATTGAAGATGAGATTAATTACCAGGATAGAATTCATATAACTGGTGGAGTAAGGGCAAATTTGTTTAAGAGTTATGATAAAACATTCAAATCTTTTGAACCTCGCCTT
>JAVFAR010000214.1:0-3163 GCA_034002365.1 Trichloromonas sp.
GGCAGGCGGCCTTTTTCATCCTCGGCGGCGCCTGTCTGCTGACCAGTCTCTTCTTCGCCGCCAGCCTCCCCCCCTCGCACCTGCCGCCGCGCCCCTTCGCCGCCGCCTATCTTTTCACCTCCCTCGGCCGGCATCTGCGCGATCCGCTGCTGCGCCGCCTCTATCTCATCTCCTTTCTCGCCATGGGCGCCTTCGTCACTCTCTATAACTACCTGACCTTCCGCCTTCTGGAAGCGCCCTACCTGCTCAGCCAGAGCCGGGCGAGCCTGATCTTTCTCGTCTACCTGCTCGGCTCCCTGAGCGCCTCGATCATGGGGCATTTCGTCAACCGCTTCGGCCGGGCGCCGCTGATCCGTTTCGGCCTGGCGGCCATGGTCGTCGGCGCGCTGCTGACTTTGGCCGCCGCCCTGCCCTGGATCGTTCCCGGCGTCGGCATCTTCACCGTCGGCTTTTTCGGCGTCCATTCCGTCGCTTCCAGCGGCGTCGGTCGCCGGGCGCCCGTCGCCAAGGCCCAGGCCTCGGCCCTCTATCTCTTCTTCTACTATCTCGGTTCGAGCATTTCCGGAACGGTCGGAGGCTTCTTCTGGAGCTGGCGGGAGTGGCCGGGGGTGACGGGGCTGATCGTGACTCTGTTGCTCTGCGGATTCGCTCTCGGCGTCCGGCTGGAAGGCCCCTGGCCGCCGCCAAACTCCGACGAACCGCCCGGGGCACAACGCGTCTAAACGTTCAACCAATCCCAGAGGGTGCGGATATCCTCGGCGCAGGGAGCGTCGGTCTCGACCACCGCCCGCTCTTTGATCTGCGCCTGGGTGACGGCGCGGTCGTAACGGATGCGCCCGGCCACCGTCGCCCCCAGGGTCCGCGCCTGCTTTTCGATGCGCTCGGTCATCTCCGGGTTGAGATCCCACTTGTTGACGCAGATCGCCGCCGGAATCCCGAAATGGGCGGCCAGCTTCAGCACCCGCGCGAGGTCGTGCTCGCCGGAGACGGTCGGCTCGGTGACGACCAGCACCTGGGCGGCGCCGCTCAGCGAGGCGATGACCGGACAGCCGATGCCGGGGGGACCGTCGACAATCACCAGATTCCGCCCCTGCTCCTCGGCGATGCGCCGGGCCTCCTGGCGTACAGTGGCGACCAGTTTGCCCGAATTCTCGGCGGCCACCCCCAACCGGGCATGGACCATCGGCCCACAGCGGGTATCGGAAACCATCCATTCGCCGCACAGCCGCTCGGGAAAATCGATGGCCTGCGTCGGGCAGAAGCGCACACAGACTCCGCACCCCTCGCACGCCACCGGGTCGATGACGCAGCGCGAACCGGCCTCCGTGTCATGCCGCCGGACCGCGTCGAAACGGCACAGGTCGAGGCAGACTCCGCAGCCGGTGCAGTCCGCCGCGCGGATGACCGCCTCGTGCCCGCTGCGAAAATCGTGGCGCTCCCGGACATCCGGCTTCAACACCAGATGCAGGTCGGCCGCGTCCACGTCGCAATCGGCGAGGACCGCCTTTTCCGCCAGTACGGCGAAAGAGGCGGTGACGCTGGTCTTGCCGGTTCCCCCCTTGCCGCTGATAATGACCAGTTCTTTCATGGGTGTACCTCGGAAGCGTTAAATTGGGACTGGGGTGACAGCCCGGTTTTTTCCAGCAGCCCCTGGAAGAGGTGGCGATATTCGGGGAGGGCGTCGACCATCAATTCTCCCCGGGAATAGGCCTCGGCGATGCGCCGGTCGTCGGGGATTTCGAGGAGGATGGGAATCTTTTCCGTCCGACAGAAGTCGTGGGTGCGGAGGTCGCCGCTGCCCATGCGGTTGACCACCACGCCGAAGGGGAGGCCCAGCTCCCGTACCATGTCGACCGCCAGCTTGAGATCGTGCAGGCCGAAGGGGGTCGGTTCGGTGACCAGCAGCACGTAATCGACCTCGCGCAGGGTGGCGATGACCGGGCAGGAGGTGCCCGGCGGCGCATCGAGGATGGCCAGCTGATCGTCATGCAGGGCATCCTTGACCGCACGGATCAGCGGCGGCGCCATGGCCACGCCGACGTCGAGACGCCCCTGGGTCAGGGTAATCGCTTCCGCTTGCAGGGTTTCGACCACGCCGATGCGCTTGTCGACTTCGCTGATGGCTTTTTGCGGGCAGACCCGGGCGCAGCCGCCGCAGCCGTGGCAGAGCTCGGGAAAGACCAGAGGCGCCGTGCCGAAACTGACGATGGCGTGAAACTCGCAGAACCTGCCGCATTCGCCGCAGCCGTCGCAGAGCGTTTCATCCACCTGGGGGATGGCGAGGGCGACGGTCTCTTCCTTGGTCAAGCGCCCCTGAAGAAAGAGGTGGGCGTTGGGCTCCTCGACATCGCAATCGAGCAGATGCACGGCTCGCCCCAGGGTGCGCGCCAGATTGACCGAGACCGTGGTCTTGCCCGTCCCTCCCTTGCCGGAAGCAACCGCCAGTTTCATGCCGTTTCGTCCTTTCCGTATTCATGGGTTTTTACTTTCCAGGGCCTCCAGCCGAGCCTTGATCCGCTCCAGCTCCGTCCCGAGAGCTTCGGCCCGCCCTTTGAGCGCGGCCTGTTCCGTTTCCGGATCAGCCAGGGGCGCGTTCACCCCGCCGAAACGCGCCCAGCCCGGCTGGCCGGTGGCGTAGAACATATTCCGCCGCCCGTAACCGCCGCCGGCGAAGCCGCGACAGCGGCCGCCCCGGCCCAACCCGTAACCGGCACCGGTAAACCCCGGAGCCGTATTCCCGGCGCAGTAACCGGCGCCCCGGCCCGTCATCGACCCCATTCCCATCGGTCCCGTTCCATCACCTCTCGGCATGATCCTTCTCCTTTCGTTTGTTGTCTGTTTTTCGTTTATGACCGGACCAGCGAGGTTCCGCACTGGGGACAGGTCTGCTCGACGCAGGGCCGTCCCCGTTCGTGGCTCTGCTGGTGGCCGCATTTGGGACAAACGCAGGCTCCCGCCGGTCCCCCGGCCAGGGCGCCGCCCCGACGTCCCCGTCCGGCCATGCCTTGACCGATGCCTTGTCCTGCTCCCTGACCCATTCCCTGACCTTGACGGCGCCCGGCTCCTTGCCCCTGGCCGCCGCCGGCGCCTGAATTGCGTCCACGTCCTTGCATATTGTTCTCCTTATCCGCTGACCATCGGCCATGCCCGCCCCGTCCGAGAC
>JAVFAR010000215.1:0-3127 GCA_034002365.1 Trichloromonas sp.
CGCCGATAACTGATGAAAATCGCGTTTCCGGTTTTTTCCATATCCTCACCCCGCTGTTTTTCCCAAAGGATGGCGCCTCCCGTAAAGGCTGAGGCGGCCTGGGGGTTTTGAGTCAAAAAAAGACCGGCCCCGAAAGGAGCCGGCCCGACAGTGAAAAGGACAACGGCAAAGAACCGAGATTCAGGGACGGCGGTCTTCGGGATAGGTGGAATTGAAGGTGTAGGAAGCGACCTTGCCCTGGCCGTCGAAGCGCAAGACCAGATCGCGGGTCTTGGTCTCGCCGAAAAGGGAATATTTGTAATGGCCGTAGGTCCAGGTTTCCCGGCCATCCTCGATGCCGGTGCGCCAGGGCGCGCCGAACAACCGGGTGATATCGGCCTTGCTCGTCTCCCCCATTTTGATTTCCTGCACCGCCGGCACATTGAAGTTCCGCCCGGCGCTGGCGCAACCGGCCAGGACCAGCAGCAGAATCACCACCGTCAACATTCTTGATAATTTCTTCACCATTGACCTCCCAAAGAATAAATCCCGTGCCATCCGCCCCGACCGCCGGGGTCCGAACACGAGCCGTTTAAAGTTTTACGCCGCGCGATTCTAGAAAAATTTTCCGATTTGCACCATCAGAGAATTCATCCCCCGGTTGTCCCGATGCAGTTCGCCGTTGGAGAGATGATGCAGGCGCAGGGCGGCGAACCAGGGGGAACCACTGTCCGCGCCGATTTCCACCCCGAGCCCCGCCTGGGGATTGAAGTTCAGGCGCAAGCCCTGATCCTTTTCCTGAAAATCGGTGTAGATCAGCCCGATGCCCGCCTCGGCGTAGGGCCGCAGCGCCGCCGTGCGCAAGCCTTCGAGATAATAGAGGGCGAAGATATTGGCCGAAACCACGGCCCGGGTGCGGGGGGCGGTACTCAGACCGGCGGCGCCTTCGACCTTGAAACGCAGCGCCTCGGGGGCGCGGTGCGGCCAGATCCGCTCGTAATCGAAGAGCGCCGCCGCTGAGAGCAGAAGGAACTCGCGGTCGTTGGTCGGCGTGTAGGACTGCCCGGCGACCGCCGCCAGACTGTAACGGGTCGGCACCGGAACGTCCGCCGCCGGGGCGCGAACCGCAACCAGGAGGACAAGTCCCGTCAGGACCAGCATCGGGAAAAACTTTTTCATAACACCTCGCTTGCGAAAAGAATCCCCTCAGCCTCCCGGCAGCCGCCGTTTGACCAGGCGAGTGGCGACGGCGTTCCAGGGGTCGTCGGGCCAGGGATGTTTCGGATAGCGCCCCCGCATCTCCTTTTTCACCTCGGGATAGACCCAATCCCAGAAGCTGCGGAGATCGTCGGTGACGGCCAGCGGCCGCCCCGCCGGGGAGAGGAGATGGATGAGCACCGGCAGCATGCCGTCGACCAGGCGCGGGGTTTCGGCCAGGCCAAAGAGTTCCTGGAGCTTGCAGGCCAGCACCGGCCGCTCGCCGCTCAGGTAATCGACCCGGATGCGCGAGCCGCTCGGCACTTCCAGCCGTTCGGGGGCGAGGCGGTCCAGCTCCCGGCCCCGCTCCCAGGAAAGGAGGCTGCGCAGGGCGGCGAAAAGATCGACCCGGCGCAGCCCGGTCAGGGTGGTCACGCCGGAGAGATGTGGCGCGAGCCAATCCTCCAAAGTCGCCAGCAGGGCGGCATCGGCCAGGTCGGGCCAGCCGTCTTGCGGCCGCAGCCGCTCCAGCAGCAGGACCCGCGCCCGCCACTGGCCAAGCTCCGGTGAACTCCAGTCGAGCCGTCCCAACCCTTCGCGCCGCAGCAGCGCCAACAGCGCCGGGATCACATCCTCGGGGAGCGCCTTGACCGGCCGTTCCTGCACGATCACCGCGCCGAGCCGCCGGACCTCGCGGGCGACAACCCGTCCCGAGCGTTCATTCCATTCCACCTCGCGCCGCCAGTCGAGGGCAGCGCCGAAGAGCTCTTCGATCACTTCCCGGGACAGGCGGCTGGCGAGACGGATGTCCCCCTCGGCCCCCGGTTTGCCTTCCAGCTCCACCGCCACCAGCCACTCCCCGCCCTTGACCGACGAGCGGGGGGAAAACCGCGCCCCCTGGCCGCCGCTGAGCCGGTAACGGCCGCTGCCGGGTTCCCGCTCCCGGCCGATGCGGTCGGGAAAGGCGAGAGCCAGAAGACGGCCGACACTTTCACCGTCCGCCGGAGCGGAGTGGGAATCCTCCACGCCGAGCAGGCGGCGAAACTGGCGGGCGGCCCGCTTCACCCCCTCGGCGCCCGGACAACGGAGCAGTTCCAGGCGGTCGAGCAGGCCGCTGTCGGCGGCGTGACAGGGAACATCGCTTCCGGAGAAGAGATCGCGTTCGGAGAGCAGCGCCGCGAGATCGGCCCCCAGCGCCGGACAGCCGCTATCCCGCGCCGCCAGCAGCAGCCGGGCCAGCCGGGGATGGGCGGGAAGCGCCGCCATGGCTTCCCCCAGGGAGGTAAGGCGGTCGCCGGCATCGAGGGCGCCGAGCAGGCGGAGCAGCGCCCGCGCTCCGGCCAGATGTCCGGCCGGGGGCGGATCGAGCCAGGCGAGCTGATCGGCATCGGCCACCCCCCAGCGGGCCAGATCGAGGGCCAGGGGAGCGAGGTCGGCGGCGCGGATTTCCGGCGGCGCAAAGGGGAGTAGCGTTCCCTGCACGCCTTCGGTCCAGAGCCGGTAGCAGATTCCCGGTCCCAGCCGTCCGGCCCGTCCGGTCCGCTGTTCGGCGCTCGAACGGGCGATGCGGCTCAGCGCCAGGGTCGTCATCCCCCGCGCGGCATCGAAGCGGGGGCGGCGCTCCCAGCCGGCATCGACCACCACCGCCACGCCGTCGATGGTCAGACTGGTCTCGGCGATGTTGGTGGCCAGCACCACCCGCCGCCGGGGACCGGGAAGGATGGCCCGCTCCTGCTCGGCAAAGGGCAGATCGCCGTAGAGAGGGCGGATGTCGACCGCGTCCGTCAGATCGGCCAAGCGGGCGGCGCAGCGGCGGATCTCGCCGGCGCCGGGGAGAAAAACGAGCAGATCGCCCTTCGTTTCCCCCAGCGCCCGGCGCACGGCGGCGGCGACGGTCTCGTCCAGCCGTCCCGGAGGTTCCCGGTCGAGATAGCGGATATCCACCGGATGG
>JAVFAR010000216.1:0-3033 GCA_034002365.1 Trichloromonas sp.
TGCCAATTGGGAACTTACGACCCCCTGTTACCAGAACGCCGCTCCCTTGAGCTACCGGGGTGAACGGACAACTCCCCGGAGGGGACTTAAACCCCTTAGATATTCAACTGTTACTGCGAACGGACAGTATACACAACTACGGGTCGCAGGCCGGGCGACAGACCGGGAAACGCCTTTCCCGTTATCTGAAATTCCCTTTTGCAAAACCCTCTCCCGATGGTACTGTTGACCATATGGCAGCCGATTTCCTGCATCGCTCCCGATTCGTCTACATCGATGGCGCGCTTCGAGAAATGGTGCTCTGGCGGGTGCCGCGCACAGCGCATCACCCTCACGGCTTGAAATACCGGCTTTATTACGGAGATGCCGAGGGACGCTGTCTTGTTCGTTACGACAATGAACGGGGCAAGGGAGATCATCGTCACCGCGGCAATATGGAAGCTCGTTATGAGTTCCGCGACGTGGAAACGCTGGTGGCCGATTTTCTCAACGACATCCGACAACTCCGGGGAGAATGACGATGACCGACAAAAAAATGGCGATTGGCGTTGGCGACGCGGATGCAACGGCCCAGGAATTCGTCCAGGCCTGGCGCCGCGCGGCGGCCGGCGAACCCGCCGAGGAACCGATGGAGCGTCTTTATTTCCAGGATCTGCCGACCCTGCTGCAAACCCTCACCCCACGTCGCCTGGAGCTACTCAAAAAACTCCATCAGACCGGCCCCTCCAGTGTGCGCGCCCTCGCCAAGACCCTCCAGCGCGACTATAAAAATGTGCACCAGGATGTCGAGGCGCTGGAATGCGTGGGTTTGGTGCTCCGGACCGCCGACCGGCGGTTGAGCGCGCCGTGGGAAAAAGTCGTGGCGGAAATCAATCTGGCGGCGTGACGGAAACGTTCCCCTTTTTATCGCGATGCGGACGAAAAAGCCCCGCCGGGTTGGCGGGGCTTTTTTTGTCGATGGGGTGCGAGGCGATCAGTGGCGGCGGCGCCAGGCCAGCAGGCCGAGCAGTCCGGTGCCGAGCAGCAGCAGGGTGCCCGGCTCGGGCGCGGGCAGCGCCCCCTGCCCCATGAGGTTGTCGTTGCCGCACTCCATGGTGAAATGGACGGTGAAGTCGGCGCCATGCCCCAGGAAGGAGAGATCGACGAGGACGGCGTTGTGCCAGTTGCTGGTAGCGTCGCCGGCGAAACCGGTGTCGGTCAGGCCGGCGACATAGCCCAGGCTCTGGTTCGCGGCCAGAACAGTGCCGCCGGACAGGTAGCGCCAGGGGTTCGACTCGTCGTTCTGGGCATAGTAGACCGACGACATGAGAGTCGAAGCCCCCTCGTCCAGGCGAATCACCGCATAGGTCCGGGTGGCGAAATCCAGGTCGAGGACAAAGTCGTAGCCGAAGGTACCGTTGAGGGCCAGCGCCGGATAGGCCCCGCCGCTCTTGGTATTGACCGGCCCGTATTGCGCGTCGCCGTCGACGTCGATGAAAAGATCGCCGGAGGTGAAGGTGTGGCCGCCGGAAGTTACCCCTTGCATGAAATTGTAGCCGCCGACCATGGCCAGGGTCGTGCCGCCGAGGAAGAACCCTTCGAGATCCCAGGCCTGGGTGGCGATATTGCCCGGCTCGACTTCGTTGTCCTCCTGCTGGCCGTACCAGCCGGTAGCGGAACTGTAAACCTTGTCGGGAATGGTGATGTTGGTTCCCAGGGAAAGGGCCGAAGCCCCGGTGGCGAAGACCAGAACGGCCGTCACCGCGGCAAATAAACGACGACTGAACATATTACGATCCCCCTCGTAAGAATGTTTCGCGAATGTGCATGGGCCCAATAGCGACGGCGATTCGTCGGATAGGCATTGTCATCCTGTTGTAAGCAAAAAATATTCCAATCCTTAAACACCTTGTTTTATTAGATTTTTAATTTCCTCGCCGAGAAAAGCGTAAAGAAATCCGACAAAATCGCAGCCCTGACACAAAAACACCCCGGCAAACGTAAACTTTTCCGACAACAAAGTCGCGTCGCGTCTTGCGGTGCAATATTGCTTCCCTCGCTCCTCACCAATCCGCCATCCACCGGATTCCGTTCCTCCGCCCCACCTCGTTGACCCGGCATTCACCCGTGTGGCGCTGAACCCGGCGATGATCAGCACCCGCGGCGGAAGGGGTTCAGCCCTTTTTCCCCCGGTAGCGGTTCTGCGCTTCGGCGGCTTCGACGGCGTCGAGAATCTCCAGGTAGGCGGCATAGCGGTCGGCGGGGAGCTGCCCCGCGCTCGCCTGGCCCCGAACGGCGCAGCCCGGTTCGCTGCGATGGCGGCAGTTGCGGAAGCGGCAGCTGCCGGGGGCGACCTGTTCGAAGCCGGGGTAGTGGAGGGCCAGCTCCGGGGCGGAGATTTCCACCAGGCCGAAATCCTGAAAACCGGGGGTGTCGATCAGTTCGCCGCCGTCATGGAGCGTGTGCAGGGTGGAAAGGGTGGTGGTGTTGCGCCCCTTGCCGGAATATTCGTTGAGCTCGCCGACTTGCAGGTCGATCTCCGGGCAGAGGGCGTTAAGCAGCGAACTCTTGCCAACGCCGGTGGTGCCGACAAAGGCGCCGCGATGACCGGCGGCGAAAAAGGCGCGCAGGGCTTCGAGTCCGGCGCCGGTGGCCGCGCTTAAGGGGAAGAGCTCGACGGAGCCGGCATAGGCGGCGCGCAGGTCGGCGACGAACGGTTCGGCAGCGGCGAGGTCGCATTTGTTGATGACGAGGAAGGGGGCGAGATCGGCGGCGCGGGCGGCGACGATGGCTTGATCGACGAAACCGGCCGGGGGTTGGGGGGCGGGGGAGACGACGATGCCGAGGACGTCAAGGTTGGCCGCGACCAGATGGATGCCGCCCAGGGCATCCCGGCGGCGCAGTTCGGTGCGGCGCGGCAGCCGTTCCAAAACTTCGCCGACCACCCGCACGGCGTCGCCGACGACATGGCCGGAGCGGCGTTTGACCCGGACCAGCCGCCGGGCGCCGTCGGCGAAGCGCACCTCGACGGCGACGCCGTGATGGGCGCTGATG
>JAVFAR010000217.1:0-3022 GCA_034002365.1 Trichloromonas sp.
AGTCGCGGGGCGCACTGCCGCGAGGATTACCCGATGCTCGACGACGAGTGGCGCGGCCATTTGCGGATCGAGCCCGGTGTCGGCGGAGATGCGCCGGTCGTGTGCTTCGTGCCGCAAGAACTTCCTGAATGGTTGTCCAACTGCTGATCCTGGCCCTGCTTTGGCTGTTGTGGTGCGCCGGTCATTCGCTCCTTGCCGCCACCGCCGTCAAGGAGCGGCTGCGCGGCCTATATCCCCTCGCTCCCGCCTGCTATCGCCTGGCCTATAACCTGCTCGCTCTTCTTTCCCTGGCGCCGGTTCTCTGGTGGGAGGGGCGCATCGGCGGCGGGAAGGTGCTGATCTGGACGGGGCTCTGGGAGGTGCCGCGGCTGCTCTTCTGGGGGATCGCGCTGGGGCTGGCCTGGGGCGGAGCGCGCACCTACGGACTCCGGTCTTTTCTCGGTCTCGATTGCCGGCGGCGGCAAGGGCAGGAAAATCCCCCCTCCTTACGCCGCGACGGGGTGCTGGCCTGGACCCGCCATCCCTGGTATCTGGCCGGTCTGCTCATCCTCTGGGGGCGGGATCTGTCTCAGGCCCAGCTGGTGACGGCGGGACTGCTCTCCATCTACCTGGTGATCGGGGCCTTCTGGGATGAGCGCCGCATGCTCGCGCTCTACGGCAAGGCCTATGAAGAGTATCGCCGGCGGGTGCCGATGTTCATCCCCTGGCGTCGGCCGCCGACCCGGCGGCATGGATCATGAATACGCTCTTGCCCCGGAGAATCCCCCTTGCCGGCCGCTTTTTTCTTCTATAAGATAAATTTTCGTTTCCCCTTTCGTTCTTGGCCGTCTTTGCCCCGGAGATTACAGGTTGACTTACGACAGCCGCACCGAACAACGCCTGATCAACGAAATCATGGAGCTGCTCGTGACCCACTACGGTGGGGGGATGAGCGAGGCGGAGCTCGACCTGTCCATCGACAGCCTCCATCGGGCGCTTCGGGTTGCCGGCGACTCCCATGCCGGGGTCTTGCGTAAATCAGGGGAGCCCTATTTCTTTCATCCCTTGCGTGTCGCGCATCTGGCCGCCCGGCACTGGATGGATTTCGCCTCGGTCATGGCGGCCATCCTCCATGACGTGGTCGAGGATACTCCGGTGACTCTCGGCGAGATCGAGGCGGACTTCGGTCCCGAGGTCGCCCTGCTCGTCAATGGCCTGACCAAGGCTGCCGACGACAATGTCAGCCGCGAGATTCTCAAGGCCGAGACCTACCGCAAGCAGTTGCTGGTGGCGATCGAGGATGTGCGGGTGCTCTGTCTGAAGTTCTGGGACCGGATCGACAATCTACAGACCATCGGTGCCCTGAAACCGGAAAAACAGAGCCTGATCGCTGAAGAGACCCGTTCGGTCTATGTCCCTCTTGCCAGCCATCTGGGCATGGGGCATGTCGCCTCCGAACTGGATGCCCTGTCGCTGAAGATTCTTTATCCCCGGCGCTCGGCGGGCTATGAGCAGAACCTGGAGGAGCTGCGGGGGCGCATGGAAGCCCCTTTACGCAAGATTCGGGCGGAAATCAACAAGGAGTTCGATCATCGCAAGATTCCGGTGCTGCTCCGCGACCGCTGGCGCCCTTTTTCCATCGCCGCCGCGAAAAACATGGGGCGCGGGTTTTCCACCCTCTACACCCTGGAACTGCAGGTCGATCGGACCATGGACGCCTATCTTGCCCTCGGCCTCCTGCACGGGCTTTTCCATCCCATTCCCGGTAAGCTGCGCGACCACCTCAACGTCATGTCCCAGTTTGGCTACCAGGCTCTCAAGACCACGGTGCAGGCCGGTGAACACCGGATGCGGGTGGAAATCACCACGCGCAAGCTGGCGCGGTTCAACGAGGCGGGGGTGCTTGCCCCGGGCTTCGAGTTCCGGCGGGCCAATTTCGAGGGGCTGATGCGTTCTCTGCTGGAAGGGGAGTCGGCCTTCGATACGCAAAGCCTGCGTCTGGCCTCGGCCTCCATCCAGGTCTATACCCCGTTGGGCGATACCCGCACCCTGCCGGAGGGGAGCAGCGCCCTCGATCTGGCCTTCGATATTCATGAAGAGCTGGGCTTGCGGGCCATGCGGGCCCGGATCAACGGCCAGACTCGGCCCTTGAAGACCCGTCTGATGGATGGCGATCAGGTCGGCATCGAGCAGAGCGAAACCCCCCAGGTGCTGCCCAAATGGCTGGAATGGGCCGTGACTCCCCGCGCCCGCAACGCCATTCGCCGTTATTTGCGTTCCAAGGTCTGATCCGTCGCCGGCTTCCGAGCCGGCGTCTCTATTTTCCCATCCCTCGTTTCTTCCTTTTGTGTAAAGGTTCGGATTATGCGTCTTTTTCTCTCCTTCGGTCTGCTCTTGTTGTTGTCATCTCTCATCACCCCGGCCTGGGCTGGCCAGGCCAACATGTTCGTCTACCATCGCTTTGGCGATGCCCGCTATCCCTCCACCAATATTGCCGTCGAGGTTTTCGCCGAGCAGCTGGAACTGTTGCGAACAAAGGAATATAGCGTGCTCCCTCTGGGGGATGTGGTTGATCGTCTGGCCCAGGGGGTTCCGCTCCCGGAGCGCTGCGCCGTGCTCACCGTGGACGACGGTTACGAAAGTTTTCTGACCGGAGCCATGCCGCTGCTGCGCCGTTACGGCTATCCGGTGAGTCTCTTCGTCAGTACCGATTCGGTGGGCGCACCGGGCTATCTCAGTTGGGATCAGTTGCGGGCTTTGCGCGATGAAGGGGTTGAGATCGGAAATCACAGCGCCTCTCACCCCTATCTGCTCGATCGGCAAAAGGGGGAGGATGAGGGCGCCTGGCCGGCGCGTATTCGTGCGGATATCGAACGGGCGAGCGCGGCGATGCAACGGGAGTTGGGGGGGATGAGCCGGGTTTTCGCCTATCCCTATGGGGAATACTCCCCGGAAGTGGCGAAGCTGGTCAGGGCGTTGGGTTTTGCCGGAGCCGTGGCCCAGCATTCAGGCGTGGTGCATGCGGAAAGCGACCTCTTCGCGC
>JAVFAR010000218.1:0-3005 GCA_034002365.1 Trichloromonas sp.
GGGATAACCATCGGTCCACTTGTGGACGATGGCGTTGCGGTTATGGCAGACCATGCAGTTGATGTTGAGCTTGAGCAACAGCTCTTTTTTCGCTTCGAAGGTCTCAGTGTCGCCTTTGCTGTTGGCGTCCATGAGGTCATAGATAACCCCAACGAACTCCTTGGCGACTTCGTCGGTGGCATCGGCCAGTTGCGGCAGGTGACACTTGGTGCAGCCCATCAGATGCTCGACTTCGACATTCTTGGGATCGGTGACACCCGAGTAGGCCCAGGACAGAAAGCCGTTGGTAAAGGCGGTCTTGAAGGTCGCGGCGACGCGGCCGGTGCCGTAGACCGACTTGGCATGGGCCGAATTGGCCCACTCGTTGTGGGTATCCTCGTGACATTCGATACACGAGGAGGAATCGTACATGGCGATCAGTTCGTCAAGGGTTTTTGCCTTGCCCTTTTTGGCGGCAATCGTCCCATCCTTGCCGACACCGGCGGCCTGCACCGGATCGAGAGCGCCGCTGAAAAGAATCAGCGAAAGCCCTGCCAGAACTGTCGCCGCGACAGAAAGAACATTCGATCTTTTTATCGTCGGCATAATGTTTAAATCCTCTAAATTCACGTGAGGGGTAAAGTGTGAGGAGTGAGGGGTAAAACCCTCAGCAATCCCATTTAATGACCACAGAGACTCGCAGGACACTGAGAAATCCAACGGTTTAGCCTTGATGCTGATGCTTACCCCTGTGTTTTTCCTCTGTGCTCTCTGTTTTCTGTGGTGAAAAGCTTTCCAGCTTAAAAGGATGGGGCCGGCGACGGGCGCCGGCCCCGGGGTCAAACGGGCTGATTAGCAGCCTTGCAGCATGTCGCCGCCTTTTTTCGGTGCCTTCTCCCCTTTGACGTCGAGTTTCACGTCGGCGCCAACGGCGATGTCGGCAGCTTTGCCTTTTTCCACTTCCACGGTGACGACGTCGCCGTCAACGGCGGTCACTTTGCCTTTGACATCTTTGGCAAGAGCCAAACCGGAAACGGATACGACCATCATCATGGCGGCGACCAGAACAATAAGCTTCTTCATGATACATACTCCTCTTCGTTACGGGTTGTGGTCTGCCGGCTCAACAGCGAGCCGGAAGCCGTGAAACTCAATTAGAAAATAACCTGAAGCTGCGCGGTAAAGGTGGTGAAGTCTTCGGTTGTACACATCGCGTTACCATCGAAGAACCGACCTTCTTGATCGAAATCAGCCTGGGATAGTTCCAGTGTCAGCTTGAGATCCTGGCCGCGGAAGTAGTAGTTGATACCACCACCATACCAGTCGACCTCTTGGTCATAGACACCGTAAAGGTTGGCGAAGGACCAGCTTTCGCTGCGGGCAAAAAACTGCAGTGGCAGATTCGGCAGCATGTAACCGATTTTAACATACCCGCCGTTCTTTTCGCCATTAAGTCCGATGACATTCTGATCAAGGTTGCCAAGGGTCGCATTTTTGTAGGCATCATCCAGATCGTAATCGGCATAAGCACCGGAAACCGTAAAGGTACCCACGCCTTCAACCGGATACTCGAAGAAGAGATCGGCAGTCCAGGCTTCGTAGTCTACCGCATCGGTCGCCAACGTAGGATTGCTGTAAGCCACGTCCTTTTCCATCTGGTAAGCACCGCCAATGGTCAGAACCTTTTTCTCGCCCAGGTACGTCCCCTTGTAACCGTGGCCGTTCTCGGGGTCGAGCAGGGTGACGTGGGCGCGGGCGCCGTAGCGGAAGGCCGAATCCGGAGCCGAATCGGAATCGTTGCGGCCGTTCATGGCGTCCAGTCGATATTGGAAAACATCGTTAAAGAGGTTGCCCCACAGGGTCACGCCCTTGTCGCGGGTCTGCTCGCTCGCCAGAGGCGCCCGAATCAGCAGCGAACGGTCGAGGGTCAGCGGCATTTCGCAGGCTTCGAGGTTTTCACGGGTGAAGCTGTACTTGTACTTGCCGAGCCAGAAGTTGACGGCGTTGTTGTACTTGAAGCGCATGACCGCGTCGAGCAGCTGGAAGTCTTCATTATCGCCATCGGTCACGCTGAACCCGCTGATATTGTTATCTTCGCTGTACTCGGTTTGCACATACAGGCCGAAGTGCTTGCCGTAGGCGCCCATCAGGGCGACGCGGTTACGGCGGAAATTGAACTCGCTGACGCTTTCGTCATCGTCGGCGCCGCCGCCGGTGTCCCGGGTGTTGAGCTGAAACTGCCCTTTGTATTCGAGCTTGAGAGCCCCCTGATCCTCAGGGCCGAAGGTCCAGGTCGGCCCAGCGAAAGCCGGGGCCGCCAGCAGGACCGTACCTACGCAGGCGGTCAATAATTTACGAAATTCCACGATAGTCACTCCTTTACAGAGAAGTTAATGTTAAAACACAGGTGCGGAACTAGCAACCGCCGCCACCGCCACCGGTAACACCGCCCACAGCACCCCCAGCAGCCGGGGTTTCAATGTACTCGCGGTCTTCGATCTCAATGCTGTTGGCGCCCACGGAATCGGGGGTCAACACACTGTCAAGGATCTGGAAGGTCGGCTTCTCGATGATTTTCGGGAAATTGACGTTGTAGTAAGGTCCGGGAATCTGATTTGCCGGAATCGCGAAGTCGCCGTTATTCAGGGTATGCCATTCGATCAGGCCGTCGGTCGCCCATTCGGAAAGAGCTGCCGGCAGTGCGTAGCTCGCATCGGGAACAAAAGCGGCACCCGTCTGATTGGTCAGGCTGCCCCACTGGCTCCAGGAACCGTCATAAACCATGACCGGCCAACCAAGGGCAATGTCAATCGGCATGAAGGCGTTGGCTGCGGCATTGCCGGCGCGGCAATAGGTGATGATCGGCTTGGAACTGTCGATCCCATAGCTTTCCAGCAGCGCCTGGATCTCGGCGGCAGTTTTGATGGTGCCGTCAGCGTTGTAGAAAGCCGCATTGCCAACATGCTTGGCCCCGACAATCGAACCTTGGAAAATAACGTAATCGCCGGCAACATCAGCAAAAATGC
>JAVFAR010000219.1:0-2958 GCA_034002365.1 Trichloromonas sp.
GGTCCGGTTCAGTGCAAGAAGAAAAACCCTCCCCCCCCTTTCTCCAGCCACCCCTCAGGAAAGATCCGTTCCGATGGAAACTGAAAACACCAGCGCCCCCCTACGCATCCAACTGCCCGGCAAGGAAATCCTCCTGATCGGCACCGCCCATATCTCCCAGGCTTCCGTCGACCAGGTCCGGGAAGTTATTGAAAGGGAACAGCCCGACGCCGTCTGCGTGGAACTCGACGCCCAGCGCCTGCAATCCCTGCGCAACCGCAATCAGTGGGAATCACTGAATGTCCTGCAGGTCATCAAAAAAGGCCAGGCGCCCTTTCTGATGGCGAACCTGGCCCTGTCTTCCTACCAGAAGCGCATGGGACTGCAAACGGGGGTCAAGCCGGGGGCCGAACTGGCCGCCGCCGCCGATCTCGCCGAGGAGAAACGGATACCGGTGGCGCTGGTGGACCGTGACATCCGCACCACCCTGCTGCGCGCCTGGCGCAAGACCGGTCTGTGGAAGAAGATGAACCTGCTCGCCACGTTGCTGGCCGGTCTTTTCGAGAAAACCGAGATCGACGAAAAAGAGCTGGAGCGGCTGCGCCAGAGCGACACCCTCTCGTCCATGCTGGAAGAGATGGGCACGATTCTCCCCTCGGTCAAAACCATCCTGGTGGATGAGCGCGATACCTACATGGCCCACCACATCCGCAACACCCCAGGCGCGAAAGTCGTCGCGGTGGTCGGCGCCGCTCATCTGCCCGGCATCAGCCGACAGCTGACGGAGGAAATTTCCGACGCGACCATCGCGGAGATTTCAATCATCCCCGAAAAACCCGCCGCCTCGAAAATCGTCCCCTGGCTCATCCCCGCCCTGGTGATCCTGCTCTTCGTCGGCGGCTTCCTCTTTGGCGATCCCGAAAAAATCGCCGATGCCGCCCTCGCCTGGATTCTCGCGACCGGTCTGCTCTCGGCGCTCGGCTCGCTCCTCGCCTTCGGCCATCCCCTGACCGTTCTCGCGTCCTTTCTCGGCGCCCCCATCACCACCCTGCATCCCGCCATCGGCGTCGGTTTCATTACCGGTATCGTCCAGGCTTTCGTCGCCGCGCCGACGGTGCGCGACCTGGAGAGGGTGCCCGACGATATGACCTCGGTGCGCGGCTGGTGGGGCAACCGCATGACCCGGGTGCTGCTGGTCTTCTTCTTTTCCTCCTTCGGTGCCTCGGCGGGAACGCTGATCGCCTTCGGCTGGCTGAAGGATCTGTTCTGAGGGTCAGGGGCGATAGCGCCAGAGCTCCAGCGCGGCCTGCATATCCAGATCGCGCTGATAGTAATCGGGACGAAACTGCATGACGCCCTCATCGTCGACCCAGGCCGTCCAGTAAAGAAGCCGCACGGGCAGGGGCTCTTTCAATGAAACCCGACGCGGCTTGCTCTGGCTCATGGCCGCCTCCAGTTCCAGCCGCGTCCAACCCTGGGGTTCGAGCAGATAAAAGGCCAGATCGAAGGGGCGTTCGATGCGAATGCAGCCGGAACTGAAAAGCCGCACCCGCTTCTTGAACAGGTGGCGCTGCGAAGTGTCGTGGAGATAGATGGCCAGGCGGTTGGGGAACATGAACTTGACCCGCCCCAGGGGATTCCAGGGGCCGGGCTTCTGGCGCAACGCCCCCGGAAAATTGTTCGCCGTCACCGTATTCCAATCGATGCTTGCGGGATCGATGATCGTTGCGGAATTGTTCCAGGAGACGATTTCGAAGTTTTTTTGCGCCAGATACCCCGGATTTTTGCGGATCAGCGGCAGCTTGTCCTCGCGCAGGATGGTCGGCGGAACGTACCAGTAAGGTGCAAGCTCCAGATAGGTCATCGTTCCGAAAAAGACCGGAGTTTTGCGATAGCCGGTGCCGACGATCACCGCCATATCCATGACCGTCCGCCCCTCTTCCACCACCTTCAAGGTAAAATCGGCGATATTTACTTCAAGATAGCGCCGGGGCGACGGTTTCGGCAGCCAGCGCCAACGCTCCAGATTCCATTCGATCTGCCGCACCCGCTCCTCCGCCGTCACATTGAGTTCCGCCAGCGTCGCCGGGCCGACCACGCCGTCGACCTCCAACCCGGAGAGCGCCTGAAAATCCCTGACCGCCTGCAACAACTCCCCGGCCAACAGATCATCCGGCTCGTTTTCCGGCCAGACCCGGGCCGAAGTCGCACGCAGACGCTCTTTAATCTGCCGCACTCGGTCGTGGCGCATGCCGGGACGTAAGGGTTCCCCCGGCTCGACCGCCGGCCAGCCCCCCGCCGCCGCCAAGCCCCGGTAGATCTCAAGCTGCTCCATAAGGCGGAGGTACCCCAGCTCTTTCGGCACGAGTCCCGCCAACATTTCGGCAAAACGCCCCTCCCGCAGACTCTCTTCCAGCAGCATCTCCGGATCGCTATCGTTGTTACCGAGCTCCGGCGCTTCGCGCAGATGAGCGAAGGCCATACGTCCCACCAGATGATCCCGGGCGTAGACGAGAAAGGCATCGGTCAACAAAAGTTCGAGGCGGGCCATCATGCAAGGGTCGCAGAGCATGCCGTGGCGAGGCATTGCCTCGGCCAGAGCCAGCAGTTCGGCGATCGCTTCAACGTGGTAATCTTCCGGACACAACCCTTCCGCCGCACTCTCCCGCAGGGCATCGAGCAGCGTCCAAGCCTGGGGCAAAGGCCCCTGTTCGCCGATCCAGAGCGGCAGGCTTTGACGGCGGGCGTAGAACTCGGGCAAGGACGATTCGATGCGAACCTCAGCGGAAGAAAGCGTCAGCTTTCCGGAGACGCGAACCGGCTCAAGAAGCGTGAGCAGTTCACCTTGAACCTGCTCACTGAGGGTGAATGCGTGGGAAGGGATGGGGGGAAAACCGAAAAGAGCCGCGAAGAAGAACAGGAGCATAACAAACAAGCGCATTAAAAATCCCTCGACATAGGTTCAGATTCACAGAAAAC
>JAVFAR010000220.1:0-2885 GCA_034002365.1 Trichloromonas sp.
CGAAAATTGACGGGGTCGAATTTTATAGTGCCAATACCGATGCCCAGGCCCTGCGCGTCAGCCGCGCGCCGCTGAAGATCCAGCTCGGCGGCAAGCTGACCAAGGGACTCGGCGCCGGCGCCAACCCCGAGATGGGGCGGGAAGCCGCTCTGGAAGACCGGACACGGCTGGCCGAGGTGCTGGAAGGGGCCGACATGGTCTTCATCGCCGCCGGACTCGGCGGCGGCACCGGCACCGGCGCCGCGCCGGTCATCGCCGAGGTGGCCAAGGAGCTGGGTGCCCTGACCGTCGGGGTGGTGACCAAGCCCTTCAGCCGGGAAGGGCGTCAGCGCCTGAAAAAAGCCGAGGACGGCGTCGAGGCGTTGAAGAAGGTGGTCGACTCGCTGATCGTCATCCCCAATGACCGGCTGCTCGGCCTGGCCGGCAAAAATATGAGCATCCTCGATGCCTTCAAGCCTTCGGACGACGTCCTGCGCCAGGCGGTGCAGGGCATCTCCGACCTGATCACCACCAGCGGCCTGATCAACGTCGACTTTGCCGACGTCAAGGCGATCATGAGCGAGCGCGGCATGGCGATGATGGGGATCGGCATGGCCGAAGGGGAAAAGCGCGCTTCCGAGGCCGCCCATCAGGCGATCAGCAGCCCGCTCCTCGAAGATATCGATATCTCCGGGGCCAAAGGCGTGCTGGTGAATATTTCCGGCTCCTCCAACATGACCATGGAAGAGTTCGAGGAAGCTTCCCGCATCATTCATGAAAAGGTCCATGAAGACGCCAACATTATCGTCGGTCTGGTGATCGACGAGGAGCTCGGCGACCGTCTGAAGATCACCGCCATTGCCACCGGCTTCGGCGCCTCCTTCGATAAGGCGGCGCGTAAGCCCGGCGACTTCATCGGGCGTACGATTGTTCCCCCGGGCAAAAACGAGCACGACGTTCCCACCTTTCTGCGCGACCGGGCTCCCCGCGAGCCGGCCCGCGGGGCGATGCGCGCCCCGATGAGCGAAGAGCAGGAATACGATATTCCGACCTTCCTCCGTCGCCGGGTCGACTGATCCGCGCGGCCCGAGGGTCTGTCCCGGCGTCCGGTGGGGTTGAATACCGGTGGGCCGGCTTGAACCAAAGCAACAGATGATTCTCTCGACACGGGGGCCGCGGAGCGCGGTCCCCGTGTTATTTTCAGACGGCCCGATGCCGGAACGCGGAGCCCATGTCCCGTAAACTGATCGATCAGGCCCGGAAGCTGCTGGCCGGCGAATCGGGGAGCCAGGTCAAACCCTGGGGGGGGCGGCTGACCGTCGCCCTGGTTTTTCCCAACACCTACCACCAGGGAATGAGCAACCTCGGTTTTCTCACTGTCTATCATCTGCTCAACCGGCGGGAGGATGTGCTCTGCGAGCGCTTCTTCCTTCCCAACGCCGAAGCCTCGGTGGAACATCGCAAGACCGGCTACCCCCTCTTTTCCCTCGAATCGGGACATCCTCTTACCGATTTCGACCTCATCGCTTTTTCCATCTCTTTCGAAAACGACTATCTGAATCTGCCGGTGATTTTCGAGCTGGCCCGGATCCCCCTGTGGCGGGCCGACCGCGGGGATTCCTACCCCCTGATCCTGACCGGCGGGGTCTGCGCCTTCCTCAATCCCGAACCCCTGGCCGAGATCATGGATCTTTTCGCCGTCGGCGAGGGGGAAGCGATTCTGCCGGAGCTGGTCGCGACGCTCACCGCCGGGGGGGAGCGGACGCGTCCTGAGTTGCTGGAGCGTCTGGCCGGTGCTCCCGGCATCTATGTTCCGTCCTTATACGAGAGCGAGTGGTCTGCGGACGGCACACTACAGGGTTGGGTCCGGCAGCCGGCGGTACCTGCGCGGGTGGCTCGCCAGTGGGTGCGGGAGCTGGATCGGACCGCCAGCCGTTCCTTTGTCCTGACCGAGGCGACGGAGTTCTCCGACATGGCCCTGACCGAGATTTCCCGGGGCTGCGGTCGGGGCTGTCGCTTCTGCGCCGCCGGTTACATCTATCTTCCCCCCCGGGAGCGCTCTCTCGATGTGCTGCTGGAGCAGGTCGATCTCGGCCTTTGTGAACGGGAGAAGGTCGGGCTGGTCGGCGCCGCTGTTTCCGATTATTCACGCATCACCGAACTCGACCAGGCGATTCTCGACCGGGGGGGCAAGGTCTCGGTGGCGAGCCTGC
This sequence comes from Trichloromonas sp., assembly GCA_034002365.1. Classification (GTDB taxonomy): domain Bacteria; phylum Desulfobacterota; class Desulfuromonadia; order Desulfuromonadales; family Trichloromonadaceae; genus Trichloromonas. Next base: position 2,193 of record JAVFAR010000220.1, read on the forward strand.
GTATCGACTCCCTGACGCCCGAGGAGGTCGCGGCGCTCAAGTCCTCCGGCCACCGCACCCTGGCCCTGGCGCCCGAGGCGGGGAGCCAGCGCATGCGCGATGCCGTCAACAAAGGACTCTCCCGCGAGCAGATTCTCGCTGCCGTCCGGCTTCTCGGCAAGGGGGGCGTCCTCAACCTGAAGCTCTATTTCCTGGTCGGCCTGCCCGGCGAGACGGACGGGGATATCGACGAAATGCTCGATCTGCTCGCGGAGATCCGCGAGATCTGGGTGGAAGAAGGAAAAAAGCAGGGACGGCTCGGGACCCTGACGATCTCCGTCAATCCTTTCATCCCCAAACCCTTTACCCCCTTTCAGTGGGCGGGAATGGCTCCGGAGAAGCGTCTCAAGGGGATCTTCCAGAGACTGCGCGCGGCGGTGGGGCGCATGGCCAATACCGAAATCATGTTCGAATCGGCCCGCGGCGCGGCGTTGCAGGCGCTCCTCGCGCGCGGCGACCGCCGGGTCGGGCGGCTGCTTCCGGAGCTGTCGGCGGGGATGAATCTCAAAGCCGCCTGCCGCCGGCATGGGCTCGATCCCGATTTCTATGTGACCCGCGAGCGCGGCGCCGATGAAATCTTCCCCTGGGAGATCATCGACAGCGGCGTGCGCCGGGATTTTCTCTGCCGGGAATACCAGGCGGCCCTGGCCCATG
>JAVFAR010000221.1:0-2847 GCA_034002365.1 Trichloromonas sp.
CAGCAACTAAAATTCTGAATTGTTTGGACGTGGGAACAACGCCCCGGCTACCCTCTTTGGGGGTAGCCGGAAACGCCCCCTCTGGGGGCGCCCTTAAAGCCCCGTCCTTTGGGCGGGGTTTTTTACTACAGCATACCCCCGAGCGGGCAGTGCCGGCAACGGCTTTTTTCCGCGGGGCCCATGCCGGCCTTGACGGAAAGATGCCGAGTCTTTAAGATGGGGCCGCAAAAACTCGTAATCCACTGCAAATATTCTGCCATTTTTCAAGCCCCACAGGGAAAGGTTTCGCCGCCGATGGAGTTTTTTTTATCCCTCTTGGGGCTCTGGATGATCATGGAGGGGGTCCCCTGGTTTCTTTCCCCGGGTGGGATGAAAAGCGCCCTGCGCCGGATGCTTCCCTTGCCGGATAAACATTTGCGGCTGATGGGGGCTTTTTTGATGTTCGCCGGTCTCCTCACGGTCTACCTGGCGCGCCGCTAGGAGGCCGAAAGGAATTGACTTTTGTCCCTGCTTTGTGATTGATTGGCTCCCGGTTCGGCACCCTCCGATGTAGGTTTTAATGTTCCTTGACGATTTTGATTTCGCGCTTCCCGACAGCCTGATTGCCCAACATCCCCGGCCCGAGCGGGAGGATGCCCGTCTGCTCGTGCTGCGGCGCGATGCCCGGGAGATCCGTTCCGCCGCCTTTCGCGACCTGAGCGCCTACTTCCGGTCCGGCGATCTGCTCGTTCTCAACGACACCCGGGTCATTCCCGCCCGGTTGCTGGGGGAAAAGGAGAGCGGCGGGCGGATCGAAGTCTTTCTGGTCCGGCGCCTCGCTGCCGGCGGCGAGGACTGGGCCTGCCTGACCAAGTCTTCCAAGCCGCCCCGGCCCGGCACCCGGCTGCGCCTCGGTACGGCGATCGCAGGAACCGTGCTGCCTGGGGGCGAGTCGCCTTATCGGCATATCCGCTTTGAATGTTCGGGGGATTTTGCCGCGGCTCTGGAGCGGGAAGGGCATATCCCTCTGCCCCCTTATATCCGCCGGGAAGCCGATGCCGCCGACCGCGTCCGCTACCAGACGGTCTTTGCCCGCGCCGACGGCGCCGTCGCCGCGCCCACCGCCGGCCTGCACTTCACCGAACGCACCCTCGACGCGTTGCGGGAGCGCGGGGTGGAGATTCATCCCCTGACCTTGCATGTCGGCCTCGGCACCTTTCTGCCGGTGCGGGTGGAGAATGTGCGCGACCACCGGATGCACCATGAGCCTTACATGGTGCCGGCGGCAACCGCCGCGGCGGTCAATCGCGCCAAGGAGGAAGGGCGCCGGGTCTTCGCCCTCGGCACTACCACCACCCGCGCCCTGGAGCATGCGGTGGACGAGCAGGGGCGGCTGCGCGCGGGGGAGGGGAGCAGCGATCTCTTCATCTATCCCGGTTTTCGTTTTCGCCTGGTCGATGCCCTGATCACCAATTTCCATCTGCCGAAGTCGACCCTGCTCATGCTCGTTTCCGCCTTCGCGGATCGGGAATTCATTCTTGAAGCCTATCGCCGGGCGGTGCGGGAAGAATATCGGTTTTTCAGTTACGGCGACTGCATGTTGATTCTGTAAACCGGCGCATTTTCGCTTGCTTGACTATCAATACTTTCGATTCGGCATGAAGTGACTCCTTTTTCTTTTGATCTGTTGCATGAGGATGGCCGCGCCCGGCGCGGGCGTCTGCATACCCGGCGCGGCGTCGTCGAAACCCCGGTTTTCATGCCGGTGGGAACCCAGGCGACGGTGAAGGCCATGTACCCCGAAACCCTCAAGGAGATCGGGGCGCAAATCATTCTGGCCAATACCTATCACCTGCTTCTGCGCCCCGGCCACGAGCGGGTTCGGGCCTTGGGCGGCCTCCATCGTTTCATGAACTGGGATCGTCCGATTCTCACCGACAGTGGCGGCTTCCAGATCTTCAGTCTCGGCGAACTGCGCAAGATCGACGAGCAGGGGGTGCGCTTTCAGTCCCATCTGGACGGTGCCGCCCATGTGCTGACCCCGGAATCCTCCATCGCCATTCAGGAGGCCCTGGGGGCCGACATCATCATGGCCTTCGACGAATGCATCCCCTATCCGGCCACCCGGGACTACGTCGCCGAATCGACCGCCCGCTCCAGTCGCTGGGCCGCCCGCTGCCGGCTGGCGCGACAGCCGGAGGACGGCGCCGCCCTCTTCGGGATTGTGCAGGGGGGGATGCACCGCGATCTGCGCGCCCAGAGTGTCGCCGATCTGCTCGACATCGGCTTCGAAGGCTATGCCGTCGGCGGCCTCTCCGTCGGCGAGTCGGCGGAGCTGATGTACGAGGTGATGGATTGGACCCTGCCGCTGTTGCCCCGGGACCGTCCCCGTTATGTCATGGGGGTGGGGACGCCGGAAAATCTGGTGGAGGGGGTCCGGCGCGGGGTGGATATGTTCGATTGCGTGATGCCGACCCGCAACGCCCGCAACGGCGTGCTTTTCACCCGTTTTGGCAAGATCAGCATCAAGCAGGCGCGCTATCTCGATGACGAAAGCCCCATCGACCCGGACTGCGACTGCTATGTCTGCCGTCATTACAGCCGGGCCTACCTGCGTCATCTCTACCAGAGTAATGAAATTCTCTCATCGATGTTGAATACGCACCACAATCTGCATTACTATCGGCAGCTGATGGCGGGCATGCGTGCCGCCATCGAAACGGGAACATTCGAAAAGTTTCGGGCGGATTTCCTCGCCGCCCGCCGCGACGATCCGTAAAACCTGACGGCGGGTTTGCGGTTTTTTACCACGGTTTTTCACCCACATTTACATGACAAAGGAGGTTTCACCGATGATTTCTCAGGCAT
>JAVFAR010000222.1:0-2819 GCA_034002365.1 Trichloromonas sp.
TGATGCTAGAATCTCACCATTTGGGGAGAAGGCCACTTGACTTACCTCATCCTTATGGCCTTTGAAGGTGTTAAGCAATACCCCATCATTTATACGTAGTAGCTGAACAGTATTTTCCCTTCCAACTGCCAGTATTTCTCCATCCGGTGATATGGCAACCTGATTTTTATATTTTTGTACCTCAATGGTGTTTAATAAACTGCCATCACTAGTCCGCCAAACATTAATGGTGCCATTATCTAACGAAATTGATACCAGGATCTCCCCATCAGAAGAGAATGCCACACTGCTCACATTGGCCGTATGTCCATCAAGGGTTCGCAACAGCGTACCATCATCGACTTGCAAAAGTCGCACAGAATAGTCCTGTGATCCAATTGCTATCATCTCGCCATCTGGTGAGAAGGTGATGCTATTTACAGTATTAATTTGGTCTGAACTTCCCAATGTTTTCAGTGGAAGTATCTGTGCCTGTCGTCCCATCATCAGCTCAGATGAGATAACCAGCCACTCCTCCAGATCCACTATGGAAACTGTGTCTCCATCAATCCGAGTTTTTTCGAGTGGGGCTACTTTGGGGAAATTTTCTGGCTCAGGTCCTTGTAAGATGCCTGAATTCACAATAATTCCTGAGTATGCTTCCCTGACAACGACTTCTAAATCCCAACGATAGCGGGTAATTGAGGGACCAGCCGTATATGTTTGGCTTCCAAGATTGATCTCCTTCTCCTTAACAACGACAACCAGGTCTGTTTCATCCAATGACACAGGCAGCCAGTCAGTAGGAAGATACCAATTCCAATGTTTATAACCACTCGTATACTGACGTGGATTGGATTTATCGAGAATCACTAGCTTAGGCAATTCGTTTTGGTCAGACACGTAAGGAAGGGCATCAGGTACGCCTTGTCCGCTTGCCACAGGAGCAAGAGCTTCCAGAATCGAAGGAAGGTTGGGATGAATCGGTTCCGATACAGGGGATTTTTGTTGACTGCATGATGAACCAACCGCAATCAGTAATATAGCCACTAAAATAGTTGACTGAATATTTCTAAACACCATGTTTGCTCCCAATTATTTATTTAGAGAAGTTATAGTCTAGAATTCTACAAGAATATATTTTATCAATAAGGATGAACTTGAAATACTGGTGAAGAAAGCAATCAAGGAGTATCCCCCTAATACTCCCTTTTTGATTATTATTCAAACCACTTGGTGTAGATCTCCTCTGGTGTCATGGCAGGTAAACGATAAAAATCATATTCACCTATCTCCAGGCTGTCGAGCTTGCCCATCCACTCGTCCAAGTTTTCACTAGTGATAATAGGATAATCATAAAGTAAGGTATTACCCCACTTGCCGCCCAGCGCCTGTGAATTGAAAGACGACCCAGATAAATAAAACAGCGCTGCATAGACACCTTCATAGTCTGTGCTTCCTGGCGGAATGGTGGTAAAGCATTTGAAATTGGGATCAGCTTCCAGCCACTTTTTCCAGGGATTCATGCTATCCAAACGGGCGTCGCAAAGAAGTAAGGGAAGATGGTCAATATCTTCCATGTTAGCGATCGCCCAAAAAATATCCATTTGTTTATCGGTAGACCAGATGGCTTTAATTTCCGGATTTGCCTTGACCATTTCGGCGATGCTTTCTTGAGTAAAGCTCTCCCCATCGTTACTGGCAGGCATGGAAGTGGCTTTAACATTCGGGTTTGCTGCCAGCACCTCGTCGATGATTTCCTGGACATAATTGTTTGGTCCGAAATTGAAGTATACAAATTCGCCTTCTCCTCCCATCTCTTCCATCATCCACTCCAAACTGGCTCGCAGTGAACGGTTTAAGGTAGAAACATTATAAATGTCAGGCTGTTCTCCACTGTCAGCGTTCAACATAAAGATGGGAATTCCTGCAGCTTTTGCATTCTGGATCTGAGGCCAGACCCCAAAAACATGCCACTGGTTGGAATAAGATATGATGACATCCACCTCTTTATTAACCAGCTCATCAATATCCTTGCCTCTCACACATTCCATATCTATCTCAGCACAAGCTTTCATGAGTCCGTCAATATTCTGATATTCGCCTGCTTCATAGCCAAGAACATACCCCTCAGCGGATGGCAGAGTAAAACTTGGTTCTACGGTTGGAGCATCTGTTTTGGATGTAAGGGTAAGTGTGGGTTCAACTGCTGGGGCAGCCGATTCACCGGGTGCTGGAGAGGCGGGTGTGACGCCGCACGCCGCTGCCAGTATCGTTATGGATGTGAATAGCACAATAATAAATGGGACTCTTTGCTTCATAGGGGCTCTCCTTGATGCATAAAATAGTTAATCTGAAACTCCTCGCCTGAAATAGCGGAGTTTGTGCATATTCCGGTGAAAACGCACACAGTAGAATTATAGTAAAAGTAGCTGTATTTTGGAAATAAAAATGATGTTAAGTTATCATGCATGGAAAAAAATAGACTTACTTTGGGTTTGAAATAATTTTGTTTGGAGGGGTGGTATGAGTTTCTGTCTTTAATTTCAGATAAAATCATTTGCCCTTCCTGGGCAGAATGCCCAACTATCAAATCGCTATGGAAAGAAGTTTGATCATATAGCTTTCAGGATAATATCTGAATCGAGAGATTTGTGGACAAAGCTTCGCCTAAAATGACTCATTTATTTGTATTTAAAGATCGGATCTGCTAAAGTGAATTTCAACATACGATATCAATAATTAAATTGCTAAAATGAACCAATATGGTGGAAAATGATGCTAAAATTGAAAGATTACAGCAAAAATCGTAACTCTGCAAAGGAAATAAGTTTTGGCAA
>JAVFAR010000223.1:0-2809 GCA_034002365.1 Trichloromonas sp.
GCGGCCATCGCCATCCTCACCGAGGACGCTCACCACCTCGACCCGGCAGCCCAGGGTCACCAGGTTGTTGACCACGTTGCCGGCGCCGCCCAGGCGCAGATCCTCGCGGGTGACATCGACCACCTGCACCGGCGCTTCGGGGGAGATGCGCTCGGCCTTGCCCCACAGATATTCGTCGAGCATCAGATCGCCGATGACCAGGGCGTTGATATGGTTCAATCCGGAGAGGAAATTTTCGATATCGGAGCGGATCATACGAGGAAAGCCCCCGAGAGTAAAAGCACAGAACAAAAAGATATATTATACCACACGCGGAGGCTTAGTTGGAAGTTTTAATCTCTCTTTGAACGGCCCGGGAAATGAGCCTGCGGAAACTTTTTGGAGAGGAGAACGAAGCCGGAGGAAGTCCGTTGAGAAAGCCGCGAATGAATGCTTGAATATCCCGACGGCTCAGGGGATGGCCGTCGCGGATGGTGCGCCGGTAGGCGCGAGCGAGGGCATTGACCGAACGCCTCCGGGAAAAGCGGACAGGCCAAGGCTTGCTGGTTTCCCGGTCGATCAGGGTGAAGCCGTACCCGTCCGGCCGAGACACACAGAAGACATCCTTGAGCCTTACCGGTTGAAAGAATCCGGCGCCATGCAGACGAGCGACGAAAGCCCCGAAACTTTCGGACAATTCCCGCCGCCGATCCGTTGGCGCCAGAGTGGCAAACAGATGGCCGAGATCGGTTCCCTGAACCCCTTCCACCAGCAGAAACCCCCGCACCGGCAGGCCGAAACGCCGCTCCTCCCCCCAGGCCAGGGCGCCCATGACCGGCAGACTGGCGGCGGTCAGGGCATCGATCATCATCTTTTCCCGCAGCGGGCCACAGCGGGGTATGCGGCCGAAGAGCAACATCCGCAGCAACACCCCCAACGGCTCGCGGCCGATCCGTCTGAGAAAAAGCTGTTGTGAGCCGCCGTGGACAGGAATGGTAATCCGCCGCAGCTCCCGCCCGCCCTTGTCCCGGTCGAGCAGCTCGCCGACGGGGGCTGTCATCAAGGCCTGGAAACTGTCGAGTCCCGCCGTTGCCAGATAGGAACGGAAATCCGCCGCCGCCTGCCACCAGATCACCCGCACCCCTCCCCGTCAAGGCTTGTGCGCCCGAGCCGATCGAGCACCGCCATGGCGAAGAGGGGGATGTTGATCTCGTGATGGCCGGTCAGGGTGTAGCCCTTGCCGCCGCCTGAGGTGGGGCGCTTGACCACGTTCTGCAGGGGTCGGTAATGCTGGGTCATATCGAAGTTGGCGGTGCTGAAGTTATCGACGTGATGCCCCAGATTCTGGGCGATGGAGAGGGCCTTGAGGAAAACTTCCGGCAACAGCACCGCCGAGCCGACATTGAGCCAGACCCCGCCGTCGCCGAGATCGGCCACCACCGAGGTGAGCAGACGAAAATCCCGATAACTCATCTCGCCGGTCACGGCGCCGTCCATTTTAGGATGCTGATGGATGATGTCGGTGCCGATGGCGACATGCACGGTAACGGGAATCTCGTTTTCGACGCAGGCCGCCAGCAGGCTGAAATCCCTGAAGGGATGATTGGCCTCGATGATCCGCCGGCCGATCGCCTCGCCGAAGCCGTAACCTTTGGGCAGTCCTTCGGCCAACGCCTGATTCATGCCGCCGCCGGTCTCTTCGGAAAAGCCGAAATCTCCCGAGTGCAAGACCGCGCCGACATCTTCCGAAGTGGCGCCGACCAGCGACACCTCGAAATCATGGATCGTCGCCGAGCCGTTCATGGCCACGGCGGTAATCGCGCCGACCTCGATGAGCTTTTTCAGCACCGGCTGCAAACCGCACTTGATCACATGCCCGCCCATGGCCAACACCACCGGCCGTCCCTTCTCCCGCGCCGCGACCACCGCATCGACCACTCCGCGCAGATTGTCGGCGCCGAGCAGCCGGGGAAGCCGGTCGTAGAAATCGGCGAAACTTAAGCCCGCTTCCGGGGTCCTGGCGAAATGATCGCGGATGTTGACCTTGTTGTCGCGGGTGGTGATGGAGTAGGTGTGAACGCCGTCCAAGGCGGTGCGCTCATATTTTTTTCGGGCCAAACCAGCCTCCTCGTCAAAGCTCAGCGTTGTAAACCATTCCGCAACGTTCTTTCAGCAAGACGCTGAAAAAGCATGCGCCTCCAGCCGCAAAGGCCGGCGGTCTCTAGGTAGATATTCAGAAAACGTTCTAGGCCAAAAGCTTCCAGGGCATGAACATCTTCCGGATAGCGGAGAAAATGACGGAAATTCCGGGTGCGGGCCACGGCTCCCAAAGGATGGGGGCGAATGCGCATGTCGGCGATGTCGATCAGACCCGGTGCGTCCGAATCGGGTTGGACGATGACATTACCGAAATGGATGGAGCGGAAATAGACCCCGCGACGATGGAGTTCGGCGAGAAACCGGGCGAAACGTTCAAGCAGCACCGCCGGATCCCCCCCCTCGCGCAGCACCGCGCGCAGGGTTTCACCGGCCAGAGGCCGATACTCCACCAGATGACGGCGGTTCTCGGGGCAACAGGAAACGGAATGAACCTGTACCGTCGCAATCCCCAACCGTGTCAACTGCTCCGCGTTGCTCCGAAAACGCAGGGCATAGGGGTTGAAAGCCGCCGTCGAAAAAGTCTTCTTGCTGCGAAAGATCTTGATGAAGTTCCCATCGGGAGCGATCAGAACTTTTTCGCCGTAGTGATCCCGTTCGATGACTTGGGATTGAGCGATAATTTTATTATAAGAGGAGAGAGCGATGGGTATTATCGCAGCAAATTTCATTT
>JAVFAR010000224.1:0-2802 GCA_034002365.1 Trichloromonas sp.
ATCTACCCGACCCTGGAAAAGCTCTTCGCCGAGCGCAAGCTGCGCATTTCCGACATCGAAGCGGATCTCGACCTCGCCACGCAGTGCATCCGCTACCGCTTCATCATCACCCAGCACAAGGAACGCATCGGCCGCGAACTGTCCCAGATCATCGCCGAGATCGACGGGGTGAAGAAGATCCATTACCAGTGAATCAGCCTCCGCCGTCCTGAAGGAAAGGGAATGGAAAGCGAACGCCCCGCCGGGAGATTCCGGGCGGGGCGTTCGCTTTCTTGCGGGTGGTTCTCTCTATTCAAGCCGCCTCGGGCCATTTGAGAGCGGCGACGGGGCAAGCGGCGACGCATTCGGAGCAGCGCAGGCAGTCGCGCTCGGCGACCACGCCGGTCGGCTTGTGCCGCACGATTTCCAGGTTCATGGCGCACACCTTCTCGCACTTGCCGCACTCGCGGCAGCCGGAGGAAATCTCCAGGGGCTGCTTGTGCCCGCCCAGGGCGTTGGCCGTCGTTCCCACCGGACAGAAGGCGCACCAACTGCGGGGACGGTAAATAAGGCCTAGGATCACGGCGATGCCGGTGGTCAGGGCACACATGGACCAGAAGACCGTCCCCCAGTGCCGCCAGGAAGTCGGGTCGAGGCTGAGGCGCCAGGCCATGAAGCTCATCAGCAGGGCAAGGACCCCCCAGCGGAAGCGCATATTGCGAAAGAGCGCGGGGATCGGCCGCTCGCCGCCGATGCGGGCGAGAATACGGTCGATGAAGCTGCCGCGCGGGCAGAGATTGCCGCAGACATAGCGGCCGCGAAAAAAGCCGCCGATCATCCCCGCGGCCATGGCTACCGGAACGATGAAGCCGAGCAGGGGATATTTCCAGCCGAGGGCGACGGTCAGGATCATGACCGGGGCCAGCAGCCACTGCAGGCGCCGGCGGTTGTTGATGTCGGGGAGGGCGTGACGGATCGCGTCTTCCATGAAAATCCTTTCTTTGTCATTGGGTTGCCATACATTTATATATCTATATATATGACAGCCCAACTTCAGGTCAAGGAAATTCGTCCGACCCCCTCCGCTCAAAGCCCGTTATTCAAATTGGGCTTTGAATTCGTCCATCAACCCCTTAAGGCTTTCCAGTTCCACCCGCAGTTCAGCGACCTCCCCTTCCAGCGCCGCCAGCCGCTCATTTTCCGCCCGCACCCGCAAGGTCGCCGCTTCCGGCGCGGGGGCCGCCGGCTCATCGCCGATCTCCGGCACCCCGGCGAGGAGATGGGCGTAACGGCACTCTTTGCGTCCCGGCTGGCGGGGGAGCTGCATGACCAGCGGCTCCTTGCGCTCGGCGAGGTGCTTGAGGATCACCTCGACCTCCTCCAGGTTTTTGAGCGAATGCATGCGGTCGGCGCGGGCGCGCAGTTCACCGAGGGTCTGGGGACCGCGCAGCATCAGTTCGGCCAGCACCGCCAACTCTTCCGGTTCGAGATAGAGCTTGACGCTGAGGGCGTGCTTGTAGCGGGGCACCCGGCCGCCATCGCCGGCCTGCATGGCCAGCCCCAGGTGGCGCAGGCGGTCGAGGGCGCGGACCACGGTCGTTTCGTCGAAAGCGACCACCGGATCGCGGTTCGATTTCTGGTTGCAGGCGGTGGTCAGGGCATTGAGGGTCAGGGGGTAATACTCGGGGGTGGTCATCTCTTTTTCGATGAAACAGCCGAGTACCCGCACTTCGTCTTGGTTAAGCTGGATGGTCATGGCTGGGCCTCCCTGGACGGGTCGAGAATGGAGGCGCACCATAGCATGAGAGAGGATTAAGACGAAAGATTTTTGTGCCGGGAGTTTCCCCGCAGGAAGATAAATCGGGCGGCGTAAAAAAATCGCGGGCCGGGATGGCTTCCGGCCCGCGCGTTTCAAACCGACCCTTAGCCCGGTTCGGAAAAACTCGCCAGCCAGTTGTCGAGCTTTTCCGTCAAGGCGTCCTTGGTCTGATAGGAGATCTCCGGCAGCTCACCGCCCCAGGCCTCCTCGGCCTGGCGGTAGCCGTCCTCGATCCCTTTGCGGATAGCGTCGATGCGGCTCGGGTCGTTGCCGGCGATGCCGATGGCGAACCGGAAGATGCGCTCCGAGGTCTGCTCGACGCCGAAATAGCCGTCCTCGGCGATGAGCGATTGGGCCTCTTCGGGGCTGAGGCTTTCCAGATCGAGCTCACCGTCCCCCGTCGCCACCCGGGTCGCCACTCCCTGTTCCTGGAGATTGCGGGCGACAAGGTCGCGCAGCAACCGGAAGGTCGCGCCGATGTCCACTTCCTTCACGGCGGGTTCGTAACCGACCCCTTCGGCCGCTTTGTTCCCCAGGGAAACCCGATCGCCGGCCCGCCCCGGTTTCGTTTCGGCGCTTTCCGGCATCGTTTTTTCCCGGCGAGATTCCTCCATCAATTTTTGCGCTTCCGCCTGGAAACGCTCCAGGGCTCCGCTGCCGACACTTTTGAGCATCATCTCCTCCTTTCTTGCGTTCCGGCAACGGGAAAGTTCCCCCTCCGCCGCCTTTTCTTTCACCATAGCAGAAGTCGCGAAAAAATATCAGGGGCAATCCCCCGGCCCGCCCCGTCCCCGGGAGCGGTCGCCGAGCCAAAGGAAGAACCGGGCCAACTCCCCCCAGAACCATTCCCGCAGCCGTCGCCTCCAGGAACGGCGGCGCCAGTCGGCGGCGCGAATCTCGACACTCTCGCTGAAATTCTCCTGAAAGAGGGCGGCGACGGTCTCACCCAGCGCCGGGGAACGAATCTCCTGGTTGGCTTCCAGGTTCCAGCGGTAATTCCAGCG
>JAVFAR010000225.1:0-2754 GCA_034002365.1 Trichloromonas sp.
GGGCAAAGTGGCGGGTTCAGCAGCGAAGAAAGATTCGCCATTTTATTGGAAACCGCCAGTCTCAACGAGCTGGAGTTGGGCGAATACTGTCGGCGCAAGGGGCTCTATCCGGAACAGATTATCCATTGGAAAAAAGCCTTCATCCAGGGGGCGAATCCAGCGGCCGGCAAGGCCGAGCGCGACCAGTTGCAGCAACAAGCCAGGACGATCAAACAGCTCCAGAGCGAACTTCATCGCAAAGACCGGGCTTTGGCCGAGGCGGCGGCACTGTTGGTGCTCGAAAAAAAGGTTCAGGCGCTCTGGGGGGTCACCGAGGACGAAAAATCGACCTCCCGGAGCGCCAAGAAGTGATCACCCTGATCGATGAGAGTTGCGCCGCCGGTGCGCGCCTGGCCGAAGCCTGCAAGGTGCTCGAGCTTTCCCCCCGAACCGTGCAGCGCTGGAGGCAGGACGGTACGGTGAAAGCCGATGGACGCAAGGCGGCGGCGCAGGGCCGGGTGCCGGCGAACAAACTGGCACAGGAGGAGCGGGCTGAAATCCTGAGCATCGCTAATTCTCCTCGGTTCGCCCATCTACCTCCCAACCAGATCGTACCGAAACTTGCCGACCAAGGCCGCTATCTGGCCTCGGAATCGAGCTTTTATCGGGTCTTGCGCGAGGAGAAACAACTCACCCGTCGTGGCAAGGCCAAGGCGCCGACCCACTCTCGCCCCCCGGAGTTGGTGGCCACGGCCCCCAATCAGCTTTGGAGCTGGGATATTACCTACCTGGGCACCACAGTGAAGGGCCGATATTTCTACCTCTATCTGATCATGGATCTGTTCAGCCGTAAGATCGTCGGCTGGGAGGTCTATGCCGAAGAGTCCGCCGAACACGCGGCGAGCGTCTTTCGCAAAGCGTATCTGCGCGAAGGAGTGGCCGGCCAATTGCTGCGGCTGCATTCCGACAACGGCGCCCCGATGAAGGGTGCGACCATGCTGGCCACCCTGCAGAGGCTCGGCGTCGTCCCCTCCTTCAGCCGCCCCTCGGTCAGCAACGACAACCCCTATTCCGAGGCGTTGTTCAAGACCGTGAAGTATCATCCCAGCTTTCCGGACAAGCCCTTCGATACTTTGGAGCAAGCCCGTCAGTGGGTGGCCGGATTCGAGCAGTGGTATAACGAGCAGCATCGTCACAGTGCCCTGAAGTTCGTTACGCCGGGCCAGCGCCACCGGGGTGAGGACCGAGAACTCCTGCGCCGGAGAACGGCGATCTATGCAGCGGCTAAAGCCAGTCGCCCCGAACGCTGGTCAGGAAAGTGCCGCAACTGGAGCCGACCTGAGGTGGTCAACCTGAACCTCCAGAAGTCGACCCAAGATCAGCTGCTGCTCAAAGAAAATGCTGCATGATAAAGCGACAACTCCCTTGACAACGACCGCAACCTCTCGGACACCCATATCAAGGGGGTTGCCTGGAGACTCGGCAAGTTCCTGCTCTACCTGGCGGGCCGGGAGATAACCGAGGTTACGGGCATCACCAAGGACGTCATCAGCACCTTCCAGATAGAGCAGTACGAGAGAATCAACCAGATGGGCCGCCCCAACAGCGTCGGGCATCAAAACCAGATGCTTGCGGCGGTGAAGCAGTTCACCAGCTACCTGAAGGAATACGATTACATCGTCGCCGACCCGGCCAGGGATCTCCGCTGCGCCAAGACGCCGAAAAGCCTGCCACAGGGGATTCTGACCCCCACGGAAGCCAGAAAGATCCTCCATGCCCCGGACACAAAAAGCGTCATCGGCTACCGGGACAGGACCATCCTGGAAATACTCTACACCAGCGGCATCCGCAAAGACGAGCTGATCGGGCTTACGCTCGATAACGTGGACTACACTGATGGCTTCCTCCGCGTCACCGGCAAGGGGAACAAGGAAAGAGTGGTGCCCCTTGGCCGGATCGCCTGCCGCTACCTGGAGAACTACATCAAGTCCGTGCGTCTGTTAGCCTGCAAGAAAACGCCACCAGTTTACAGCATATGGAGGCGTAGCCGTTTTTCCTCCTTCCCCGCCTGCTGATCCCAGCTTTTTCTCCCCCAATTTCATTGTCAACTTGGTATGACCGTTTCCGGGATTCAAGCTCCGGAGGTGGTCAGTGGCCAAGCATTGTGAGTTCTGCGGCAGGTTTTTTGTCCCCGATCCCCGTGTAGGCAACAGGCAGCGTTCGTGCTTTCGTCCGGAATGCCAGGAGGCCCGTAAGCGAGCATCGAAGCGTGCCTGGCGGGAACGTGAGACGCCCCGCGGATACTTTGCCGGGCGGTATGCCTACCTCAAGGAATGGCGGCGAAAGCGTCGGCTTGCGTCGACCGGAGTGATACAGGACGAGATACCCCCCGCAAAGCCTGTGCTGAAGCTGGTTCTCTGGCTACCGGCGACGCGCGTTGCGATGATACAGGACGAGATCCGCCTGCGGCGCCTTGCCCAGACGGAGTTTGCCGCCCCCGGTGTGACCCGGCGCATGATACAGGACGCGATAACCCCTCCGCCCTGACCGGTTTATTCTGGCCTCCTGAACGACTGTTTCGGGGAGGACGCCATGATTGACGATGAACTTGCCGCTCGCGTACTGCAGTTGCACCAGGTGGAGAAGCTGTGTGATTTTTCACGACCATTCCCCCACCTGAGCCCCTGATTTTTCAGGAGCATTCCTCCACCTCTTTTTCAAGAGCATTCCCCCACCCCTGAGATTATCGGCACGGCGCTGTTTCTAACCTGTATC
>JAVFAR010000226.1:0-2669 GCA_034002365.1 Trichloromonas sp.
GCGGATCTTGCCGCCCAGCCGGGTGGAGATACCCAGACCCGCCGCGTCGTCCTGTCCGGTGTTGATGCGCTTGCCGGTGGCCAGACGCTCCATCGATTTGGCCAGACGGCTTTGGCTGCCGGAGAGGTGACGCTGGGCGTTGAGCGATGCCATATTGGTGTTGATGACCATTGCCATGATATTCCTCCTTGAGGTGTGGTTACGGGCTTCCTTGCCCTTCGGGTTGTTGTGTTCAAGAAGATCTCACTATAGCGCCTGATCGAGTCACCCCCTTTCCCGGCAGTCTGACGATTTCTTCCCTTGATCGACTTATCGACCACCCCGGTCGAAATCTTTAGGTTTTTTTTCGCATCCCGCTAAATATTTTTGAACTAATATTTTCAGCGTCTTAGAAGAGAAAGGAGCCAGATTTTCCTCACTCCTAACCCCTCACGCCTCACATGTTTTTATCCTTGCAGCAGTGACAGCACCGTCTGCGGCGACTGGTTGGCCTGGGCGAGAATCGAAACCCCCGCCTGTTGCAGCACGTTCGCCTTAGTCATTTCCGCCGTCTCTGCCGCGATGTCCGCATCGAGAATCTGGGAACGGGCGGCGGAGAGGTTCTCCGACAGGGCGGCGGAGTTGGCGGCGCGGGATTCGAGCACGGTGATCGCCTTGCCGAATTCACCACGAGCCTTGCTGACGGCGTCGATGGCACCTTCAATGGTTCCCGCACTGGCCGCACCACCGAGTTTGTCGGAAGTGCCACCGGCTGCAATCTTATTGCTGAAGCCTGTAATTTTCAGCGTGTAATCGTCATCCGCATTCTCGCCGACAGTGAACGTGTAGCCCGCTACCACTGCGGCTCCCGAAAGAAGAGCTTTATCGTTGAATTTGGTATTTGAAGCGATATTGCGTATTTCCGCCCCAAGAGAGCTCATTTCCAGAGTGATCGCCGACAGGTCATTGGCACTCAGGGCGCCATCGCCCTTCTGGTTGACCAGTTCACGCATCCGCTCGAGCATGTTCGAAACTTCGGCTAAGGCGCCGTCACCGGCTTTGGCCATGGAGACGCCGTCGTTGGCGTTGCGTACCGACTGGTTCAGGGCGCGGATCTTGCCGCCCAGCCGGGTGGAAATACCCAGGCCCGCCGCGTCGTCTTGGCCACTGTTGATGCGCTTGCCGGTGGCCAGACGCTCCATCGATTTCGCCAGTTTGCTCTGGCTGCCGGAAAGATGCCGCTGCGCGTTGAGGGATGCCATGTTGGTGTTGATGACCATTGCCATGAGGGGCCTCCTGAGATTCTGGGTCGATAAAGAAAAATCGGCTGAAAACAACCGTTACACTCTCGTTGACCGTCTTTTCGACCTGCCCCAGGGAATTCTTTAGATTTTTTTTGACGGGAGAAGGGAGGAAAGGCAAATGATGAATGCGGAGTTTCAATTCTCACCACCCGCTCGCTTCGCTCGCTGGAGAACACAGAGGACACCGAGGAAGACCGGAGGCAATAGCAACGCTAAAACCTTGAAATCAATATTTTTTCTCTGTGTTCTCTGTGCCCTCTGTGGTGAGAAAATTTGGGGTCGTTGATACAGAGCAGAAACAGTAAGGGCGCAGCATGCCGTGCCCCTGCATTTGACGTCATTATTCACACTTGGCTCAAGGAGCAGGTCGGACCAGCCTATGATGCCCTGCAATCCGACCCGAGCCGGGCCATCGGCATCGAAGAAATTCGCGCCAAACTGGCCACCCGGCATGCCAAAGCCTCGGAAAATCGCTAACCATGCCTTACCGGGTCATCTTCACCCCCGAGGCGAAAGCCCCCCTTTCACCACCCGCTCGCTTCGCTCGCTAGAGAACACAGAGGACACCGAGGAAGGGCAGCGACATAAAAAGGCTCAATATCTCGAAATCAATGGGTTTTCTCTGTGCCCTCTGTGAACTCTGTGGTGAAAGATTTTCGTGTATGGCGCAACTGTCCGTAAGGGCGCAGCATGCTGCGCCCCTGCATGCGACCGAGCGCACATCATTCATCATTCCTTTCGTCGGTCAATTCGGCTATAGTTTTCGGGTATTAACCGTGCGGGAAAATGAATACCGCCCGCAAAGGAGGTTACCATGACTTCAAACCTTGCAATTGATGCCCAACTGATCGAACGCGCTCGCCGGATCGGCAGGCACCGGACCCAAAAAGCCGTGGTCACAGAAGCTCTCGAAGAATATATCCAGCGCCGTAAGCAATTGCAGATACTGGATCTTTTCCATGAAGTCGAGTTCGATTCCGACTATCACTATAAAGAGCAGCGCAACAAACCATGAAAGTTCTGGTGGATACCTGCGTATGGTCACTGGCCCTGCGGCGCACTCAAGCTCCCGACAGCGCCCATATCCGCGAACTGAGCGAATTGATTAGCGAGCTTCGGGTACAGATGATCGGCCCCATCCGTCAGGAACTTCTTTCGGGCCTCCGGAATGAATCTCAATACCAAAAGCTCCGCGACCATCTTCGCGCCTTCCCAGACCTCGAGTTAAGGACCGAGGATTACGAACGGGCCTCCGAATTCTTCAATATCTGCCAGGGAAAGGGAATTCAGGGATCAAACACTGACTTTCTCATCTGTGCCCTGTCGCATAACCACGCCATGCCCATCCTCGCCACAGACGCCGACTTCACTCTTTTCCAAAGACAT
>JAVFAR010000227.1:0-2611 GCA_034002365.1 Trichloromonas sp.
CTTCAAAGAGTTCCTGCCTGCTCCGCCATCCCGCGAGATCCCCCGTGGGAAGGCCCACAGGTTGCTTTTCATATCTTCAAACCAGTCCATATTGCGGCCGACAACGACTGCCTGTCCATTGTCGTTCCACAACACGCGTGAGCAGGGATACGCCGGGCAGGTAAGCGAAAGCAGAAGAATACAGGTTACGGTAAATCTTAGCCATCTGTGGTGGTAATGCATGGTCATAAAATCACCTTGTCAAAGTTGTTGATGGTATGGCGCTGCCGGGCAACTGCTGGCTGAACTGCCGACCAACTGACGACTTGGAAAATGCTAAAATTCAGCACGCTGTAAGCCAGTCCGAGTTGATTGTCTTGCCGGTCTCTCCACCAATTTGCCGGATACATACTTATGGAGAATGCTGGCTATTAAGGTCTGATATGGGAGACCTTCTTCTGCCGCCTTTTCCTGGATGTCCATAAGGTCTGGAGTAGATAGGCGGATATTGACACGACGGTCTTTTATAAACGTGTCACGGGCAGCAGCACGGTATTTTTGTAAGTCGTCTTTTGAGGTAATGACCGAGGCCATCTTGTCTTGGTCGAATGCCTCAAGCAGGTCTTGTTCATATGTGTCCAGTTTGGCTTTTTTCATAATGTACCTCGATTCAGGTAATCCCGTTTTGCTTTGCGGCTTGGAATAATGGTTTTGAGAAAGTAGTATGCCGACTCTTCAACAAAGGGCACCAAGTAGACATAGCCCTCGTATGCAACGACAAAGATAAGCTGGTTTGGATATTTGTCGATGTTTGGATGCTGAACCACGTCCAGCAGACCATCTGCCTCAATAGCAAGCACCATTTGTTCAAAGGTGATGTTGCGTTCAGCCTTTAGCACTGTATTTTTCTGATGATTCCAACGGAAATGTTTCATAGTGGCAGGATACTGTAATGTGTGCCTTTTGTCATCACAAACGTCTGTCGGGGCTGGCCTTGACCCGACCGCCCGGCTTCTTCGGGCGGTCGGTGTCCAAGGACGTGGTTGGGATCATCAGTTTTCTTCCATTGTTACTCCAGCAAACTATCACACTTGGTGATCCCCGGTTTTCCCGCTGAAAATGCCATGCTAAAGCAATAAAGCCGCTTGGGTTATCTACTGGCGTTATAAGCATTTATCCGGGTGATGACATTCTCTTCAAGGTTGAAGAAAAAGAAAGCGTAGTCGTAGTTGTGGTACCAACCTGGCCGTAAGCTGTACGGGAGATTCAAGCTGTCAAACGTTCCGGGTGCTGGCAGTTGAGATGGGTCAATCACCAGAGCGCCTTGTTTGTTTTGCGCGCCGGTGTAGTTGGAAATTTTAACCGCATCGACTGAAACACCCCCGATCAACTGATTTACCCAATTGACTGGATTTTGGCCAGCAGGTGGCACCAGTTGAGGATTTGCAGGCGCCTGAAACTTATAGAAAACAGCGCCTGAATTTGCTGAGGCGGGGGCAGCAGTAGCCTCCGAACTGTTCGGTGACGTTGCGACCCATGTCAATGGATTAACGCTATATGCGTTAGGTTTCACTATCCCAACTCCAGTTGGATGCGCTGAGTCTACTGCCATCGACCAATCTCCTGCCAGTTCCTGAGTGTTGTACGTAATGATACAGCCTGTCTGATTGCTACTACTACAAATGCCGAGTGAGGTCAGAGCGGGATAGTTTTGCATATCTTGCTCCGTAACAGACCAGCCGATGATATATGCAGCAACTAACTGATTACGGAGTGCTGCGTCTCCAAACCGTCGCTCCAGAAGCATCAGCAACAGATTGGAACCCTGGCTATGGCCTGCAAGAATAAATGGTCTCGATTTACCTGAGGCATCTTTGTTGTAATGCTGAAGGAAGTAGGTGAATGCATCGCTGACATCCGAATATGCCGTTTCCATCGCCTGATTTGCCGCCGGAATGTTAGCTGGAGCAATCCCCCACAGCAGCGCCTGAAGCACATTAATACCGGCTGACTGGCGATAGTATGGTACGTACAGGTTGGTGCCAGCCTTATAGAAGACGCTTGCCTTCGATGCAACTTGATTCGTAATTCCTGGATCAGCGGTAGCAAGTTCTATGGTCTGGTTCCAGCCTGTAGTGTAGGTTGGGCCGTTGTTGGCTGGATTGGGAAAATAGGTCGATGGATAGATGAAGAAGACATCCACGGCTTGTGATGCCGTTATTGGAAGAGTCTGCCAGTTTGATGTAAGCGCATAATCGGTGATCCCCGGAGCGCCAGTATACTCAGTCGTTGTCACACTATTGCCGCAACCCAGCATGGTCGCCAGCACAAGACAACAGAAACAAGCCGCCAGCATAAAAATACGTTTTTTCATTTTCTTCATGGTCTCCATAACGTTCTCCTTTGTTGTTGCACTTATTGATGACCTCGTAAAAAACTATAACGTGATAAGGCACACCGGCTCGGCGGGGGCTTTTTCCCGCTGACCGGTGCTGCCGTTTGTTGGATATTGGCCTTTTCTGCTTTGCTGTAATTGCCTCTACTTCAGTTTTTTTATCTTGTGTTTTCAATCATTTTGTCGGTTGACTTTATACGTCATTGCCGTATAATAAGCACATGGTCACTTTTGTTG
>JAVFAR010000228.1:0-2605 GCA_034002365.1 Trichloromonas sp.
TACCCGAAACAGGAGGGTTGTCATGTTCGAATCTGCGGAACTTGGTCATGCCATTGACGCCGAACGTTATAATCGGGAACTGCCCCGGCTGCGCCGGGAGCTGCTCGAAACCCAGCTGGAGATGGTGGAAGCCCGCCGGTTCGCGGTTGTCATCATCATCGCCGGGATGGACGGGGCGGGGAAGGGGGATACGGTCAACGTCCTCAACGAGTGGATGGATCCCCGCCATATCCAGACCCATGCCCCCGGCGAGCCGACCGAGACCGATCTGGCGCGGCCGCCCATGTGGCGCTATTGGCGGGCGCTGCCGCCGAAGGGGAAGATCGGGATTTTTTTCGATGCGCTCTACAGCGAGGCGATCCGCGGCCGGGTTTACGACCGCATCGGCAACTCGGAGCTGGATCAGGCCTTGGAGCGGGGCAACCGTTTTGAAAAGATGCTGGTGGACGAGGGCGCCCTGGTGCTCAAATTCTGGCTGCATCTGTCGGAAAAACGTCAGAAAAAACGTTTCGACAAGCTGGAGAAGGACCCCGCCACCAGCTGGCGGGTGAACAAGGACGACTGGCGTAATCACAAACATTACGGCAAGTTCCGGCAGGTGGCGGAGCGGGCTCTGCGGCAGACCAGTTCGGCCGAGGCGCCCTGGACGATCATCGAGGGCTACGATGCCCGCTACCGGGAGCTGACTTTGGGTGAAGCTTTGCTGCAGGCACTGCGGCAACGCCTGGCGGTTGAGACACTGCCACCGCAGCCGGCGGTGACGGTGCCGCCCCTGGTTCCGCGCATCGATGAACTCAACGTGCTGCGCGCTCTCGATCTGAGTCTCGATCTGGATAAGAAGGATTATGAGGAGCAGTTGGCCCATTGGCAGGGGAAGCTCAACAAGCTGAGCCGCAAGAAGGGCTTCGGCGGGATTTCCGTGGTGGCGGTCTTCGAGGGGAACGACGCGGCCGGGAAGGGGGGGAGTATCCGGCGGGTGACAGGGGCGCTCGATGCCCGGCGTTATCAGGTCGTGCCGGTCGCCGCGCCGACGGACGAGGAGGCGGCTCATCCCTACCTGTGGCGTTTCTGGCGGCATCTGCCCGAGCGGGGGAAACTGGTGATTTTCGACCGCTCCTGGTACGGGCGGGTGCTGGTGGAGCGGGTCGAGGGCTACTGTGCCGAGGCCGACTGGATGCGCGCTTACGGCGAGATCAACGATTTCGAGGAGCAGCTGATCCGCAACCGCACCCTGGTGGTGAAATTCTGGCTGGCCATCGATCAGGATGAGCAGTTGCGGCGTTTTCAGGCGCGGGAAGAGATCCCCTTCAAGAACTTCAAGATCACCGAGGACGACTGGCGCAATCGGGAGAAGTGGCCCCTTTACGAAGAGGCGGTGTGCGATATGGTCGAGCGCACCAGTACCGAAATCGCCCCCTGGACATTGGTCGAGGCCAACAGCAAGCGTTACGCCCGGGTCAAGGTTCTCAAAACCCTGGTCGAAGGCATCGAGCAGACGTTGGCCAAGGACTGAGACGAGCCCGGCTTCAGTCGCCGGCGGCTTTTTCCTTCTTCTTTTCGAGCTTTTTCACCGCTTTTTTCGTCAGTTCCTCGGGCTTGCAGAGGTGGTTTTCCTTTTTCGAAACCGCCCCGCAGCGCTCGCAGAGAAAGCGTCCCTGCTTCGGCTTGTTCTCCGATTTTCCCTTCAGGCAATCGCTCATCCCGATATTCCCTCTCTTAGCGCAGATTGCGGCCGCCGAGGCTTTTCGGCTTGCGTTTGCGCAGCCGGGAGGCGTCGCGATTGCGCTTCTCCGCCAGCTCGATCAACCGCTGCTGGCTGCCGACGCTCTCTTCCGCGTTGCGCGGCCGCCGCTGACTGTAACTGCCGTCCGATTTGAGCTCCCAGGCGCCGCGCCGGTCGTTGAGCTGAAATTCCAGCATCTGCCGCAAATCCTCGCGGATGCCCGGATTCTCCACCGGGGTCAGGACTTCGACCCGGTGTTCGAGGTTGCGTTTCATGGCGTCGGCCGAGCCGATGAAATACTCCTCCTCGCCGCCGTTGCGGAAGTAGTAGAGGCGGGCATGTTCGAGAAACCGGCCGACAATGGAAACGACCCGGATGTTTTCCGAGAGACCGGCGATCCCCGGCCGTAGCCGGCAGCTGTCGCGGATGATGAGATCGATCCGCACCCCGGCGCGGGAGGCGCGGTAGAGGGCGCGGGCGATATCGGCGTCGTCGAGGGCGTTCATTTTGAAGATGATGTGCCCGGGGGATTTCTCCGAGTGCCCGGCGATTTCCCGGTCGATGCGTTCCAGCAGGCCGCGCTTGAGCATCTTCGGGGCGACCAGCAGCTTCTGGTAGCGGCGGCTGGGGCTGAAGCCGGTGGTCAGATAGTTGAAGAGTTCGGTGGCGTCGCGGCCGATGTTCTTGTCGTAGAGCAGCAGTCCCAGGTCGCTGTAGAGGCGCGAGGTTTCCGGATGATAGTTGCCGGTGCCGATATGCACGTAGCGGCGCAGCCCGTTGTAGTCGTTGCGCACCACCAGAATGATCTTGGCGTGGGTTTTCAGTCCGACCACGCCGTAGGTGACGTGGATGCCCGCTTCTTCCAGCCGCGAGGCGAGGCGG
>JAVFAR010000229.1:0-2597 GCA_034002365.1 Trichloromonas sp.
CCCACCGGCGGCGGCACCCCCATCGACGAACGCATCATCGTGCCGCTCACCACCCTGACCCAGCGTTTCAACCTCGACCGCAAATATTTCCGCGCCCTGCGGGTCAAGTTCACCTCCACCGACAACATGGATTTCCACGTCGAGAATCTGCGCTCCCTGCTGCGCCATCAGCACCGCATCGCCGAGGGCGAGCCCGACGATTTCAGCCTGCTGACCGCCGACGAGATCCTCAAATTCCTCTCCATGTTCAAGGGCGGGCTGCTCGTCTTTCTCGGCATCACCGCCACCGTCGCCGTTCTGGTCGGCGGCTTCGTTCTCGCCAACCTCTTCTACCTGAGCGTCGACGAACGCAAGGCGGAAATCGGCCTGAAGAAAGCCCTCGGCGCCCGCGACGGCGCGGTGCTGGCGCAGTTTCTGGCGGAAGCGGTGATCCTCACCCTGATCGGCGCCCTGCTCGGCATGACCCTCGGCATGGGCATGGCGAAGCTGCTGGAAAAACTGGAAATCCTGGAGATCCTCTTCTCCTGGAAGGTCTTCACCTGGTCCACCCTTTCCGCCGTCGCCATCGGCATCCTCTTCGGCCTGCGCCCGGCCCGCCGCGCCGCGGCGATGGTCCCGATCGAGGTGCTGAAAGGATAAAAGCAGTGATTGGTGATTGGTTGTCGGTAATCGGCAAACCACAGTCACTCGTCACTCGTCACTGGATTGCCATGCCCCTGAGCCTCAAAATCGCCCTCTCTTCCCTGCGCGCCCATCGCCTGCGTACCCTGCTGGCGATGATCGGCGTGCTCCTCGGCGCCCTGGCCCTGACCGGGGTGCAGCACGTCTCCAAGTCGATGCTGGAAAAGACCGAGGTGGAAACGGCCAAGCTCGGCAGCAATCTGTTCATCGCCCAGAGCGGCCAGCTCGCCTTTCGCCGGGACGGCACCGCCCGCGCCCGCAATGAAGCCCGCAATTTCACCCTCGCCGACGCCCAAGCGCTGATCCAGGGGATCCCCTCGGTGCACCGGGGCGCCCCCTTCATCACCCAGACCATGCCGATCCGCCTCGGCGACAACAAGATTCCCTCCCAGGTGGTGGCGACCACCGTCGCCTACCCCGAGGTGCGCAACTTCCGCCCCGCCCACGGCCGCTTCTTCACCGCCGCCGAACAAGAGGAGCGGGCACGGGTGGTGGTGCTCGGCGCCAAGATCGCCGAACGGCTCTTCGGCTCGCCGGAAAAAGCCCTCGGCCGGCAGGTCTTCTTCTTTCGCGCCGGCGCCCAGGTGATCGGGGTGATGGAGAGCAAGGGGGCGGACATTTCCGGCACCGATCAGGACGAGCAGGTCTTCGTTCCCATCAGCACCTTCATGCGGCGCATGGCCAACCAGAACTGGATCAGCGGCGTCTATCTGCAGCTCGACCGGCCCGACGCCTATGTCACGGCACGCCCGGCGGCGGAGGCGATCCTGCGGGCGCGCCATAACCTCGGCCCGGGGAAGGCCGACGACTTTTCCCTGATGACCGCCAAGGACACCATGAAGGTGCAGCAGCAGGCCCTCGATCTGGTCGGCACCCTCGGCCTGATCAGCTCGTCGATTTCCTTCGCCGTCGGCGGCCTCGGCATCCTTTCGATCATGGTCCTGCTGGTGCGTACCCGCCGTCTGGAGATCGGCGTGCGCCGGGCGGTCGGGGCGCGGCGGCTCGACATCATCCGCCAGTTCATGCTCGAAGCGGCGCTGATGTCGGGGAGCGGCGGCGGAGTCGGCGTGGTGCTGGCGCTGCTGCTGGTGGTCGTCGTCTGCCGCCTCGGCAACATGCCCCTGGTCATCGATCCCCTGCTCATCGGCGGCTCCCTCGGCGGCTCGGTGCTGCTGGGGCTCGCCGCCGGCGCCTATCCGGCCTGGCAGGCGGCGCACATCGAAATTCTCGACGTGCTGAAAAACCACGAATAGCCGGGCGCAAGCCCGATTCGCAGCGGGAGTCGGCCTGAATGAAAAAGACCTTCCTGGCACTGCTGGGCATCGTGCTGCTGACGGGATTCCCCTCTCCCGCTCCGGCCGTGGAAACCACGGAAATCCCCCTGGTCGCGCATCTGCGCGAGCGGGCGCTGCCCCTGGCGACCGAGGCCGATCTCAACCCTCTGCTGGAGCGGGCGCAAGGAGCGCGCCTGATCCTCCTCGGCGACGGCAGCCACGGCACCTACGACTTCTACCGGGTGCGCGCCCATATCAGCCAACGGCTCATCACCGAGCAGGGCATTGATTTCTTTGCTATCGAGGGGGATTGGGCGAGCACGGCGGCCGTCGACCGTTACGTCCGCCATTTGCCGGGAGCCGCCGGGAGCGCCGCCGCGGCCCTGCGCGCCTTCAACCGCTGGCCGGGCTGGGTCTGGCAGAACACCGAGTTCGAACGGCTGGTGGAGTGGCTGCACCAATTCAACCGCGAGCGTCCCCCCGAACAGCGGGTCGCCCTCTACGGTATGGATCTGCTCGGCTTCCCCGACTCCCTGCAAAAGCTCATCGACCATCCGCCCACAACCGAAGCCGGGAGCTCCTTCCGGCAATGTCTGGCGCCCTACCTGGACAATCCTCTCAACTACCCCGTCGCCCTCGCGC
>JAVFAR010000230.1:0-2578 GCA_034002365.1 Trichloromonas sp.
CACCCCCATGGCGGTGAGCTCCTGAAGGATCTGGATGACCGCTTCGATATCGTACATGATGGAGCTTTCGGTGATTTCCAGCTCCAGCCAGTCGGGGTCGAGCCCGGTCTCGGCAAGTATCCGCTCGACCGTGCGCACCAGCTCGATCTGCCGGAACTGCCGGGCCGAAATATTGACGGAGACGCGGATCGGCGGCAAGCCCATATCCTGCCAGGCGCGATTCTGGGCGCAGGCGGTACGCAGCACCCAGACGCCGATGGGCAGAATCAGCCCCGAATCCTCGGCCAGGGGGATGAAGTCGCCGGGGGAGACCATCCCCTGCTCGGGATGGCGCCAGCGCACCAGCGCCTCCATGCCGACCAGCGCGCCGCTGGCCATGTGCACCTGGGGCTGGTAATGGAGGACCAGCTGATCCTCGTCGATGGCCTTGCGCAGCTCCGTTTCCAGCATCAGCAGTTCGCCGGCGCGGAAGTTCATATCCGGGGTGTAGAACTGGAAATTGTTGCGCCCCTGCTCCTTGGCCCGGTACATGGCGACATCGGCCGCCTTCATCAGGCCGTCGGCGTCCTCCCCGTCAGCGGGGACGAGAGCGATGCCGATACTGGTGGTGACATGCAGCACATGGGGGGGAATGGCGATGGGCGGCGGCAGGGAATGCAGGATTTTTTCGGCGATATGGGCGATATCCTTGAGTTCGCGCAGGTCTTCGAGGAGGATGACGAATTCGTCGCCGCCGAAACGGGCGACCAGATCGGACTTGCGGATACAGGCGCTGAGCCGGGCGGAAACCTCCCGCAGCACCTGATCGCCGATTTCGTGCCCCAGGGAATCGTTGATGGTCTTGAAGCGGTCGAGGTCGAGAAAGAGAATGGCCGCCATCCGTCCGGAACGCTGGACTTCGGCGATCGCCCGCCGCAAATGACTGTGAAAGAGCACCCGATTGGGCAAGCCGGTGACCTGATCGTGATGGGCGATGTACTGCAGACGCTCTTCGTTGCGCCGCAGACTTTCCTCGACGGCGATGCGGTCGGTGATTTCGGAGAGGGTGCCGATATAGCCGATCGTCTCCCCCGCCTCGTCCCGCTCCGGCACCGCCTCTCCCATGACCCAGGCCAACGAGCCGTTGCCGCGATCGAAGCGGAAATCTTCCTTGAAAGGGAATTGGGCTTCGCAGGCATGGCGCCAGGCGGATTCAATCCGCGGCCGGTCCTCGTAATGAACGGCGGCGAGCCAGCCGTCTCCCGAAGCCGAGTCCTGAGCCATGCCGAGCATAGCGAGGCCGCGCCGGTTGATATAGGAGCATTTCCCCCGAAGATCGGCGTAGAAGATGCCGACCGGAGAATGCTCCACCAGGGTCTGGTGCCGCCGCTCCAGTTGCCGGAGGGTCTTGCGGGTTTTCTGGTAGTCGGTGAGGTCGAGGATGCTCACCGGCACCTGGCTCCAGGCCTCTTCGGAATGGGGGATCGGCAGGGAGATAAAGGTCGTCAGGCGCGTGCCGTCGAGGGCACGCATGGCCACCTCGGCACTGAAACTCTCCGCCCCTTCCCACATGGCACAAAGGGACTCGGCCAGCACCGGCAAGGATTCTTCGACAAAGGTTTGCGGCAGGGCGGCGATCAGCTCCTCCTTGCCGGTGGCGCGGAAAATTCCGAGGCTGGCTTCGTTGACGTCGTTCACCTGAATTTTACCGGCCAAATCCAGGATTTTCTCCGGATGTTCCGCCAGAAAAGCGCGCAGATCGGCCACCCCCTCGGCGCGTAACGCCGCCAGAGCCCGCCGCACGCCGCGCAGATCCTCATCCCAGATGGAAACGGCCGCCCCCTCGAAGAGGCCGCGATAGCGAATCATATGCCCCTGCGCCGCGCTCTCGGCCCGCTGCCTTTCGGCGATTTCGCGCTGCAGCTCTTCGCCGCGCTGAACCAGCTCCCAGGTTTTGCGCCGCACCTGGAAGCGGGTCGCCAGCGCGACCCCGGCGAGCAGCACCAGCAGCCCGGCCGTGCCGACCGCCGTCGGCAACAGCCAGGCGGGCAGGGTCGCCGTGGGCTCTTCCTTGATCCAGCGGGCCAGGCGGCGATAATAGAGGGAGTCGGGTTCGGCCTTGAGCGCCGCGAGCCGGCGGTCGACCGTATGCCGCAGGGATTCGTCGGATTCCAGGGAAAAGACGAAACGCAACTCGATGGGACTGACCAGGACCGGGCTTTTTTTGAGGCGAAAGTCCCCGGCGAGGCGGTCGAGAAAAAAGCGGTTGGCCAGGGCGGCGTCGGCGCGGTCATCGAGAACCGCCGGCAGAATCTCGGACATGTCGGCGACTTCGAGGAACCTCACTTCGACTTCCAGCCGCCGCGCCAGCTCCCGCAAGCCGTTGGGGCCGGTGGCGAAGATGCTGCTCGGAACGATCGCCACGGTTTTCCCTTGCAGATCGGGAATCGAATCGATTCTGATCCCCGGTCGGGCCAGCAGCTGCCCCCAGTTGGAAAGGACCGATTCCCGGGAAAAATCGTAAAGCCAGTCGCGCTCCTCGCTGTAGCCGATGCCGGTGACCAGATCGACCGTCCCCTCCCCAAGCCAGGCGAAGCAG
>JAVFAR010000231.1:0-2570 GCA_034002365.1 Trichloromonas sp.
AACCATCCACGAACAGGGGCTGGTTTCCATCCTTAAACAACTGCACGACGAGCTCGACGCCGCCGTCGCCGAGGCCTACGGCTGGCCCGTCGATCTTGCCGACGAAGCGCTTCTCGAAAAACTCGTCGACCTCAACCGCCAACGGGCCAGGGAAGAAGAACAGGGCCTGGTGCGCTGGCTGCGCCCGGACTATCAGAATCCCGCCGGAAGCCGCGACGCCGCCCAGCAGGCGCTGCCCGAGGCGGAAGACGACGACGCCCCCGCCGCCGTCCGCGCCGCCCTGTCGCGCCAATCGGCCCCCGTTTCCGCCAAGGAACTCAAAGAGCAATTCAAAAACGCCCGCGAACCCAAAGTCCGCGAAATCCTCGCCGCCCTCGCCGCCCTCGCCTCCATCGGCCAGGCGCGCGAAATGGAGGACGGGCGCTATGTGAGTTGAGGGAGGGGCGAGGCGAGTTAAATCCTTGCGATTATACTATTGGAAGGTATATTGTTATGACATGGAACGTTCACTTCAGCCGTCAAGCGCAAAAACAGACAGATCGCTTACCCGTAAAAATTCAGGGGATTTTACAGGCGCTGGTGATCGACCTGGAAGAAAATGGGCCGGTGCGCGGCAACTGGGCGAATTACGGGAAGCTGACAAGCCTGCGGCACCATTGTCATCTGAAAAAAGGCAAGCCCTGTTATGTCGCGGTATGGGAAGTCGCGGACAAGGAAATGAAACTGATCGAGGTGATTTATGCGGGAACACACGAAAAAGCACCCTATTGAAGAGGCTCGCTTTCGCGGCCATCCGGCGATGATTGCCCGGCTGCGCGAACTGGCCCGCGATCTTGGCGCAAAGGAGCTCGACACCATCCCGGCGAGCGAGGTTTTCCCCGAACTGGCGACCAATCGCACCGGCGCGGCGCTGCGCGGCCTGCGCTACCGCGAGGATCTGACCCAGGCCCAACTGGCCGAGCGCAGCGGCATCCCGCAACGGCACATCAGCGAAATGGAAAACGGCAAGCGCGGCATCGGCAAGGACAACGCCCGCAAGCTGGCGGCGGTACTGAATGCCGACTATCGGCTGTTTTTGTAGGAGACTCCGATGAAAAAAATCCTCTTCATCTTCGCCCTTCTCATCCTCGCCTCGCCGGCCCTGGCCGATTCGGTGCGCTGCCAGGGGCAGATCATCGAACCGGGCGTCTCGAAATACGAGGTGCTGAAATACTGCGGCACGCCCGACCACGTCGCCCCCTTAGGCAGCACCACGGTCAAATCCAACAACGTCAAGGTCGAGACCCGCACCGACGAATGGTTTTACGAAAAACTCGACTATGGCAAGGATTATGTCATTATTATCAACGGAACGCGGGTTTCATCCGTGAAACAACTGGATTGAAAAACCGGATCGGACCAACTGGAAGCTTCTTCGATGACTATGCGCAAATAGACAACACCATCCACAAGGAAGGGGGCAACATGCTGATTCCCGTGATCTATTCCGACGGCCGCCACGATCTGGTCAAACCCTTTATTCTCGACCGCCTCATCGACCGGGAAGAGATCCGCTCTTTCAAGCGCTCCAGCGGCTGGGTCGCCCTGGGCATCGACCCGGTGCGCACCCGGCGCGGCGACAACGGCTACCAGGGCGCGGAACGCCGCACCTCCGACCGCTGATCCTTCCGACGGCATCGCCAATTGACGATGCCCATGACACCGGCACCAAAAAACGACCAAGGGGCTACGGGAAAAATCCCGGAACCCCTTGATTTTAGTAGATACAGCTTTTCGGCTTAAACGAACCTCTAAATATACCATCCAGAGGCATATCACATGACCTGGACGGTTTTATTGGCCCGCAAGGCCGAAAAAGTTGTCCCAGAGCATACGAACGGCCCTGCTGACCCTGATACGGGAAATCGAGGTTGCCGGGCCGGTTCGCGGCAACTGGGCCAACTATGGCAAGCTGGGGAGCGGCCATCTGAAAAAAGGCCGCCCGACCTATGTCGCCGTTTGGGAAGAAACGGAACATTCCGCCCGGAGTTTACATTTGATCTGAATCCGTAAGATTACAATCAGAAGAACTTCAGCGAATGCAGATAACTTATTGAATTTCTTCATTGTTTATGCTATAATTCAGTCCGTCGAAAACTCACTTGGCAACCAGGCATTCCCGCTCCCCCATGAAACCAGCTAAAACAGGGGGCTTGAGATTTTTGCTTTCGTAAGCTTCTGCTCGATTGGATCTTTACTTCGGTCCTTTTGACTCCCGACGGCGACTCGCCTCTTGCAGAAGCCAACGCAGAGAATTTAACTTGGAAATTTGATTCAACCTACTGATTTTGATAATAAAATAACGAACCGGCCATCACTTTTTGCTTGACATCGGCAGGGAGGCTCGGGCGCAATTTTTTTCATTAGCCACCTGAGCCTCTTGCAAAAGCTTATTCGGCTTTTTAAGTATGTGCCGGTCAGTGCCAAGCGACAATGGCTGGGACGTCGGCTGAAAGAGCGGGAAGCTCTTGCCGGAGCGTTTATTGCTAAGTCCATTCTGCGTTATCCGCACACCAGTTCTTTGCGCCACG
>JAVFAR010000232.1:0-2527 GCA_034002365.1 Trichloromonas sp.
ATGTGCGACAGAATTGGAATTATCGATAGAGGTAGGATGATCGCCGAAGGCACGCTTTCTGATCTGAAAGAAAGCTTCGGCAGTGTGGAGTCAAGTCTTGAGGATCTCTTCCTGGACATTACCGGTGATAACGGTGTGAAGGCCGTGATAGAGAGTCTGGAGGAGGAAGAGTGAGGGTTTTTCTGACATTTCTGCACGAGATTCTTGTTGGATCGATAGCAATCTCTCAGCTCTTCTTCTGGGAAGCCTCACTTTCAGCCGGATTGATGCCTTTATCGATTCTTATGGGAATAGTCGTCTACAGACAGGAGTTTGAAAAGAACATATGTTCAAAAGATATGCTTACTGATAGTGCCAAGGGAGTCTTAAAGAAGCCATCTGTCCTGATACTCTTGATTTCGTTGTTGATCTGCTGGAGCAGGAGTCTCTTTTCGATTCTTGGTTTTGTTTCATCTATGGCCTTAGTGATCTCACTCGCTTCGTTTTCCTTTCTTCCATTTAGAAAGCTGAGGAGAATAGAGGAGAAATCTGTAGCGGTCTTCATTGCAGCTACCACGCTTATAACAGGTTGGGTATTTCCGTCAATTCTGAAATCTTCGCTGTTTACCAGCGGATATCTTCCTTCTTTCTGGCTTCTCCAAATTGCCTCTGGCGACGTTACTGCTTTCATCCTTGTTGTTGTTTTGTCCCTATGGCTTATTAGAATCAGATATCGATTCGACAAGAAAGGCTAAGATTACAAGCAAAACATGAGCTTAACTATAGTCGGCTTTCTAAGTAGTAAAATCGTTATGAGAAACCATTGAAAGGAGCTGAACAATAAATGCAGATTTCACTTGATCAATTCTTGGGTGCGATAATGTCCAGAGTAGATAATCTTGAGGCAACCATAGATGATCTGAGACTCAGAACAAACATCGCTATGCGTTTGGTAAAGTCGGCCGTTCCTCAGCTAACGAAAGATGATGTTGAGAGGGCAGTAAGTGAAGAGCTGGAGGTAACGAAAGAAGCAGGAATGATGGAAGAAAACGACGAAATAGAGGCGATTTCTGAGAAGCTTACAGATAGTATCTATGGGTGGCTTGAAGGGGACGTATCTGAACTCAGAGAGAAAATGGATGCCTACAGAAAGAAGCTTCAGGAAGCTATGGAAGCTGAGAAGAGCAAAGTAATCGATGTCGCTCCTGCCGGTTTTGTTAACCAGCTTGGTCAGGAGATAGGTAACAAGAAGGGCAAGATAATTTTCTAGAACCATGGTTGCGGAGAGCTAGTAATGACTGAGGCGCTTTTGCGCCTCAGTTTTCAATATATCCTTTAAGAAGCTTCAAAGTATTTTCGAGCGCTCTGTAATGAGTCCTTTCGTATCCATGAGAGGCTTCAACTCCGGGACCGACTAGTCCAAACCTGACATCGTATCCGGCTCTCAGAGATGCTTCCACATCAGATCCATAAAAGGGATAGATGTCTACTGAGTATTCGGCTTTCACTTTCTTTGCAGTTTCGATCAATCCCTTAACGATTGAGTGATCGTAAGGTCCACCCGAATCCTTAGCACATATCGAGACCACAAATTCATCGGTCTTCAGAGTATCGCCTATCGCTCCCATATCAACAGAGATTATCTCTTCGCAATCATCTGGCATCGCAGCCGATGCGCCATGTCCTACTTCTTCATAGTTCGAGAAAAACAAGTAAGTTTTTCTTCCGCAGATCGCTTCGCCAGAAGAGACTTTCTTTGCTAACTCTAGAAGGATTGCTGCGCTTGCTTTGTCATCAAGATGTCTTGACTTCACAAAACCACTATCGGTAACCATCACTCTAGGATCAAATGAAACGAAATCCCCTGCTTCAATACCAAGGTTTTTAAGATCTTCTTCGCTTCTTACCAATTCGTCTACCCGGATTTCCATATTTGATATCTTGCGTTCAAGAGTCCTTGCGTTTTCAAAGACATGAACGGAAGGTGATATGGACTGGATTGTTCCCGTGAAGGATTTTCCAGTTTTCGTGTGAATTACGCAGTTCTCGTTTTCAATGCTATTCATTGTGAATCCGCCAACGTTGGTTATCTCTAACCGGCCATTCGGCTTCAGGGATTTAACCATAGCCCCAAGCGTGTCAACGTGTGCAGCCAACACCAGAGGTCTTCCTTTGCCGCCGAGCTCTGCCACCAGAGCTCCCTTTCTTGTTCTTCGCGGACTGAACCCCAATTCCTGCAGTTCAGACTCAAGATAGCCAACAACGGTGTTGGTGAATCCGGATGGACTTGGTATGTTGGCTAGATCGACTAGTTTCTTCACAATGTACATCTCGCTGTATTTCAAGTAACTCCCTCCACTTCTATCTGAGCATACCTTTGACAATCATATCAGTGGCTTCTTCCTCGCTCAACCCTTTTGACATCAAGGTTTCCATCTGCTTGACATTTACTCTGCCGATAGAGGCTTCGTGTGTCAGTTCGGCCTTCTCGTTTTTTACGTACAACTCAGGCATAGTACCTACTTCTACAGAATCGCCCTTAATGATT
>JAVFAR010000233.1:0-2505 GCA_034002365.1 Trichloromonas sp.
GCTCGACCGCGACCGTTTCCGGATGGTGGTGATGGCGAATAACCTTGGCCAGGGCCTCGGGCAGCTTCCAGTGGCGCGCCAGTTCGAAGCCGACTTCCGCGTGGTCGAGGCCGACCCGCTCCTGTTCGCCGGTCAGATAGTCGGCGGTGTCGCCGCGCACGATATCCGCCACCAGTTCCCGGGAGGTGCCGCGCAGAAATTCCGAGAGGATCGCTTTGCCGATATCGTGCAGTAGTCCGGCGGTGAAGGCCAGGTCGGCGGGCAGCGGGGCACGGGCGTGGCGGGCCACGGCGCGCGAGGCGATGGCGGTGAAGAGTTCGTGGCGCCAGAGTTGGCCGCTCTCCCCTTCATAGCCGTCCAGGGGTTTGCCGAGAAACTCATTGGTGCATTCGGCGATGGCGATGCCCACCACCAGACGTTCCCCCAGGTAACTCACCGCATGGTCCACCGAGCTGATCTGGTGGACCAGGCCCATGGCCGAGGAGTTGACCACTCGCAAAAGACGCGCGGTGAGCAGGGAGTCGCATTTGACCAGATCAATGACCTCCTTCATCTCGTGGTCCGCTCTGGCCGTCACCTGCAAGAGCTGGTTGGCGATGGGGCTGAGCAGGGGCGACGCCTGAATCGCCCGGGCAATTTCCGCGTGCAGGTTCGAGGTCGTCATGGGCGCTCCTATATCTTCCAGTTGGGTCGACCGGGGGAGGAGAGAATCACCTCGCCGGTTCTGACGGATACCGAGACGGTGCGGCTGAAGGTGCCGCCGACATCCTCGGAACGGGGACCCAGCCCGTAGGACCAGAGGATTTTCTTGATCGCCAGAAGATTGCGTTTGCCGATGTTGAAGGTGTCGTTATGGTCCATGATGGCGGCGCCGCCGGCCAGTTTGATGATCAGTCCCTTGCCTTTCGGTTGGCAGCCGTGGCGGGCCATTTCCTGCAGCAGCAACGGGACCCCGGTGTCGGCGAAGTAGCCCGGTTTTTCCTTGGCCTTGACCAGGTTGATCTTCGACTCCGGCAGGGCGACATGAAGCATCCCCACGGTGCGGGTCTGAGGGTCGAGGAGCACCACCGCGATGCAAGAGCCCAAAGCGTAGGTCTTGATCTCCGCGTCCGGTTGATTGCTGGCCCCGAGGTCGCCGATGCCGAGAACCATTTGACTCATGACGTACGCTCCGATAGGAGCCGGATCGTCGCCGGAGCGATATCCGGCAGGGGCACCAGGCGTTCGGCGCCGCCCTTCTCATAGGCCACCTTGGGCATGCCGAAGACCACTGAGGTTGCCTCGTCCTGGGCCAGGGTGCGCGCCCCGGCCTGGCGCATGGCGAGCATGCCGTTCGAGCCGTCGCCGCCCATGCCGGTAAGCATGATGCCGATGGCGTTGGCCCCCACCTGCTCGGCCACCGAATGCATGAGGACGTCGACGGAAGGACGGTGGCCGCTGACCAGTTCGCCGTCGTCGCAGCTGACCTGGTAGATGCCGCCCGAACGACGCACACGCATATGCTTTCCGCCGGGAGCCACCAGCACCCGGCCGGTCATGATCCGGTCGCCGGTCTCCGCTTCCTTGACTTCCATGGCGCAGAGCTGGTTGAGGCGGTCGGAAAACATCTTGGTGAAGCCCGCCGGCATGTGCTGAACGATGACCACCCCCGGCATGTTGCCGGGGAAGCCGGTAATGACGCTCTTGATCGCTTCGGTGCCGCCGGTGGAGGCGCCGATGGCGATGACCTTGTCCGTCGATTCGGCCAAGGCCTTCACCGGGCGAGCGAGTCCGCGGCCGGGGAGTTGGTCGCGGCGGTTCTTCCAATGGCTGACATTGACCGTCGAGGCGATCTTGACCTTGGTGCGCAGCTCGGCGAGCATGGCGTTCAGGCCCTGGGCCATGTTCGAGGTCGGCTTGGCGACGAAATCAACCGCTCCCGCTTCCAGGCAGTCGAGGGTGATCTGCTTGCCGGTCTGGGTCAGGGAACTGACCATTACCACCGGAATCGGATACTGGGGCATGAGCTTGCGCAGAAACTCCAGGCCGTCCATGCGCGGCATTTCCACATCCAGGGTCATCACGTCCGGCTTGCACTTGACGATCAGATCCCGGGCCGAGTAGGGGTCGGCGGCCGCTCCGACGATCTCCAGCCCTGGGTCCATAGCCAGCCCCTGGGTGAGGATCTGCCGTACCAGGGCCGAGTCGTCGACGATGAGCACGCGGATTTTACGGGTCATCTTCCAGCCTCTTTCTGATAGGTGGCGGGCATCAGATAGTTGTAGAGGGACTGGGAACGGCCGATGGTTTCCGAATGGCCGATACACAGGTAGCCGCCCGGTTCGGTGGACTGATGGAACTTGCCGATCAGTGCATCACGGGTCGGCTGGTCGAAATAGATCATGACGTTACGGCAAAAGATGATGTGGAACGGCTTCTTGAACGGAAACCGAGTATTCATCAGGTTGAAACGACGAAAGGTCGCTTCGTTTTTCAGCCGGTCGATCACCCCCCATTTGCCGTCGG